>CALLKF010000144.1 GCA_938008535.1 uncultured Saprospirales bacterium | reverse complement strand
TCAAACGAACGTGATTGCGCATTGGTTCTATACAAAATTGCAAACTCAGAATGCACTAAATGATGACTCATTTTTTGGTCGAAAATAGAATCAGCAACCACGCGTGCTTCATCAGAGTCGCTGGCTGTTTTAAATACTTTTATTTTTTCACCACCTTTAATATCTGTCCATATTTTTTTCGGTAATTGACCTTTATTAAACTTGATAATATCATTTGCAGCTTCAACTATGGATTCTGTTGAGCGATAATTTTGTTCAAGTTTAAATATTTTTAAATCTGGATAGTCTTTTTCAAAACTTAAAATATTATCAATCGTGGCGCCACGAAACGCATAGATACTTTGTGCATCATCGCCAACCACACAAACATTTTCGTGTTGTGCTGCTAAAAGTTTTACAATTTTATATTGCGCATAATTTGTGTCTTGAAACTCATCAATCAACATGTGCGAAAAACGCTTTTGATATTTATATAAAACATCTGGAAATTTGGAAAGCAGCTCATACATTTTCAAAATCAAATCATCGAAATCCATCGCTCCTGCTTTAAAACATCTATCTTGATATTTTTGAAATAAATCGGCAATTTTTGGTTTTCCAGCACTTTCATCATCTGCAATAAAATCCATATTTTCTTTATATGCATAAGCATCAATTAGCGCATTTTTAGCACTTGAAATTCTATAAAAAACTGCTGCAGGTTTGTATATTTTATCGTTTAAACCTTCTTCTTTTATGATCGATTTTAATAAAGATTTGCAATCGTCCGGATCGTAAATCGTAAAATTATTTGGGTAACCCATGCGATGTGCCTCTACTCGCAAGATGCGTGCAAACACTGAGTGAAACGTGCCCATGTATAAATTCTTCGCTTCACTACCAACAATTTGCGCAATACGTTCGCGCATTTCTGCCGATGATTTATTGGTGAACGTGAGAGCCATAATGCGAAAGGCATCGACATCATTTTTCATCAGATAGGCAATTCGATAAGTAAGCACACGCGTTTTGCCAGAACCTGGGCCAGCAATAATCATCACAGGACCATGAATTGTGGTGACCGCATTAAATTGTTCTTCGTTAAGTTCAGCTAATTCTCGCATTACTGCAAAGATACTTTTTGACGCTGATTTTTTGATGGAAGTTATCTACAAAAAATAGGAAAATTGTAAGACATAAGGTTGAAATTAATAACAGTTTTTTTTATTATGCAGTTTTTGTAGTTTTGAATTACAAAACAAAAATTACATAATACTATAATGAAAGGAATATTTTCAATAATAACATCTCCTGAGAAACGCTATTTTGGCTTTGACATAGTTAGAGCATTTTCAGTAATACTAGTAAGTCACATACATTTTATCAATGACCTTGCGACTGTAAAAGGATTCAATTTTGTACATATTCCTTTTCCTGATCCAGTGAATATGTTTTTTGTTTGCAGTGGTTTTTTGATTGGCTATTCGTTTCTAAAGGAAATAAACAAAACAGATAAATTAAATTTTAAATTTTTAGGTAGATTTTTAGTGATGCGTTGGGGCCGAACGCTACCAGCATACTATTTTATGTTGATTTTTCTGTCATTATTAGTATGTCTAATAACAAAAAAATTATTCATACCATATTTAAATTTCATGTTTTTACAGAATTCGTTTAAAATTTATAACGGATTTTATATAGAAACCTGGACAATTTCTGTGGAAGAATGGTTTTATATTTTATTTCCGTCAGGTTTTTTAATATTATATTTATTTATAGTAAAGTCTAAACACAAAGCATACCTTGGTATTTTGCTTTTTATGATCATCTCAAGTATGTCATTAAAAGTATTCTATTATTTTAGAATACCAATCAATCAATCGGTAACCTATTTTTTGTTTTATAAAGCCATTACCGTACTTCGATTAGACACGATAGCGCTAGGTTTATTAGCTGCGTATATTTGTTATATTTATCCAAAAATATGGCATAAATATCGTTACATAACGTTGTGTATAGGTGTAATTGTTTATTTTTCCACTATGTTTTTACTTTGGGCCTGGACAAATGAAACCATGCGAACAGAGTTACCTAAATTAAAAACATTACCGTGGCATTTTAACTTTGCAACAGGCAAAGCCATGACGTTTTATCATTTTGTTTTTTACGATTTTATTAATCCTTTAGCGTTAATATTGTGCTTGCCTTTTCTGAAATCTATAAAATACAAACCATCCTTTTTAAGCAATTTGATATTATACATTAGTTTTATTTCGTATTCAATTTTCTTAGTACATGGAACTTTCTTAAAAACAATATCATTTGGATTGTATGTAAATAAAGCTATAAATAACATTTACATAGTATATTTAATGTGGATTAGTTTAACTTTTGTTGTTGCGCATCTATTGTACAAACGCATTGAACTTCCATTTATGAACAAACGAAAAGCGATGATAAAATACTTGAAATTGGAAGAAGAAGAGTAATATTTTTTCTCAGCTACAAACTAAATTCCATCACTATTGGTAAATGATCAGAACCGAAACCAGAAAGTGTTTTTCTGTCTATAATATTGATATTTTTGCTCACTAAAATGTGATCTAATGTAACATAAAATATTGGTGCCCAAGTTGGCCAAGATGGTTGTAAGCCAAAGCCAATTCTAGAATCTTTTAAATCCGATTTTTTTAGAATTCTATTGTAATTCTGAGAAAAAGAAGAACAATTAAAATCACCAACTATTATTGAATTTGATTGATGTTTTACAAATTTATTAATGTTTTCGAGATGCAAATTTCTTTGGATAAAATCGTAACTGCTTGTTGGTGGAATTGTGTTCGTCAAAATAAAATGTATAGAGTCATTTCCAGATTTTATACAAGCATAAATAGTTGGAATTTCATAACTACAGAAGTATTTTATTTCTGAATATAAAATTTCTTTTTTTGAAAGCAGTAGAACACCAAAATTATCGTCTCGTGGTAGCGATACTATATATTTGTATTCATCAAGGTCACAATGAATATGGCTTTCCCAATCTTTATTTACTTCAATCAAACCAATAATATCTGGATTCTCTTGTTGAATTAAATTAGTTAAAGTACCAAAATTTTGATTTGAAGTTAAAACGTTGGTGTAAAATAATTTTAGGTTGTTATTTGGCTTTATTCTTTTTTCATTTGAAAAATAAAACGGAATAATACTTATCAAAATATAAAAAACAATCGCTGTATTTATGATGATAAACTTCTTGTCATTCAGAAAAATAAAGCCAAAAAGTGTAAGAATAAAAACAAGAAGCGCTTGAATTCTGAAGTGGCTTATCAAATCAAAAAACCAAAAATAATTTCCTAAAAATGTGCCGATGAATAAAACACATCCAATAATAAAAAAACTATAAAACAAATAAGTCAACATCTTTTTCATGTATGTTCATTTAGCTACAAGTTATCTATTTCATTAGTTAATTTTTTTGCTTTATCTTTTGCTTTGAATCAAAATGAGATGATGCTGTTATGCTAATTTTGGACAAATAAAGTTGAGAAGTTGAATTTAAAATCTAATTAATTGACGATCCAATTTTATCCATTTCTTTTCTTGCTCTTTCTTGGATCAGCGAATCTCTGAGAATTGTATCTTTTACGTTTTCTCTGATAGAATCCATATCTTGTTGAAGTTGTTGCAAATTTTTAATTGACATCTCTATACTATTATGAACATCTGTCTTATGATTATATTCATAAATACCAAACGCACTATGCAATAAGTGAAAAAGTATTCCTAAAAATCCTAATATAGAAAATCCACCAACTGCTTTTGATGTGTTGCTCATCAGTTCTATCTACTATAATTCGGTGCTTCGTTCGTAATCGTTACATCGTGTGGATGCGATTCGTTTACACCTGCATGTGTTATTTTAACGAATTGTGCATGGTCTTGTAACGAAGTAATATCTTTTGCACCACAGTAACCCATACCTGCACGCAAGCCACCAACAAACTGATATACAATTTCACTCAGCGTTCCTTTATACGGCACTCGACCAACAATTCCTTCTGGAACTAATTTTTTTATATCTTCTTCTACATCTTGGAAATATCGGTCTTTGCTTCCTTCCTGCATAGCTTCTAAACTACCCATTCCACGATAAGTTTTAAATTTTCGTCCTTCAAAAATTACTGTTTTACCTGGACTTTCTTCTGAACCAGCAAATAAAGAACCAGCCATAATGGTATTTGCTCCAGCTGCCAATGCTTTCACCATATCGCCAGTGTAACGAATTCCGCCATCACCAATGATAGGAACGCCAGTGTTTTTTAGTGCAACTGCTGCATCGTAAATAGCACTTAATTGTGGAACACCAACGCCTGCTACAACTCTTGTGGTGCAAATAGAACCTGGTCCAACGCCAACTTTTACTGCATCCACACCAGCGTCTGCGAGTGCTTTTGCTGCAGCACCAGTGGCTACATTTCCACCAACTATATCTAAATTTGGAAACGTTTGTTTTGCATTTTTGATAGCTGTTAACACACCTTGCGAATGTCCATGTGCCGTATCAATACAAATAAAATCAACGCCAACATGCACCAATGCTTCGATGCGTTGCATCATATCAGCCGTGACGCCAACTGCAGCAGCCACGCGCAATCTACCAGCATCGTCTTTAGAAGAAAAAGGATAATTTTTAACTTTGGTAATATCTTTATACGTAATTAAACCGATGAGTTTTCCATTTTTGTCGACAACAGGCAATTTCTCAATTCGGTATTCGTGCAAAATATCTTCGGCTTGCTGTAAGGTAGTTTTTTCTGGCGCAGTAATCAATCTGTCTTTCGTCATTAAATCCTGAATCAGCATATTTTTATCTTTACAAAAACGCAAATCGCGGTTCGTTAAGATACCAACCAAAATTCCTGATTCGTTGGTAATTGGAATTCCACCAATTCTATTTTCCGACATTAAAGCAAACGCTTCTGCCACTTTTGCAGTTGGTTTCAACGTAATTGGATCGGTAATCATACCACTTTCCGAACGCTTTACTTTGCGTACTTCTTGTGCTTGTGCATCAATCGACATGTTTTTATGTAACACACCAATTCCACCTTCGCGCGCAAGTGCAATGGCTAAGTTTGCTTCGGTAACCGTATCCATCGCAGCCGATAATATTGGAATATTAATCGTAATGTTTCGAGTAACCTTTGTTTGAAGTTGTGTTTCTCTTGGTAAAATTTGCGAATACGCTGGTAGCAATAAAACGTCATCAAACGTTAAGCCGTCGCCTGCAAATTTGTTGGTTGATGAAAAGTGAGATAGTGTTTCCATGTGCGAAGTTAGGAAAAAGTAATAAGTTGTAAGTAAAATGTAAAAGATTTTTTTAAAATTAATAAAAGATCCATTTGCCTATTTCTTTAAATGTTATTTTTTTGCCTTGCGTTAAAATGCCTATTCGGTAAATTTTTGCAGCGACATAGATCATTCCTAAAGAAGAAATAACTAAGATAAACATTGATAAAATTTGTTGCCACCAAGCCACATGAAACGGAATGCGTGCCATCATAATGATTGACGACGAAAATGGAACCATCGAACTCCAAATAGCGGTGTTGGATGATGGCTGCTGTATGGTAACTGACATCAATACAATAGAAATAATAATTGGTATCGTGATTGGAAACATGAACGATTGCGCGTCGGTGTCTTCGTTTACGGCTGCGCCAACGGCTGCAAATTGAGCTGCATAAAACAAGTATCCAAAAATAAAGTAAAAAATAAAACTGAAGACAATTCTTGGAATATCTACATCAGCCAACGAAGTTGTTAAATTAAATGCTAGCTGTTTTGCTTCCGACATTTGCATCGCTTGGCTGCTTGCGTTCATTGATTGCAATGCCATTAACTCGTTTCCATAAACGAGCTGCAAGCCAGTTTGCACTATCATTGTAAAGATTGCCCAAAGAATAAATTGCGTTAAACCAACCGCGCCAATGCCAACTATTTTTCCAATCATTAATTGAAAAGGTTTTACTGAAGTAATTAAAACTTCAATAATTCGGTTGGTTTTCTCTTCGGTAACACCACGCATGACCATTGCGCCATACACAATTAAAAATATGTAAATGAGCATGCCGCACAAGTAACCAATCAAGGAAGAAATGTCAGAATTTCCTTGTTTTTTTTCGTTGTTAATTATTTTGTTTAACGTAATATCTTTGTCGAGTTGGTCAATTATTTCAACATCGTACTTATTATTTTCTAACACAATCTTTCTTCGTTCTTCTGAAATTGCTTTTTCAATTCGAGTTTGTGTAACCGTACCTAATTCGCTGCTTGAATAATAAGTTACTTCTACATTTTTTGCAACATCCATTTTTGGAATGTATAAAAATGCATCATACTTTTCTGCGTATGTTTTTTTAAGTTTTTCGTACGACAAAGTAGTGTCTAATAAGTAATCAAATCGCAAGGTTTCGCCAACATCTAAACCACGAAATTTATCCTGAAATAAATGTGATTCATCGAGCACAGCTATTTGTAATTTTTCGCCAGAACTGGTTGCTATTTTCACCATTACAACAGTGAAAACACCAACTAAAACAGGCAATAACAACGTTAATAAGATGAACGACCTTTTGCGTACTCTTGATAAATATTCGCGTTGTATGATGTACCAGACTTTTCGCATTTTAAAAATATAAAGTAAAGAATAATTGAAATAACGAACACATTAAAAATACTTTTTTTACCACTTAAGGCACATAAGAAACAGAAGTTTAAATTTTAAAGACCAAAGTAAGAAGAAAAGAAATAAGATAACTAAGTTTCCTTTTTTATCGAAAATATTCTTCTAATGTTCTTTGTTCCGAAAATTCGGAACTTCTGTGCCTTAAGTGGTTATTTTTTATTTTATTGAATTTACTTTTTGTATAAAAATTTCTCCAACAGTTGGTAAGATTTCAGTGATGCTGTTTAGTTCAATATTATTATCTAATAAAATACGCAACACATCATTCGGTTTTTGATTTTGGTTTAATTGAATAATGAGCTCGTTATTTTCATGTTTTTGTATTGAAATTGATTGTTGAATTTTCTCATTCAATTGCATATTTTCCGCTAAACTAATCTTATATAAATGTTGTTTAAAATCTTGTTTTATTTGTTGCACATTTCCATCTAAAATTATTTTTCCTTTATTGATGAGAAAAATATCTTCACACATTTCTTCAATATTTTCCATTCTATGCGTAGAAAAAATAATAGTTGTTCCTTTCTGATTCAATTCAATAATTTTATTTTTTATCAGTTCAGCTGCTATTGGATCTAAACCAGAAAAAGGTTCATCTAAAATCAATAATTTGGGTGCATGTAAGATAGTTGCTACAAACTGTACTTTTTGTTGCATTCCTTTTGATAAATCTTCGATGTTTTTATTTCGCCAACTTTCAATGTCTAATTTTTGTAACCAATAATCAATTTTTTCTTCGGCTTGCTTTGTATTAAAATCACGCAGTTTTGCAAAATAAATAAGTTGTTCACCAACTTTCATTTTTTTATACATACCACGTTCTTCAGGCATGTAACCAATTTGGTTACTGTGTTTTGGTTGTAATTTTTCACCATTAAACAATATCTCACCTGAATCAGGATAAAATATTTGCGTGATATTGCGAATCAATGTTGTTTTTCCAGCACCGTTTGGACCAAGTAAACCATAAATTTTATTTGGTAAAATAGTCAACGAAACATTTTGCAATGCTTGATTATTTTGAAACGATTTTGAAATATTTTTTATTTCTAGTAGAGCCATTAAAAATATTGTGTGGTGAGTGAATAACAAACAGCATTCAACAAAAATAAGTTCCTGATTTTAATTCGCTACGAATTTACTAATCGAATTTTGATATTTCATACAGTTCGAAAGGTTTTAAACGTTCGTCTGCCTGTAAATACGGATGATTGTAAAATGTTAAAACTCTTTTCATTCCGATTTTCTGCATCACGTTTATAGATGGCAAATTTATTTGAGGAGCCATCGCAACTATTTTTTCCAGATTTAAATCGTTAAACGCAAACTCTAAACATCTTTTAGCACCTTCAGTTGCAAAGCCATTATTCCATGCTGCTTTTGCCAATCGCCAGCCAATATCGATACAAGGTGTAAAATCTGCTTCAAATTTTTGTTCGGCAAGGCCAATAAATCCAATGAGTTCTGATGTTTCCAACTTATCTACTGCAAAATAACAAAATCCATTTTCATTAAAAGAAAGTTGCATTCGTTCAATAAACTGTGCAGTTTGTTGTGGTGTTTGTGTTGATGGAAAAAATTGCATTACATCAACATCTGCATTAATTGCAGTCATTTTCTCGATATCATTCGTTATCCAATTCCTAAAACCTAAACGTTCTGATTGAAAGATGTATTGTTTACTTTTAGGCATTTTTGTATTTCTTCTTAATGGAAAAACTTATCGAAAAAACCTTTGTTTTTTTCTTTTTGTGCGTTTGGACTGAAGTTTTTGCTATTTTGCATTTTATGCAATAAATTTTCTTCGTCGCTTGAAATATCTTGTGGTGTATACACTTGCACTTCTACAATTTGGTCGCCTTTGCCATAACCTTGTAAACTTGGAATGCCTTTGCCTTGCAACCTGAATAATTTGCCACTTTGTGTGCCTTTTGGAATTTTGATTTTTGCATTGCCACCAATAGTTGGAACTTCTACTTGAGTACCTAGGCAAACATCTGAAAAATTCAGAATCAATTTATAAAGAACATTATTGTCTTCGCGCTTCAATTCTGGATGTGGTGTTTCTTCAATATTAATTAATAAATCACCAGCAGAACCACCTCGAACACCAGCATTTCCTTTTCCATTCATCGATAATTGGATGCCTTCACTCACACCAGCAGGAATATCGATTGATACCACTTCTTCGCCATAAACTCTACCTTCACCACGGCATTTTGTGCATTTGTTAGTGATGATTTTTCCTTCGCCTTCGCATGTTGGACAAGCACCAGTTGTCTGCATTTGTCCTAAAAAAGTAGAAGTTACTTTACGAACAACGCCACTTCCATTACATGTATTACAAGTTTGATAAGAACTACTGTCTTTTGCACCAATTCCACTGCAATTATCACAAACAATATGTTTTTTTACTTTTATTTTTTTCTGAACACCATTCGCAATTTCCTCTAAATCTAATTTTACTTTTACACGAAGATTACTACCTCGTTGTCCGCGACCGCGTTGATTTCTTCCACGTTGTCCGCCAAAAAACGATTCAAATGGACTTCCATCGCCGCCAAAAATATCACCGAAATTGGAAAAAATATCGTCCATATTCATTCCACCAGCACCACCACCAAATCCACCTGCAGCACCTTGATGTCCAAATCTGTCGTAGCGTGCTTTTTTATCGTCATTACTCAATACATCATATGCTTCTGCAGCTTCTTTAAACTTCTCTTCAGAAGCTTTATCGCCTGGATTTCTATCTGGATGATATTGTAAAGCTAATTTTCTATATGCTTTTTTAATTTCATCAGCTGATGCACTTTTAGACACACCTAATACTTCGTAATAATCTCTTTTCATTTTTTGTTATAAGTTATTTGTTATAGGTTATAGGTTTGATAACTTATAACTTTTAACGATTAACATTTATCTTATTTTCCAACCACTACTTTTGCATAGCGAATAATAGAATCGTTTAGCGTATAACCACTTTCCACTTCATCTAAGACTTTGCCTTTTAGTGCTTCGCTTGGTGCAGGCACTTCTGCAATTGCTTCATGTTGTTCGATATTAAAATCGAAACCGATGCTTTCAATCATTTTCAATCCTTTGTTTTGCAAAGTTCGTTGTAGTTTTTCTTGAATTAACTTAACACCACTTACATAATTTTCTGCATTTGTATCTGCAGCATAAGCTTTGTCTGCTCTATGAAAATCATCTAAAACAGGCAATAATTCTTTAATTATTTCTTGTCCAGCAGTTTTGTACAATTCAATTCGTTCTTTTGCACTGCGTTTTTTGAAGTTATCAAACTCAGCTAACAATCGCATAAATTTATCCTTTTGTTCAGCTACTTCGTTTTTCAGCACCGACAATTCGTCTATTTCAACAGCTGAATCTTCGGCAATAGTTTCATTTTGCTGACTTTCTGACTGTGTTTTCGATTGCTCGGTTGTTGATTCTTCTTTAAACGTATCCGTTAACGGTTCATTAGCATCTATCATAGTGTAGAATTTAAAAATCCTTCGGCAAATTGTTTGCCAAAGGATTTTGTGCGACATTTTGACATTAAATGTCTTTATTTTTTCTTGTTGGTTGTTTTTTTAGATGTTGTTTTTTTCTTAGTAGCAGCAGTAGTAGATTTTAATCGTTTATTTAATTGTTGTTCGATTAAACTATGATCTGGATTGATGGCAATTACAAAACCGGTTTCATCTACTAATACAGTTTGTGGAATGGAACGAATGCCATATTTAGCTGCACCTTCTGAATTCCAACCACCTAAATCAGAGACGTGATTTTTCCAAATTAAACCATCTTGAACGATTGCTTGTTTCCATTGTTCAGCATTTTTATCTAAAGAAACGCTATAAACGGTAAATCCTTTAATTCCAGTATTCCATTTTTTGCCTTGATACTTATTATAAACAGCAACAACACCTGGGTTGTTTCTTCGACAAGGACCACACCATGATGCCCAAAAATCAATTAAAACAACATAACCTTTTAAAGAGGAAAGAGAAATCACATTTCCATTTGGATCTTTATAAGCCAATTCGGTAGCTTTGGTGCCAATGGCTGGCATTTGTGCGTTTGCTGATAAAACAGAAAAAAATGCGATACCTAAAAGCAATATTATTTTTTGCATAAGAAAATTTTAATGTACAAAGATAGGCAAAATTTGTGCCTAAAAAAATGACAGTGATTGTTATAATTAAATTTAACTATATCCAATCCCTGATTTTATCTAAAACTGATTTCTTTTGTGAAATATCGATATCTAATGTATAGATTTCTCCAGCCGTATTTTTAGATGCGCTACTGATAATAGTATTGTTTTTTGAAACTAATTTATATTCTATTGATTGCTCAATTTTTGACATGGTTTCGATGATAAACTGCATACTTAAATCTTCCGTTGAAAATAAAATTTCGTTTGGTTTGTATGCATCTAAGATGTCTTTCAGGTTTTCTATTGAACCCAAATTTTTATTATTTTTTACGCCATTTTTTATAGAAATAAATCCAATGTATTGTCGTTTTGTTGGTGCATTTTTTAATTGTGTAGAAATGCTATTCGCTTCGTTTTCGTTTCCAACTATAATGTATTTTTTATCTGATTTGATATACGAATAAAGCGTGCCATTTAATGTATAAAGCAACAATCTATAACATGATAAAACAGCACTATTTATAAAGAACACCAACAAGATAATTCCTCTCGAAAAGCGCAAAGACAATGGAAAAAACGAATACACAATGGCAATTAATAACACACCGACAACTAAGCCAGCCAATAATTGTCGCCATTTATTTTTGGTTTTATAATTTCCAAAAAACCATAATGAAAACAGCCAAATAGCAATATATATTGGTGTGTTGATGAGCAAAAACTCTTTTGGATAATGTGTTTGGTATTGCGCACGAATTACATTTTCAAACAATTCCTTACTCACAAAAATTCCTGCAAAAATTAAAATCGCATCAAAAAAAGGGAAAAACAAACCTGCAAAAACTGACTGAAAAACGGCTATAATAGCACGAAAGAAAATAGCGAATTGCAACAACAATGTTAACAGTTTTCCTTTGGTTCCAGTTATATGTTTGTTGGCGAAAATTATCATCGCATTGTAAAAAACTTTGATGTAATTTAAGCTGCCTTTCTTCGTGCTTTCACCTTTAAAATGTATGATAGATGTGTCAGCCAAATAGTAATTTTTATAACCGGCTTTTATTATTCTGTATGACAAATCAATGTCTTCGCCATACATAAAATAATCTTCATCGAGCAAGCCAATTTTATCTAAAACAGATTTTCGCAGCAACATAAATGCTCCAGACAATACTTCAATTTCGTGATTTTCATTATTGTCTAAATACGTTAAATGATAATGACCAAATGTTTTAGATTTTGGAAATATTTTCGACAACCCACTCATCTTTGCAAACGCAGCTAACGGTGATGGAAAACCACGTTTTGATTCTGGTAAAAAATCGCCAGCACCATCTACCATTTTCACGCCAAGTCCAGCAATTGCTGTATCTTCAGTCATTTTATCAATACATTTTTGCAAGGTGTCTTCTTGTATAATGGTATCTGGATTTAGCAATAAAACATATTCAGCATTACTAATTTTTATAGCTTGATTATTCGCTTTTGAAAACCCAATATTTTCTTTATTTGCTATAACTTTTACTTGTGGAAATTTATCGTTCAGCATCAACAACGAATCGTCAGAAGAATTATTATCAACCACAAAAATTTCATACTCAAAATTACAAGCTGAACGATTCACAGCATGCAAACATTGCTCTAAAAAATAGCGCACATTATAGTTTACGATGATGATGGAAAGCTGTTTCAATTTGAAAATTTGAAAATTTGAAAATGAAATAATGAGAAATAAATAGTCATTGTTTGTTTTGTTGAATTGTAGTCAAAAATAATTTTCAAATTAACACATCTTCAAATTTTCAAATCATTTTATCATGTAATTTTCGTACGGTAAACGAGATTGAATGCTTCGTGCCAAGGTAATTTCATCTACATATTCGAGCTCGCCACCAAAGGCAATACCACGCGCGATAGATGTTATTTTTACATCGAAAATCGTTAATACTTTTGATAAATAAAAAATAGTAGTGTCGCCATCAATTGTTGGATTCAAAGCCATAATTACTTCTTTAATTTCATCATTTTTTATGCGCGTTAATAAACTTTGAATATTCAATTGTTCAGGCCCAATTCCATCCATTGGCGAAATTAATCCTTCTAACACATGATACAAACCATTGTAATGACGTGTGTTTTCAATCGCAATAATATCTCTGAAATTTTCTACAATACACACCACACTTTTGTCGCGATATGAATTGTTGCAAATGCTGCAAATATCATCGTCAGAAACATTATGACAGGTTTTGCAAAATTTAATTTCGTTGCGCATTTTTAAAATAGCAGTAGCAATTGTTTGCGTATCTTTTTCATCTTTTTGCAACAAATGCATTACCAAACGCAAAGCAGTTTTTTTACCAATTCCAGGCAACGTGGCAAAGCCATTTACTGCGTCTTCAATTAATTTGGATGGAAATTGCATGGTACGAATTTAGTGATTTGTAATTAGTGATTAGTTATTAGAATGAAATATTTTGTTAACTTCATTCAAAATTTATTTAAAAAACTTAAACACATAGTTTCATAGCATAAATGAAATAATAAAAGTAGCAATTCATAGTCGTTATACTTTAACATAGCCAACTATGTTAAAATTTAATTTCTATGTAAATCTTTTAAATAATTGATCATTTCTATGCGTCTATGCGTTTAATTTTTTCATTTTATCGTACATTGTTAATCGTTAATTTATAAAATATGTCGCCAATTTGGATTGTACTTAGTATTTCAGCATACTTTATTTTTCTTTCAATTATTGCATGGTACACATCCAGAAATTCGGATAATGATGCATTTTTTCGCGGAAGCAAAGCATCACCGTGGTATATAGTTGCGTATGGTATGATTGGCACTTCGCTTTCTGGCGTCACATTTATTTCGGTTCCAGGAAAAGTTGGCGCTGCACACTTTGCTTATTTTCAAGTGGTGCTTGGCTATTTAATTGGTTATTTAGTAGTTGCGATGGTGTTATTGCCATTGTATTATAAATTAAATCTCACGTCTATTTATACTTATTTGCAAAAGCGTTTTGGAAATATAACTTATAAAACTGGCGCCAGTTTTTTTATTTTATCCAGAACACTAGGTGCTACGTTGCGCTTGTATTTAGTGATTAATGTTTTGCAGATTTTTTTATTACCTGCTGGTTTAGGTTATTTCACTATTGCTGCTTTAGTGGTTTTAATTATGATTTTAATTTACACATTTAAAGGTGGTGTAAAATCAATTATTTGGACAGATATGTTGCAAACTACGTTTATGTTACTGGCTTTAGTAACGTGTATTTGGTTTGTAAAATCGAAATTGAATTTATCATTTGTTAGCATGTTTTCATCATTGCATGACAAAGGTTACACCGAAATATTTATGACAGATTGGTTGAAAGGAAATTTCTTTCTGAAACAAATTATTGGTGGAATGTTTATCACCATTGCCATGACAGGGCTCGATCAAGAAATGATGCAAAAAAATATTAGCTGTAAAAATTTAGGCGAAGCTCAAAAAAATATGATTACATTTAGTTTTATTTTATTGATTGTAAATCTGATATTTTTAGTGCTTGGTGGTGTCTTGTTTTTATACAGCGAACAATTACACATTAGCCAATTTGCAGATGGTAAATTTCAATTATTAGATGCAACAAACACCTATGTGGCAGCCAACACCGATGATTTATTTCCAACCATTGCATTAAAATATTTGCCTCCATTTATTTCTATTATTTTTATTATTGGATTGATTTCTGCTTTGTTTCCAAGTGCTGACGGCGCATTGACTGCGTTAACTTCTTCTATTTGCATTGATATTTTAGGAATTAACGATAACAAAAATTTAGACGAAAAACAACGCACCAACACACGTTTGAAAGTGCATTTTTCCATGGCATTTGTTTTCTTACTTTTTGTAATTGGATTTAAAATTTTAAACCAATCAGCACTGATTGATTTATTACTAAAAATTGCAGCTTACACTTATGGACCACTTTTAGGTTTGTTTATGTTTGGTATTTTAACCAAAAGAAATATCAAAGACAATTTAGCGCCAATTATTTGTTTGGCTGCACCAATTATTTGTTTTTTTATCGACAAAAACGCAGACAAAATCATCAAAGGTTTTACATTCGGACCAGAAATGTTATTATGGAATGGTTTGTTGACTTTTGTTGGTTTGTACATTATCAGCAAACCAACTACAGAACTATCAACTCTTGATACTGAACTGGATAAGTAGAAAATCACAGAATTATTTATATCTTTGCTAGTCCGAATTTTTGGTAATTCGGATTTTATTTTTTTAGTAATTAGTAATTTATAAAAGTATGTCATTAGAAGATTTTAAAAAGAAAAAACCATTTAAACAAAAAAACTGGACACAAGTAAATGCATCGAATAGTTGGAGCATGTTTCGTATCATGAGTGAGTTTGTAGATGCGTATGATAAGATGGATAAAATCGGACCTTGCGTTTCAATTTTTGGTTCGGCAAGAACAAAACCAGAAAATCAATATTATCAATTATCTATAAAAATTGCTGAACGCTTAGTAGAAGAAGGTTACGGTGTAATTACTGGTGGCGGACCAGGAATTATGGAAGCAGGAAACTTAGGTGCGCAAAATAAAAATGGTAAATCAGTAGGTTTAAACATTGAGTTACCATTTGAACAAAGTCACAATCCATACATTGATGCTGATAAATTAATTTCTCATCATTACTTTTTTGTACGCAAAGTTTGCTTCGTAAAATATGCACAAAGCTTCGTGTATTTGCCTGGTGGATTTGGTACTTTTGATGAATTATTTGAAGTGCTAACATTAGTGCAAACCAAAAAAATTGACAGAGTTCCGATTGTACTATTAGGAAAATCATTTTGGCAAGGCATGTTAGATTGGATGAAAACAGAAGTGTTAGACAATCAAAAAAATATTGGCGAAAATGATTTTGATTTATTTTTAGTTACAGATGACGTGGAAGAAGCAATTACTTACATTAATGCATTCTACGAACAACACGATTTAGCACCGAATTTCTCATAGGAATATATTTTAATAACTTTTCCAAAGTTTAAAACTTTGGAAAAGTTATTTTTATTTTATTGTTTCACTCAATGCCTTATTAAACCAAGCAAAATCAGGTGTTTTAGCGTCAAATGTAAAGTCTGTATTAGCTTTCGGATTTTTATAAATTCGGTAAAGCGTTTTGAAACTATTTACCACGTTTTCAAAATATTGCTGATGATAACCAACGTTTGATTTTCTGGTTATAAATAATTTAAATGCTTTTAGCTGAATTTTAAATGCGTTTATTTCTTTGGTTTCAAAATAAATTTTTAATAAAATAAATTTGGCGTTCAAGTTCCAAATCGTGTCTTTAAATTCATTCGTTAATAAAATTTTCAATGCTTTTTCATATTCTTTCTTAGAAAAATGCAGTTTTGAGTAATTAAAATCAATGGTGTTTTGTCGATATTCTGTAGCTAGTAATTTGGCATATTTTTTTATAAACAAACTCGTTTCTTCTAATTTATTTAATTTAATTCCAAGCGATACCACATTTGTAAAACTAAACCTGCTGATTTCATTGTTTTCTAATAAAAATTTATTTTCAATGGCATAAATATAAATTTCGAAAGTCAGCACCGTATATTTTTCTATGTTTTGATTTGATTTTTTTACACAAAAATTAATGGCTAACAGATACAAATCTTTCAAATCTTGCATGGAAAACAAGGCACAGTTCTCTTTTACTTCTTTTAAAAATAAATCAAACGCAGCTTCATCTTCAAAATAAGTAACCAAATAAATTTGATAATAAATTTGAATTGGAACACAATCTGAAAAGTTGCCATTTTTGATTAAATGAATGACTGACTCCAACATCGGATTTTGAATATTAATGCTGGCAATTTTTTGAATTGAATGCGTGATGCAAGCATATTTCAAGGTTTCTAAAATAAAATAATTGGAACGCGTGTCCACAATTTCTTGAAATTTTAAATCAACACTGCGATTGTTTTTTGAATTTGTTTGATGAAACTGTGTATGAAACTTATGCTGAAAGGAAAAATAGGATGCATTCCTTACTTTCATATTTTCCAATAACAACAAACCATTTTCAATATGCTGATTTGCAAATCTTGGCAAATCTCGTTCAGTGTAAAAATTGGCTAACAATAATTCTTTCTCTTCCTTCTTTTGTTGAATCAGATAATAAACAATAAAATCTTCCACAATATCGGTGGCTTGCCAAATTAAATGCCGAATTCTAAGATCATTAAATTCAGTATTTGGATACAAATAATTATGTAATTTCTCTTTTGTTACCGTTCGTTCAGTAATAGCTCTACGTGTTTCTATAAATTTATACAATTTTGATATGTCTTCATTTTTGTTGACAAAATCACTTAAAATCCATCTTTTCAGATATCGCTTTTCTTCATTATTAAGAGCTAATATTGATTGAATAAGCTTAGAATTTATCATTTTAATGCATAATTTATGTGGACAAATTAAAATATTTGTGCTATAAATCTAAAGAATTATTCTCGATATTTGAAATAATAAACTTTTGCCAGAAGCATTTATATCAATAACAACGAATGAAACAATTTATTCTAAAATCCTTTTTGTACTTAGCTACATTGATTTTTATCATTGGTTGTAATCCAGATATTATAGATCCATCTGCAGCACCAAGAAAGATTGTCGCATCTAATTACGTTCATGAAGACAATATCAACGGCAGAATTATCAATCCAAACATCAATTTGGATACAAATATTATTAACAATTATCGTTTTGTTTACAATACAAATGGAACATTAAATAGTATTTCTGTTTACGATGATTCATCTAATTTTGCTGTTTTGCAAAAAGAAGTCAAGTTTGTGTATTATCCAGACAAGGTTCGTTGGTTTACATTTAACATAGCAGATACTACAAAAGAAAGAGTATATGACGCATTTTTTAATTCAAAAAAACAAGTGACAAGAATTTCTGATACACTCGGAAACTGGTTTGATATTAATTATACTAATGATAAAATCTCTGAAATTCTTGACACTACAAACGGCAGAAATCAAGCAACTTTTAATTTTATATACGATGGTAATAACCTAATGCAATATGAAGCAAGTATAAATGGTGTTACCTATGGGAAAGCTGAATTTATTTATGGACAAAAACCAGTTTCAGATGAGTTTGATTTGAAATTTTATAGCCAAGATATTCGTTTCCTATATATCTCAGGATTAAATATTGTAAGTAAAGCAGGTTTAAATTTTGGTACAACTAATTCAAATATTTTATTAAAACGAATTGAGACAGCATTGCCTTCGAACGCACTTTTCAATGAGTATACGTTTGACTATGAATTTGACCCAAAACATACTAATGAAATTGTTAAACGTAGTATAGCTAGAAGTAATGCTATTTCTTCTGACACCTTATTTTTTCAATATAAATATTAAAATGGAAATCCACTTTAGTTTGTAGTTTAGTTCAGAGCTCCGGTTTATTTCGGAGCTTTTTTGTTTTTATTAAATCGTTTATTGTTTTATTAAACCAATCAAAATCAGGTGTTTCTTTTTCAAAAATATAATTTTTATATTTTATTGGATGCTTATCAGCATCCACCAAAACAGAAAAAGCTTGACATACATTCGAGAAATAATTTTTATGATATCCTATATTTTTTTGTCTTCTTATATAGGTTTTAAATGCTTTAAAATGAACATCAAACAACTCAAAATCTCTTTTCTCAAATAATATTTTTAACACTAAAAATTTCGCATTTAAATTCCATAAAGTATCTTTAAATTCATTCGTCAACAAAATTTTCAATGCTTTATCAGATTGATTGGTTGCGTATAACAGTTTTGCTGTATTAAAATCAATGGTGTTGTTTTGGTATGTTTTGCTAATTAGTGAACTGAATCTCTTCACAAAATCATTTAATTTTTCAAACTCCTTTAGTTTTATTCCAACGGAAACTGTATTTGTAAATGCAAAACGATTCAGCTCATTGTCTTCAATAAGAATTGCTTTCTTAATAGTATAGATATAGAGTTCAAAGGTTTTTTTAGTATAATATTCTATATTTTGATTTGATTTTTTGATGCAAAAATTTATAGCAGTGCGATATAAATTATTCAAATCATAAAAAGAAAACAAAGATTCATTTTGCTGAATATCTTTTAAAAATGTTTCAAAAGCAACATCATCATCATTCGAAACAAACAAAAAAGTATTGTAATAAATGCGTACAATTGGAATCTGCAAAAATTCGGAATTCGGCAACAACTCTAAAACAGAAGGCAACAAAAATTGCTGATCTTTAAAATCCATAACACGTTGAATAGTACTTACTATACAAGCCGATTTTAAAACTTCAATAATTGTGTAAGCAGTAAATGAATAAATAGTTTGATTGATATTAAAATCTTTTGTTCGATTATTTCTGGAATTAATATCGTAATAAGTAATTCCTAAATCATAGCTATCTCTGTAAAAGGCAGCATTTCTTAAACTCTCTTTTTCTATAAGTTGATTTGCTTCGTCAATTGAATGATTCGCAAATGAAAGCAAACCTTTCTGCATGTAAAAATCTGTCAATAATTTTTCTTTCAAACCAATTTTATTGTCAATAGAAACAGACACTATAAACGATTCTACCAGTTCAGTAGTCATCCAAATTAAATGCCGTATTCGTAAATCATTAAACGGCTTTTTCGGATATAAATACTGATGCACCTTTAACTTTGTAACTGACTTTGCATCAATTTTTTTTCTCGAAACGATAAAATTAAATAATCGAAAAACATCATAATTTTCGTTGACAAGCTGAAAGCTCATCCATTTTTTAATTTTTCGCTTTTCTTCTTTATTTAAAGATATGTACGTCTGTATCAATTTCGTATCAAACATAAAAATTGATTAAAATGATATAAAAACTCTTGACAAATTAAAAAATTTGTTCCTGAAAGTTGCATTAATTATTATCAATTTTGAATTATTAAGAAAATCAAATATTCATAGCAACTTTTTAACATTTTAACAAACTATTTTAAACCTTTAAAATTTTATTTTATGAGAAAAATTAACTTACTTTTCCTTTTAATTATTTTGCTTTTTGCTAAGATAAATGCGCAGCAAACAATATACACAAATGGATATACTATTGCAGGTACTAATGCATATCAAACTGTCAATACAAATTTGTTTCTAACACCAGTAAGTTCTACCGATCCAAATCCTGTTAAACATTTTTTTACAGTTTTAAAACGATCATATAAAGTTAAAGCTATGTTTGCAGGTGGAGAAACACCAATAGCAACACCGGTAGTTGATGCAGGCCTTAGATTGTGGAAAAAGAAATTTACGACAGGAGTTGTTGCTAATGTTGTTATCATCAGACCCGACGATGCAATTCCTAGGCCATGTGTTCTAATAACACCAGGTGTTGCTGCAGATTACAGCCAAAATTACACTAACCTGTATATGGGTGCTATTGACTTAGCTATGCGTGGTTATGTAGTTGCATTCTATGAACATGCTGCTTCCTTAACTTTTACGTTGAATAATCTAGGTGCTGTGTTTGCAGCAAATTTAGCTAGTGATGCATATGTTAATACCCACTCACAATTCGCAGGTCTTAATCAACATTTCAAAGAAGCAATGTGGCCAAGTTATGTAGGTTGGCAAGTTAGCTTGGCATTAGAACAATATCTTAAAATCAATGCATCAAGTTTTAATATTAACTCAAGTTGGTTGTTTGCATTAGGACATAGTGCTGGTGCTGGGTTTTCTTTGCAGTTAGCATATGCTGAAAGTGGAGTTAATTTTACACATGAATATTATAATTCATTTAAACCAGATAATAGATTTTGTATTAATACAACAGCTCCAATTACGCGTGATATAAAAGCTGTAGCGTCTATAGATGGTGCATTAAGAGAAGATATTGCGGCAAGTCCAGGTTTATTTGGCGTAATGATTAATGCAAATGACAATAATGTTCCTGCATTATTGTTACATGGAAAAAATGATAATTCTGTTCAGTATCAAAGCACAGTATATTCTGCACCTTTATGGTATTCCGCAAATGGAGCATTTGTTCTTTCTAAAGAATTTAGTGACATTGGTGGTAAATATCAAGTTATTGTAAATTGCGAAGGAGGTCATATGTTTGGTTCAATTTTTACTGCTCCTTCATTTACTGGCAGTGGTGCCACAGCTACACCAAATTATGCATTATTTGCAAATCAGGATGATGGAGGACCAGTAGCTTCAGTATTACCAGAACCGCTTTTACCAGCCGATCTTATAAGTACCAGTACCTATGTTCAAACTAATAGAAATAATTTTTACAAAGTATTTCCTTATATATCAGAGATGGAAGATACATATTTGTATGTTGCTAGGTTTTTTAATCAAAGGATGAGTAATTATGCTGGCATGGTAAGTTCTACTAAGTATACCACATCTGTGTCTGCATATCAAAATCAAATTAGAACAAAATTCCTTGTACCATTAAGCATCACAAAATGTACAGGATTGCGTCTTGCCAACCCAAACCCAACTGTAACAGAAACCAAAGCAACAAACTTACCGTTGATGTATCCAAATCCAACAACTGGAAAATTGAAAATCAATTTAAAATTAGAGAACGAAGTTAATGGCTACAACGTAAATATATTTAGTGTAGATGGAAGAAGTATCTTAAACAATACAAACAGTGAAAAAATGGAAGCTGGCAATGTAATTTCAAAAGAATTTGATATAAGCGCACAACCAAATGGCGTATATTTTATACGTGTAACTTCTGAAAATAATGTGTTATTAAATAAAACTTTTATCTTAAATAAATAGTCAAACAACAAAGCATTTTATCAAAATAATTTTAGTTTATTTAAAAGCTCCGATTTATTTCGGAGCTTTTTTTGTTTGCATATCTTTCTGCATTCTATTAAACCAATCCACATTAATCGTAGTAGATGTAAATACATATTCTTTATGCTTTTTTGGATGTTTGTAAATCTTTTGTAGCATTCTAAATGCATCAATTAAGGTAATAAAATACGTTTTGTGATAACCAATATTTGTTTTGCGTTTCACGTATGCTCTATACGAGTTTAAATTGGAACTGAACGATTCCATATTTTTTTGTTCAAAATAAATTCTAAGAATTAAATCTTTTGCATTTAAATTCCAAATGGTGTCTTTGAATTCATTGGTCAATAAAATTTTAAGTGCTTTGTCGCGTTGTGCTTTTGCATATAAAATTTTGGATGTATTAAAATCGATTGTATTCTTTCTATAAGTTGGATTTATGAACTTACTGTATTGCTTAATAAACTCTTCAATACGCGCAAACTTCTTTAGTTTAATACCAAGCGTTACTACATTCGTAAAAATAAAACGACTGATTTCATTATTCTCAATCAAGATGCCATTTTCAATCGTATATAAATACAATTCAAAAGTTTGTTTGGTATAAAAAACTTGGTTTTGATTTGATTTTTTAATGCAAAAATTAATTGCCAATCGATACAATTCATTCAAATCATGCATCGAAAATAAAATTTCATTTTGCTTAATGTCTTTTATAAATTGCTTAAATGCTTTTTCATCTTCATTGGTAGCCACCAAATAAATATTATAATAAATACGCACTTGCGGTAATTGTAAAAACGATGCATCTTTCATCAGCAGTAAAATGGGTTCCAATAATGCATGTTTGGTTTTTGTTTCACCAACTTTTTGTATTGATAAAATTCTGCTGCTGGTTTTTAGTGTTTCTAAAATAGTGAAAACAGTAAATGTTTTGGCTACTTCATCAATATTAAAATCTTTAGTTCTAATATTTCGTGATTGAATATCGTAATACAAGGAATTCAGTTGGAAATTGTTTTTGTAATGTTCTGCGTTTTTAATTTTATTATTTTGCATCAACTCAATTCCAGACTCTACTGTTTTTTGTGCATGTTTATACAAATCTTTTTGCATATAAAACTTAGAAAGCAATTGTTCGCGCAACGATAATTCGCTTTCCATTTTGATATAAACGATAAATGATTCCAGGATTTCAGTCGTCATCCAAATCAAATGACGAATACGCAAATCGTGATAAGGTGTGTTTGGATATAGATAATCATGCGCTTTTTCTTTGGTTACCGTGCGTGGTGTCACTTTTTTTCGAGAATCTATAAATTCAAAAAAACGTGAAATGTCTTCATTTTTATTGACAAATTCAGACAAAACCCACTTTCTTAACTTACGTTTTTCTTCTAAATTTAGATTTAAAAAAATGTCTATTAGCTTAGTATCGTACATAAATATGCTTTTTAATCTACCTTAATTTTATGACAATGGCAAAAATTTATTTTGAAATATATGGAAATTATTTGTCAAATTTGATGTATTCAGTAAAATCTTTTAAAAAGAAAGAAAATGAAGAAAAGAATTATACTAGTATTTGTTGCGTTTTTAATTGCGTTTGGATTTAATGCTTGCACCAATAATCCAACAGAAAATCCAGTGGAAAAAAGAATTAAGCAGTCTTTTAAAGTGCATGATGATAATGTAAATAATGTGGACTTGAGAAAACAGAATATTTCTATTCGCGAAGTTGCAAATTTTTATTACAACACAGCTGGTTTATTAGATAGCTTAAATGTTTTCAGTGATTCAACACCAGGTGCAACTTTATTAAAATCGATAAAGTTTAACTATTTAGCAGACAGAGTACGCGCCAGAATTTTCTTTGCACCAAACGACAGAAACGTTGGCGATTTCTTTTTTAACAGCAGCAAACAAGTTACTAAAATAGTAGATACTTCAGGTTTAGATTTGTTTGGTATTTTCTTTTCTTACACTTCTAATAAAATAACAAACATTCGAATTACTGTTTTAGGCACTTCAACCAATATTACCAATTTTGTTTACGATGGCAACAATAATTTGCAGCAATATATCTTACCAGATTCTAATAATGTATTATACAAAATTGCTTTTACTTATGATTTAAACAAAACCATTTCATCAGATTTAGATATTCGATTTGCAAGTGCTGGAATTCAATTTTTATATGCTGGTGGTGTAAATGTTATTTCATTAATTGGATTAAACACTGGTGTAGGAAATACAAACCGAATTACAAACCGAATAGAAACAAAAGTTGGGAATACCATTCCAAATAATAGTTATGTTTTTGAATATTCGGTAAATAATATTGATGAAATAACCAATCGAAAAATAACATTAAACGATACGGTTGATGTTTTCTATGAATACAGATATTAATATAAAAAAAATGAGATTTTTAAAAAAACATACCTATAAATTATTTTTGGTTACTCTTTCTTTTGTAAGCATTGTACAATCGTGCACACCAGTTCCTGTTGGTGGCACTACAACTTGCGACCCAAATAATCCGCCAACTTTAACCACTACAACGCCAACATTAGGAAACTGGCAAGGAACAAAACAAACTGTGCTGTACGGAACAGATGACAATCAGAATATGGATATCTATCTTCCAACTGTACGAAATACAGACACAAAAGTTTTTGTTTTGATTCATGGTGGTGCCTGGAATTCATCGAGCAATACTACAAAAGATGAAATGACGTTAAAATATTTGCCAACTTTAAAATCTCATTTTCCAAACGCTGCTTTCTATGTTTTAGAATATCGATTACATCAACTGAATACAACTATTAATCGATTTCCAACACAAGAAAATGATGTTGTGCAAGCACTTAATTTTATTATAAATCGAAATGTTTCAGATAATGTATCTAAGAAAATAATCTTATTTGGAGCCAGTGCTGGTGGACATTTGGCTTTGCTGACTGCATTTAAACACAATGGATCCAACAATATAAAAGCTGTGGTAACATTTGCAGCACCAACAGATATTTCAACTGTTCAACAGAACGATGGAACTGAAATTGGAATAGCAACAAGCAACACTGCAAATCAAATAATTCCGAGTATTACAGCCAACGACAGTATTTTAAAATACCAATCAAGTCCAGTAAATTTTGTTACAACTACGGCACCACCAACTTTATTCTTTCACGGCACCAATGATCACGTAGTGAATGTTAACCAATCTGACAAATTAAACACTGCATTAAATATTAAAAATGCAACGCATCAATATCAAAAATTTCAGTGCGAAAATCATGGCTTTTCAGTAGCCAATATCAAAGCTGCAATAAATATTATGCAGACTTTTATTAACACTTATGTTCCTTAATTTTTTAAATATTCTAACAAAAATTAGACCTTATGAAAACAACAACTATTTTATTACTATTTGCTTCAATTATTTTGTCGCTTAACAGTTGCATTCCGACACCACCAAGTGGTGGAATTAATCCAACACCACAAACCGACACTACTGTTATTTACAGAGAATTTAGTGATAGTATTGCTATGACCTATTTCATAAGACCAACAGATCCTTATTTAAGTTCAAAACAAAAAGATGTTTCTGTTGATTTAGATTCTAACGGAATAGACGATATTTTCCTTTCTTTATATATCAACGAAGGTATGGCAACAGCAAAAGTTACTCCTTTAAATTCATGCTCCATCTTAACAAAATTAGATAGAGGATATGATGCTTTTTTTAATTCTAATGACATTATCAGCAATGCAAGTTATAGTATGAGTTCAAGTCCATTTTATACAATCGGCGCAAATAACTTGAATCCATTAGGCGCAACTCTTACAGCTAGTAATAAATTATTAGGGTTCGCTTTATTAATGGCAGATGGAATTCACTATGGTTGGTTAAATTTAACTCACACTGCTACCTTTCCAGCTACATTAGGTGGTATTGGTATTGCATCTCCATCATTGGTAAAATGCAAACTAAATAGTATGGCATTTAAAATTGCTCCAAATACAGCTATACAGGCTGGAAAATATTAATCTTTTCTTTTTTCGTAGTTAGTAATTTAGTTCAGAAGCTCCGTTCCGAATCCTAGGAATTCGGAGCTTTTTTGTTTGTGTAGTTTGATAAAATGTTTCTACTTTTATAAGTATGTTTTTATCTAAAAATTACTGTATAACATTTACTGCGTATTGCCTACTTTTTACTGCTTACTCATTCTCACAAGAAAATAGAAATAGTGGTTTTTCTAAGCCAGTAAATCTACCTTTTAACTTAGCAGGAAGTTTTGGTGAGCCACGCAAAGATCATTTTCATTCAGGAATTGATATTAAAACCAATGGTGCTGAAGGCGAACCTGTGTTTGCTATCGGTGATGGTTATATTTCGCGTATTCGTGTTTCGCCTTACGGTTATGGAAAAGCTATTTATATAACACACACGAACGGATACACCAGTGTTTATGGACATTTAAGTAAATTTCACGGTGCGATTGAAAAGTATATACATGCACAGCATTATCTACAAAAAAAACCAGAATTAGATTTGATTTTAGATGCAACAATTTTTCCGATAAAACAAAATGATACGATTGCATTTTCGGGAAATACTGGCGGAAGCACTGCACCACATTTGCATTTTGAAATAAGAAATACCAAAACAGAACACGCATTAAATCCTTTAGATTTTTATCCAAGAAGTTTTTATGTAGATACGATTCCGCCACAGATTAATAAGGTGAAAATTTATAGTATTTATGATAAAAATTACAATTCATTTTCATTTGTTTATAATCTTAAAAAAGAAGGAAATTATCTTATTAATTCAGATACCATATTTTTTTCAAACGATTCCATAATTTCATTTTCTTTAGAAGGTTTTGATAAACCTGATACTTCTTCATCTAGAAATGGTATCAAAAAAATAGAAGTTTATCAAAATAAAAAACTTTTATTTAAATTCGATATTAATGATATTGATTTTGATAAAACAAGAATGTGTAATGCGTTTGTTGATTACCATGAAATGATAAACAATAATGGATATTTTTACAATTGTTATCAATTACCAAACAACAAACTATCTTATTATTTTAATGGTGATGGATATTTTACATTAAATAAAGGATTAAATATTTTTAATATCATAACACATGATTATAATAACAATACCACTAATGTTAATTTAACAATAGAAAAAGATAATCCCGGAACTATATTTGATTCAGTTTTGGCTGATTATTCAAATATAACATCTAAAGAAATAATGCCTTTAAAATCTGACTCAATAATTAGTAAAGATTTTAAAATTAAACTTGCACCAAATACATTTTATGAAAACGTTTATTTAAATATTGAATCAATAGAACAAAAACCAACAACAAAGTACGATGTTAATGCATTTTCAATATATATTCCACTTCAAAAACCAGCCAAAATAGAATTCAAATCTTCCATAAAAAAGAACAGAAACAAAATTGTCGTTGTTCGTCAAAATCAAAAAGGGAAAGAAACTGCACTAAAAACTACTTATGATAAAACTAAATTTTATGCAGACACTAAAGAACTAGGTGCTTTCTATTTAAAATATGATACTACAAAACCAATTGTGGAAATTCTAGATTCTAAATTTGAAATTTTAAATGAAACTAAATTCATACAAACAAAAATCAGAGATGATCTTTCCGGTATCAACACCTACAGCGGTTATATTGACAACAAATGGATCAACTTTTATTACGATGCAAAAAATGATTTGATTCAATATATTCTTGATGAAAATTGTCCCAAAGGTGAACATTTATTGAAAATAATTGTCACTGATAATGTAGGAAATCAAACTACTGTTCAACAAAAATTTATTTACTAAATTACAACTCATAAATTCTTAAACTCAAAAACGTATGCTAACCGAAGGAACCAAAGCACCAAAAATTAAAGGCGTAGACTTTAAAGACAAAACAACTGTACTTTATTTTTATCCGAAAGACGATACACCAGGCTGCACTGCAAATGCCTGCGATTTCAGAGATAATTACGCATCATTAACCAAGCAAGGTTTTACTATTATTGGTATTTCGCCACAAGACGAAAAATCACATAATAAATTCAAAGAAAAATACAGTTTGCCTTTTGAATTAATTCCTGATACCGACAAAACCATCGCGCATGCATACGAAGTTTGGGGCAAGAAAAAATTTATGGGAAAAGAATATGAAGGTATTTTGCGTACTACTTTTGTGATTGATGGTAAAGGAAAAATCACGAAAATAATTGATAAAGTTGATACTAAAAACGCGACCAAGCAATTACTGGAAGCCTTGAAAGTATAACATTTATTTGCACATACGTGTCGAACTTTTTTAAAAGATACAAACTCTGTTTTGTAAATTTGTTTAATGAATGCATCTGAAATTTTAGCAGAATTATTTCTTACTTATTTTAAAGAAAAAACAGAAACCATAAGCCAGTTGCCGCAAGCCGGTTCTGACAGGATATATTTTCGCCTGGTTTCTAAAAACCATAGCGCTATCGGAACATACAGTAAAGATGTGCTGGAAAACGCAACCTTCATTCATCATACACAGCATTTTACTAAAAAGAGTATCGCTGTTCCGCAAGTGTATATTGTGAGCGATGACAAGCAATATTATTTGCAGCAGGATCTTGGTGACGTGAGTTTATACTCATTGATCAAAGAGCAAGGCATCAGTAATGAAGTAATAGATTATTTGAAGCAAGTATTACAGCAACTGGCTTTCCTGCAAATTAAAGGTGCTGAAGATTTTGATTTTAATATGTGTTATCCAATCCAGGAATTTGATAAAAGTTCCATGTTTTGGGATTTGAACTCGTTCAAATATTATTTCGCAAGAGTTGCGCGTGCACATTTTAGCGAACCAGAATTAAATAAAGATTTTAATACGTTGTGCGATTATTTGCTCGAAGAAAAAAATCAATATTTTATGTTTCGCGATTGCCAGTCGCGCAATGTAATGATACACGAAAACAAACCGTATTTTATCGATTATCAAGGTGGTCGAAAAGGTGCGTTGCAATATGATGCAGCTTCTTTATTGTGGCAAGCCGGTGCTAAAATTCCAATAGAAATTAAAAATGAATTGTTTGATTTTTACATGGATGAAGTGTCGAAATTAATTACGATCGACAAAAAAGATTTTAAAGAACGATACAATGGTTTTGTGCTGATCCGTATTTTGCAAGTGTTGGGCGCTTACGGTTTTCGAGGTTTGATTGAACGCAGACCGCACTTTATTGAAAGCATTGTGCCTGCTCTGGAAAACGTAAAATATTTTATCGATAACATAGATAATTTACCTGAATTAAATAATGTATTAAAACAATTGGTGGCTTCCGATATTTTTAAACATACTAAATATGATGGTTCGCAGAAAAAACTGGAAGTAGAAATTAATAGCTTTTCATTTAAACGTGGTTTGCCGAAAGAAGAAAATGGAAACGGCGGCGGCTTTATTTTTGATTGTCGCGGCTTGCACAATCCTGGTCGATATGAACCTTACAAACAATTTACCGGAAAAGATAAAAACGTCATTGAGTTTTTAGAAACACAAAGCAAAGCAAAAGAATTTTTGGAACATGTTTGGCAAACTGTTGATATTGCTATTGAAAATTATTTAGAGCGCGATTTTGAACATTTACAAATTAATTTCGGCTGCACTGGCGGACAGCATCGTAGTGTGTATTGCGCCGAACAAACTGCCTTGCATTTAAAAAATAAATACAATGCCAAAGTAAAGATCAAACACATCGAACGCGAACTACAAGGACAATTTATATGAAAATAGTAAAATACATAATTACAATAGTCGCTTATTTATTCCTTGTGTATTTTGTGTTGAATTATGTTTATTGGAATAATCCAATTTATGGACTTGGTGATTTGCCTTATCTTTTTCTTGCTGTTGTATTTGCTTTTATAGGTTCAATAGTGATTGCATATAAAATAAATGATCGCTTAAAATCTTTCTTTGTTTTCGTCATTATTTTTGTTTCAATTTTTCTATTTTCATTTTATTCATTGGAAATTGGACGCAAACAAGCAGAAAGTAGTGTGGTGAAAGTGAAAATAGCAATTGATAAATATTATGCAAAAAATAAAAAATATCCGAAAAAATTATCTGAATTAGTAACACAAGGTTTTATAAATAGAATTAGCAAACCAATATTTTTACTTCCATACGGTAAGTTTTATTGTTATATAACAAAAGGATCAAATTTCGATAGATTAGAATTGCGTGCAGATTATGCAATCTGTCTTGCATATATAGATAACAATGATAATATTCCTACAACTTTTTTTGATAATTAATACAATTCCCAAACTCAACAATTCTACAATTACAAAAATGAAAGCAATGATATTCGCAGCAGGTTTAGGTACACGGTTAAAGCCGTTAACGGATACTTGTCCGAAGGCGTTGATACCTGTTGGCGGAAAACCAATGCTGCAGATCGTTATCGAACAACTAAAAAAATACGGCTTCAATGAAATCATTTTAAACGTACATTATTTAGCAAACCAGATTTATGATTTCATCGAACAAAATAATCAGTTCGGCATTTCGATCACCTTTTCCGATGAATCAAATGAGTTATTAGAAACAGGTGGTGGTTTATTTAAAGCACGTCATTTCTTCGACGATGGAAAACCATTTCTATTGTGTAATGCTGATGTGTTAACGAACATCAATTTAGAGAAATTTTATCAGCATCATGTAGAAAGCAACACCATAGCAACGTTAGCTGTACGCGAGCGAAATTCATCACGCTATTTATTGTTTGATGATGATGATATCTTGTTTGGCTGGGAAAATGTGAAAACGCACGAAGTAAAAATTCCACGCAAACTTGCGACTCTTAAATCTCAAATCTCAGATCCTGACTATCAGCATCCTTTGCACGAACGCGCGTTCAGCGGTTATCATATCATTTCACCGGAAATTTTTAAAACCTGTAAGCGCGAAGGCGTTTTTTCTATGGTAGATTGGTATTTAGATATTTGCAACGATCACACCATTAAATGCTACCACCACAACGACGATATCTGGATAGATATCGGTTCACCTGAACAATTGGAAAAAGCCAATAAAGCTATTTTAGAATTTTAACTACTGTATCAATTGATAATGAAACTTAGCATACAGCGGTCGGTGATCGGAAAGCCATTCGCCATTTTCATCTAAAAATTTATCACCTTCAACTCGATAATCCAACAGGTCGATTTTTATTTTTTCGCTGCTTCTGTAAAATATTTTATCTACTACTTCACAGGTCGGATTTGTAGCAATTGGATCGCAATCCATTAATGAAATTCCATCTTGTAATGGTAAAACTCCATTTCGTTGTGTTTCTATCCAAGCATCTTTAAAACCTAAATTCAAAATTTCGCGAATATTATCACCTGTACGTGTATACCTACAATTCATGTCACCCATAATGATTACTGCATTTCCTTTTGAACGATATGCAATAAACTTAGCTAATTGAAGAATATTTTTTCTTCGTGCAATTAAATCTGCTGAATCTGAACCTGCATTGCAGTGCACATTGTATAAATCAACATAGATCTTAGATGACAATTTCAATCTACAAAGTGTAAATCCTTTAGGTGTAAAGCAATCAAAACCATTACAATCTGTCCATTCGGTTCGCATAAAATTGGTAATGATGTATTTCGAAAATAAGTTTAAGCCATCACCATAACCTCTATTTGCTACATATTGACTTCTGTATGCATGTTTATCGTCTTTAATTAATAAATCGTGGTAAGCAAAATCTTCCTGCACATTAACTATGTCATAATTATTTAGTCGCGGACTTATTTGAGGTGTATTCGCAATTGGATGCGAACTTGAAGCTGGCTCTGGCAAACCAGCAACGTTATAGGTTAAAGCTGTGAAAGTGCCTTCTGTTGAATTGTCTTCTTTAAGTTCTTTTTGGCAACCAGAAATAAGTAAACCAAAAGCAAAGAATAAAATAAGTGTTTGTGTTCTCATTAAATAAAGCTACTTATTTTTTTGTAAATAAAAAAACAAGTATTATTTATTGCTTTACTAAAACGAAATGCAATCTGTCTCCACCGCAATTAGTAGCAAGATTGCCATCCATTATAACTCGTTTTTTATATTTACTTCTGTAAATTCTGCCATCACCTGAGCCGATACACCAGTTCAATCCTTTTGGCAAAACATCAGAAAATATAAATTTATCTTGTCGAATTCTTAATTTGTAAGTATTGTAATCTAACTTTCCAGTTATTAGATATTTCGCTTTGTAGACGTCTGTTTGGTAACGATAACTCACCGTCATTTCGCCTCTAAAGTCACCAACATCATTATCATCCGTAATAAATAGATTTACTATTAATCCATTCTTATTATCAATATCAGTATTATCTTTAGTTACAATAACACCTTTCCAATTGCCTCGCAACATAGGATTACTGGCAAACATTGGTATTGTAGTCAATAATAAAAATAATATGGTGAATTTATTTTTAATGTTGTTTATTTTTTATGAACCATTGAAAATGAATTGAATTAAAGACTTTACTAACAAATCGCTTTGCGTAACAAGTTATTCATATCAATTTTGGAACCAACAATTTTGGCTACTTCATCCATATGAATTCTGTCTTGCTGCATCGTGTCACGCTCACGAATCGTAACCGTGTTATCTTCTAATGTTTGATGATCGACTGTAATGCAATAAGGCGTTCCAAGTGCATCCATTCTTCTATAACGTTTTCCGATAGAATCTTTTTCTTCATAAAATGTTCTTCCAACAAATTTTAGCGTATTTAAAATTTCTCTAGCTTTTTCTGGCAAACCATCTTTTTTTACTAAAGGTAGAATGGCAACTTTTATCGGTGCTAATGCTGCTGGTAAATTTAAAACCGTGCGTGTTTCACCGTTTTCTAATACTTCATCTTTTAACGATTCGCTAATTACACGCAAAAACATTCTATCTAAACCAATCGAAGTTTCAATTACGTATGGCACATAATTTTCATTTAGTTCTGAATCAAAATACTGCAATTTTTTTCCTGAAAATTTTTGATGTTGTGATAAATCAAAATCACCGCGTGAGTGAATACCTTCCAATTCTTTAAAGCCGATTGGAAATTTAAATTGAATGTCTTCTGCAGCATCAGCATAATGCGCCAGTTTTTCGTGTACATGAAAACGCAAATTTTCTTGCGCTGTTCCAAGAGCCAAATGCCAGTTCATTCTGGTTTGTTTCCATTTCTCGAACCATTCTTTTTGTGTACCAGGACGAACGAAGAACTGCATTTCCATTTGCTCAAACTCACGCATGCGGAAAATAAATTGTCGCGCTACAATTTCGTTTCTAAATGCTTTACCTATTTGAGCAATACCAAAAGGAATTTTAAGTCTTCCTGTTTTTTGTACATTTAAGAAATTGACAAAAATACCTTGTGCTGTTTCCGGTCGCAGGTATAAGTCTGTTGAATCTTCATCAACTGCGCCGAGTTTGGTTCCAAACATCAAATTGAACTGGCGAACATCTGTCCAGTTTTTTGAACCAGAAACTTCGCATGCGATTTCGTATTCTTCAATCAGTTCTTTATATCTTTTAAAATCAGCAGTTTCAGCTGCCTTAGTATATTCGGTTTCCAACAAAACACCTTTTGCATAATCGCGTGAAGCTTTCACTTTTTCTTCTACAGATGCTTCTGATAAATTTTTCTTTGTTAATTCTTTCTCACCTTTTTCTTTTAGCTTATCAATTTTTTCTTCTAACAAAACATCAGCGCGGTATCTTTTTTTAGAATCTTTATTATCAATCAATGGATCTGAAAAAGAATCAACATGGCCGCTGGCTTTCCAAACCGTAGGATGCATAAAGATTGCCGAATCAAGGCCGACGATATTTACGTGCATCTGCACCATGCTTTTCCACCAATATTCTTTGATGTTGTTTTTAAGCTCTACACCAAATTGCCCGTAATCGTAAACGGCGCCTAAATTGTCATAAATTTCACTCGACGGAAAAATAAATCCGTATTCTTTGCAGTGCGAAACGATTTTCTGTAAATTTTCTACTTCAGCCATAATGCAAAGATAAATAATAGTAGTAAGTAGAACAAGATAAAAAGAGTCAAGAGACAAGAATCAGGATGCTATATATTTTGCATGAATGACGATTTTGTAGGCGTTAATATTGATTTTGTGTGCATTAATATTGATTCTGTATGCGTTAATATTGATTCTGTATGCGTTAATATTGATTTTGTGTGCATTAATATTAATTCTGTGGGCGTTAATATTGATTTTGTATGCGTTAATATTGATTTTGTATGCGTTAATATTGATTTTGTGTGCATTAATATTGATTCTGTGGACGTTAATTTTGATTTTGTAAACGTTAATTACGATTTTGTGTCAGTTAGGAGCAGATAATTGATGAAAAGTTGGAGAAAACGGGCAAAAAGGTGATATTTTGGCTTGTTTGGGTATCATTATCTAATAGGACGCTCCTACAGAGCTATTTCTAAGCAGCAATCATTTCTATAAACAGTTTATTCTTATGGAATAATAAGGATTTTATAGGGTGCTTCGTGAGACACGAACCATGGCATTGGTCACTCATCACTCATTACTCATCACTCTTCACTAAAAATTTACCATAAATCACGTATTTACATTATTTTTAATTAGGTTTATTTTGTAAAATAATTTTATGTACATGAAGAAAGGAATCTTCGGCTTATTGCTATTGCTTTTTATTGGCACTTTATCGTTTGCGCAAACGGATTATAAGATTGGCAGCAAATATAAAGATGGCTATGCCTCTGTTTATACTACAATTAATAAAAAATCAACGACTGCTTATGGTTCCACTTCTACTGAAAACAGGTATGGTTTAATAGATGAGAAAACGCAGAAAATTGTGTTGCCTATAAAATATAAATCTGCTTATACATCTTATGAAGATGGTTTGTATATCGTACAAGATACCTTAGAAAAATATGGTTTGTTTTCGGTAAAGACAAAAGAGTTTCTACTAGAGCCATCGTACAGTAAAATGGAAACCTTTACTGAAGGTGTTTGTATTGTTCAGAAAAAATTCTTCGTGAATGGCTTGAGTCAATATACCTATGGTGCAATAGACAAAACTGGAAAATTAATTGTTCCTGATACGTTTGTTTATTTAGGTGTTTGCCGTAATGGCTTGATGTGTTTTAAGCAAAATGGAAAATATGGTTATTTAAATAAACAAGCAAAAATTGCAATTCCAGCGATGTACGCACGTGCGGAATATTTCTCTGATGGCTTGGCACTTGCACAATTGACTGATACTTCAAAAATTG
>CALLKF010000143.1 GCA_938008535.1 uncultured Saprospirales bacterium | reverse complement strand
CAGTGACTGGAGTTCAGACGTGTGCTCTTCCGATCTTAGAGAAATTATACTTCAAAGAAGTAATCTCGGTTTTAGGTTATAATTTTAAAAATTATAGTTCATTAGAATCAGATATGTCTGAAAGCAGAAGTGTAAATTATGGAATTGATTGCATTGGAAAAGATGAAAAATTTAAACCTAAAAAATCAACTTTTGTACATTTTACAAATCTAAAATCTTTAACTTCTATCCTAACAGAAAAATCAATTAGATTATATAATGTAAATGGAATGAATGATATTTCTGAAATAAATCACTATTCAGAGAAATATAAAGTTTCTTCTGAAACAATTCGACAATTTAAAGATAATGTGTTTATAATGTCTAGTTGTAGTTCAGATATTTTAGACACCGAAGACGAATTAACCTTATGGCGTTTATATGGAAACGAAGGAAATGGATGCTGTATTGAGTTTGAATTTATACAAGAATCCTATTCAACAAATCTACATAGATACAATATCGTTTATGCAGATAATTATGACGATAAAATTGATGTTTTTTTTGATAAACATAATGAGTTCCATGAAAAATATAAGCCATTTAATATAAATGCAGACAAGTTTATTTTAGATTTATCAGTCTTTCATAAATCAAAACATTTTAAAATAGAAAAGGAAGAAAGACTTTTTTGCTGTAAATATCCAAATGAATTTAAAGAAATATTTTGGGATTTTAATTCAAAGAATAAATTTGTTAGCTATGTCAAAATTCCTTTAAATTATTCAGTAAACAAAAAATATTTCGAAAGTAGCAATATTACACCAAGAATTAAAATAAAGAAAATAATATTTGGTCATAAAATATCAAAATTAAACAAAAATGAAGAAGTTAATCTTCTTTCAAAATATTTTAATTCTGATAAAGATCTTCCAATAATAGGTTATTCACCTTTAACTTTTTACAATTAGATATTATCTTAACCATCACTCTTTCAAATCCGAACACATCATCTTTCCATTCCTAAACGATATAAACATACGGTTGGTTTTTATTTCGTACTTTCTTTTAATTTTTGCAGGAATTTCAAAGTCTTCATCATTGTAGGCATAGATGTGTAAATACATATCTGGCAAACCATCATTATTATAATCTTTAATAAAAAAATTAGTTGGATTGCTTAAATCGAAGGAATTTACATAACCACCATCGAGCTCAAAAGGCATCAAAATTTTCTGTTGAGTAGATGTAAGCGTTACAGCAATCGTATAACAACAATGTCCGCCACCGGAAAACTTTACATCAACCGTATCGTTCGTTTTATCACCATCAAAATCGTAATTAGTTTTCCAGTTATCGGTTGGTGTTTGTCCAAAAGAATATGCTGAAATAAAAGCAACTGCAAGCAGGTTCAATAAAATTTTATTCATTGTGTGTTTTATATTGATTCAAGAAACTCTAAATTTTGAGGTGTCAGTCAAAAAACATATACTTTATATAGGTTTAACATGTACTTTGTACAGGTTAAACATACACTTTGTATAGGTTTAATATGTACATTGTATAGGTTCAACATGTACTTTGTATAGGTTAAACATGCACCTTGTATAGGTTCAGCATGTACTTTGTATAGGTTCAGCATGTACTTTGTATAGGTTAAACATGTACTTTGTATAGGTTCAACATGTACTTTGTATAGGTTTAACATGTACTTTGTATAGCTTTTTAACTCAGTATTAATCAAAAAAAATCAGCATTCCATTTAGATGAAATGCTGATTAAACGTGATACATATTAAAATCACTAACCAAGATTATTCTTCATCAAAATCCAAATCCGTATCAAAAGATTCGATCTTATCACCTTTTGTACAAATGATGTACGCGTTTTTATCGCCGTCGTATGTAATATAAAATGATATACAATTGCCATCTTCTTTATATATAACTGGCTTTTTTCCGAATGGTATCATTCCGTTTTTTATTACTGCTGGAACAGCAAATTTATTTACTGCTTTTTCAGCGGTTGCTTCTGTTCCATCCAGCATATCTAAAAATGCTTTTGCTGTTTTGTTTTCTGTTTTCACACCTTGTGAAAATCCGTTTGCACTTATCAATAAAGTGATGATGAATAATGTTGTACTTAAAATTGTTTTCATTTTTTGTGTTTTTGTTTAATGATTATAAAAAAATTATGGCTTAACAGTTATATAAACTTAACCGGTTTTTTATCAGATGGATCTAATGCTGCACTTTTTACATCTACATCAACCACAACAAAAAACTCTGATTTTTCATTGTTTGCAAACGAGCCCAATTTACCAAGCGCACCTAATGCACCGCCTTTATCTGCCAACTCTTGGTTATTTGATTTTATTTTATTCAGATTTTCCAAACTGATAGAAAATTCTACTTCTTTTCTTTCGCCTGTTTTAATTTCTTCTTCAAATTGAATAGAATATGAATCGATAAAAATTTCTTTTGTTTTCTTGTCATCACCTCTTCCAGTTGTCCATTCTTCAATAAGTTTTGCATCCAGACGCACTAAATATTGATCACTTTTAGATGTGATAATTGTTTTGCACGCTAATCGATCAGATGATTTTGGTACTTGGCCTGGCACTTGTAATTCAACGCTTACACCACCGATTCCTAATTTGTTTTTGATTGTTTGAAAAAATCCCATTTTGATTTGATTTGTTTGGTTAATAATTACTTTGAAATAATATTTTCTGCTTTTTTAATAAAATTACCAGCAGGAAATTGTTGTTTATATTTTTCAATATAGTTTTTGTCTTTCGTCTTTTCAAAAAGTGCTAAATATGCTTCCCAAATATTGTCGTCTGACATACTTTCACTGAAACCATTGTTCATAGAATAAGTATAATATTCTATCGCTTTTTCAAATTCACCTAGAAAATAATAATTAGCACCAATTTGACTTTCATACGTACTTTTTTGTGCTGGATATTCTTCAATCAGTTGCTTGTAAAGCTTAATAGATTCTATATGTTTGCCACTGGTTAAAAGTTTAATGGCTTTTTTAGTTAGTTCACTTTAGCCGCTTAATGGTGTTGAAATTTTGCTGTATAATTCATCATGCATTTTATCACCTTCTTCAAGCGTAAGTTTATCTTTTCCAAATAGGAAATCAAAGAATTTCATGTTTTATAGTTTTTGTGCGACGAATTTAATCAACTGTTTTGGAATAAAAAAAAGTTAGTTGATAAGTGTGTCATCTGTATTGATAAGTGCAATTTATCTTGATAATATAGCCATAAAATAATTTTTTCTGCGCGCTGCAATTTCCAGTTCTTTTCCATCTTGCATAATTACGCTACCAGTTCTGCCTTTTTGCAATTTGCTGATGTGTTTAGTATTTACAATGTGTCCATAATGAATACGAAAGAAAAATGCGCTTGGCAACATCTCTTCAAACTCTTTTAAATTTTTAGAAGCGTGATATCTTTTGTTATTTGCAAGATGAATAAAAGTATAGCTGCCATCTGCAATACAATAACTGATGTCGTTTATTTTTATTAGATGTTGTTCGCTGTTGTCTGTTAGAATGATACGTTGTTCATTGACATTTTCGACTTGTAAATTTTGTTTTAGCAAAACATAATTTTGTGCATTCGTTTTTTCTGTAATTCTTCTTTCTGCACGCAGAATGGCATCTTGCAATTGAGTAATGTTTACTGGCTTTAACAAGTAATCTATAGAAGCATATTTAAAAGCAGTGATTGCATATTGATTATATGCTGTAATGAAAATAACTTCGAAATTAATTTCATCTAATGCATTTAATAAATCAAAACCATTGCCGTAAGGCATTTCTACATCTAAAAAAACAAGCTGCGGTTTTAATGAATTTATTAATGATTGAGCACTTATAATATTATCAGCAGTGCCGATAATTTGTACATTATTGCAATAATCTTTTACAATTTTTTGTAAAGTAGAAACACTCTTTTGTTCATCATCAACAATAATAGCTGTTATCATATTTCTGTTGGAAATTTAAGTATTACTAATGTACCTGTTGCTTTGCCTTCATTATCTTTTTTATCAATAATTTCAACATCAAATTTTCTTCTGGTGATAATACTTACCAGTTCAAGTCTTTTTTGAATCATTTCCACACCTTGTGATGTATGTGCTTTGCTTGACTGTTTTTTTATGGCTTGCGATGCAGTTCTTCCAATACCATTGTCTTCTATTTTACAAATCAAATAATCATTTTGCTTTTCAAAATTAATAGATAATTTTCCATCTTTTTCTAAATAACACAAACCATGCACAATTGCATTTTCAGCAAACGGCTGAATGATCATTGGCAATATTTGCGTGTCTGATACATTTACATTTTTGTCGTAATTTATTTCATAGGTAAATTTATTTTCGAAACGCATTTGCTCTAACGTTAAATAGCTATTTAAATAATCAATTTCATGTTGTAAATCTATTGCCTGAAGCTGGTTATTCTCTAACGTTTTCCGCATTAGTGAAGCAAATTCAGATAAATATTTATTGGCAGAAATTACATCGTTATGTACAATATAATGTTGAATAGAATTTAAGCAATTAAAAATAAAATGCGGATTCATTTGCGCGCGGTATTGCTGTTGTTCTAATTCCATGCGTTGCAATCTTATCTTGAAATTATTCTGACGTGTATAGAGAACAGATAACGCGATAATAATAAAAGCAACAAACAGACTGATGAAGATTAATAAATTCTTTTCCGCAATTTTACGTTCATTTTCAAGTTTAATTTGCAACTCTTTTTTCTCATATTGATATTGCAAATCCTTTGTGAATGCATCTTTCCTGTTAGTTTCGTTTACAATACTATCTCGCATTTGCATTTCTAATGCATACATCTCAAATGCTTCTTTATAATTTCCTTGTTTAGTATAAATACTTTTAAGTGCATTAGCTACATTCTGTATTGATTTAATATCACCAACTTCTTTTGATATTTTAAAGGCACGGCTTGCATATTCTTGTGCTTTATTTGTGTTGCCGTCTATTAACAAAATACGCGAAATACTAGTTAGCGTATAACTAATTTGTTCTTTGATTTCAAGGTCTTCTGCTATAACCAAACTCCTGTTTAGATACTCTAATGCTTTATCATAATTTCCTAATTTATAATATACATTACCAATACTGCTTAAGGAAAATGTCACATTATATTGGTCATCGATACCTTCATAAATGGATAAACTCTTATTATAATATTGCAAAGCTTTATCCAATTTATTTTCGCTAGAATAAATCAAGCCAATATTGTTATTGGTCATAGCTATTCCTTTTTTCGCATTCAAAGATTCAAATAGTTTCATGCTTTTGGAATAATAATCCATGGCTTTCGCATTCTTTTTTTGGTTAAAAAAAACATAGCCAATATTATTTAAAGTATATGCGATACCTAAAGTATCTTTAATTTCTTCTTGTAATTTTAAGTTCTTATAAAAATATTCTAAAGCTTTTGAAACATCACCTTGGTTATCATAGATGTAAGCAATATTATTTAGTTCATACGCCGCAGATTTTATATCCTTAATTTCTTCAAAAAATTTCAAAGATTCTTTATAACACAACAATGCTTTATTTGGATCACCTATTTTTGAATAATAATAACCAAGATTATTAATAGCACCAGCCAAATTATTTTTATAAAAATAAGTCGGCGTACGTTTCGCAGCAATTGCTTTTTCACAAAGTACCTTATTTTCTAAGCAATATGGAAGCATATCTTTTAAATCACAGACTTCAGCTAAAGCAGACAATGTTTTTATTTTTATCGTATCATGTGCAGCTGTTTTTAATATGTGTAACAAAGAATCTACAGTAGTATCAGCATATATTTTTTGATTTGTTACAAATAACAAGGATAATAATAACAGATAAGCTTTTAATGTGTGGTGTGAATATCGCATAATATCAAACATTCTCAATTGCAATGTACGGAAGCCAATCTAAAATAATAAATCCTTGCTTTTAAAATCACCTGCTTTTTGATAAGTGTGTAGACAATTTTGATAAGTGTTGCGTATGAAATCTTAATAATTTAAAGGAAAATTCAATAAATATTTTACCAAACGTTCGTTTGATAAAAAAGATTTATTAATTTAGTGGACATTATCAATTAAGTTTCAAAAAGCAACGTAAAACATGCTATACACACAAGAACAAATCTCAAATTTCTCAGAACAAAGCTTCGCGTATTTAATTGTCGAAGAAAAAGAAAACGTGCTAAGCATCACACTCAATCGTCCTGAAAAACGCAACGCATTTCACATGCCATTGGCGAACGAATTAGCATACGCACTTGCCTATGCACATTATACAAACGCTGTTTGGTGTGTTGTATTAAAAGCAAACGGACCAACCTTTTGTGCAGGTGCAGATTTAAAAGCATTCGCTGGCGATGATACCACAGAAAAACCATCCACGATTCCAATGCCAAAAGACATGGTAAAGCTCGGCGATGAATTCAACGGCTTGCACAAACCATGCATTGCACAAGTACACGCAGATGTTTACGCAGGCGGCTTCTTAATGATTGGCGGTGCGACACATGTAGTTGCTGTAGAATCTGCAAAATTTGGCTTACCGGAAGTTAAACGAGGCATCTTTCCATTTCAGGTAATGGCAACTTTAGAACCTTTAATGTCAGCACGACAACTGTTGGATTTATGCTTACGTGCAAAAACTTTAACTGCACAAGAAGCAAAAGAAATCGGCTTGGTTTCAGAAGTAGTAACAGCAGAAAATTTAGAAACAACAGTACAACAATTAGTTGCAGACATTAAAGAGCAATCACCTACAGCATTACGTTTAGGATTAAAAGCATTTCAGGAAATGAAAAGCAAATCAGCGGACGACAAACATAAATACTTACATGCAATGCTGATGCAATGCTTACAAAGCAAAGACGCAGCAGAAGGCTTATTGGCATTTAAAGAAAAACGAAAAGCAAACTGGACAGGAAATTAATCAATGAAACAATTTACCAATGTACCAATTATCTTCTCAATGTTACATTGTTACATTTTAAAATTAGTACATTATGAAACAAATCAGAATAGCAGGCGCGCAAGGTTTTTACGGCGATTCACCATTAGGTGCTATGGCAATTGCCATGCAAGGTGCAGCAGATTATTTAATGCACGATGCGTTAGCAGAATTAACTTTATCTATCTTACAAAAAGATAAAATTAAAGATCCGACTTTAGGTTATGCTCGAGATATTGAAGTGCACGCAAGAACTTTATATCCAATTGCATTTTCAAAAGGAATAAAAATCGTTACAAACTCAGGTGGTTTAAATCCGGAAAGTGCAGCTGAAAAAGTGAAAGCTATTTTAGAGAAACAAGGAATCAAAGGCGTTAAAATAGCAACCATTACTGGTGATGACGTGTTGGATCGTTTAACAGAATTCAAAGAAAATAATGTTGAGTTAAATAATTTAGATGACAACTCATCTTATTACGATTCGAAATTTCCGCCAACACATGCTAACGTATATATTGGCGCACAAAAAGTAAAAGAAGCACTCGACAATGGCGCTAATTTAATTCTGGCTGGTCGCGTGGCTGATCCATGTTTAGCACTTGGAATTATGGCGCACGAAAATGGCTGGAAAATTGACGATCCAACTACACAAGAAGATTTAGACAGAATGGCGTTTGCTATTACGATTGGTCACATCTTAGAATGTGGCGGACAAGCTTCTGGTGGAAACGCATATTCCGAATGGCCAATGAATTATAGCGTTTCAGACTTAGGCTATCCAATTGCGCATGTAAATGAAGATTGCACTGCTATCTTAACTAAAGCGGATAACACAGGTGGAAAAGTTTCACGCAATACGATTCGTGAACAATTAGTGTATGAAATTCATGATCCAACAAATTACATAACGCCAGATGTTGTAGTAGATTTATCAAACATAAAATTGGAAGATGTTTCTGAAAATAAAGTTTCTATTTCAGGTATTAAAGGAAAACCGCGTCCGGAAAAATTAAAACTTTGCATTGGTCAACACGAAGGTTTTGTGACTGAACAATTTTTCTTTTTTTCTTATCCATATGCGTATGATAAAGTGCAAATGTTTATCAAAGCAGTAAAAGAAACCTGGCAAAAACTACCTGTACAAATTATAGAATCACGTTTTAATATTATTGGTGTAAATGGTTTGCATGAAGATGCTGTAGATATTCCAAATGCTGATGAACTCAATCAACGCAGTGAATTAGGGTTGCGCATTGCAATTAAACACAAAGATGACAGAACTGGAAAAACAGCAATTGCAGGCATTGTTTGCTTAGGTTTAAATGGACCACCAGGCGTTATTTCTGTTCCAGGTTGGGGAAATATGAACCGCGCTATGCTGAGTTTATTTCCTTGTTTAATACCAAGAGAATTAATCAATCCTGAAGTAAGATATATAAATGTGTAAATAAAATAATGTAGCAATTTACCAATCGAACAAAAAGACATCAACATGAAAATAAAACTAATAGACATAGCATCAGCGCGTAGCGGCGATAAAAATAACGTATGCAACATTGGTGTAATGGCAAAATCTATAGAAGATTATGCAACGCTAAAACAATATTTAACAGCTGACTTAGTGAAGGCACATTTCAAAGGTTTGATAAAAGGAAAAGTAGAACGCTTTGAATGGGATTCCTTAGAATCACTAAATTTCGTGTGCCACGAAGCACTTGATGGTGGTGCCTCACGCAGTATGCGCATGGATAGCTTAGGAAAGAATTTTAGTAGTCATTTATTAAGATTAGAACTAACAATTAGCGAATGAAATAACTAGCTGATTAGCTAATTGATAAATTATCAAATTATAATGACAAACCTCGAATCATACTACTTAACAGAAGAACATCTTTTATTCAGAAAAACATTACGTGATTTTCTGGATAAAGAAGTCGTGCCATTTGTAGATCAATGGGAAATTGACCAACAAGTTCCAAACAATATTTTTCTAAAATTTGGCGAAATGGGTTTCTTTGGTTTAACGCAAGAAGAAAAATATGGTGGCTCAAATTTAGACTTTTGGTACGATGTTATTTTCATTGAAGAAGTTTCAAAATCAAATTCTGGTGGCTTTGGTGCAAGTATTTCTGCACATCCGTATTTATCGATGTCGCACTTAAAACATGAAGCATCTGATGAAATCAAACAAAAATATTTACCAAAAGCAATAACCGGTGAATGGCACGGCGCACTAGCCATTACTGAACCACACGCAGGTTCTGATGTGGCTGGAATTAAAACAACAGCCGTCAAAGATGGTGATGAATATGTAATCAATGGATCAAAATGTTTTATCACCAATGGTGTTTCGGCTGACTATATTGTGGTAGCTTGCAAAACTGCTGCAACTGGATCTTCCGGGATTTCTATGATCTTGGTAGATGGAAATTCTCAAGGTTTATCCAAACATAATTTGAAAAAATTGGGTTGGAAAGCCAGCGACACTGCAGAGTTAGCATTCGATAATGTTCGTGTTCCAATCACCAATTTATTAGGTGAAGAAAACAAAGGTTTTTATTATATCATGCAGCGCTTTGAACTGGAAAGATTGACGCTAGCTTTAGGTGCAATTTCATCATCAGAATGGGCAATTGAATACACTTTGCAGTATATGAATGAACGAAAAGCATTTGGGAAAACCATCAATAAATTTCAGGTATTACGACATAAGATTGCACAACTTGCTGCAGAATTAGAAAGTGTTAAAACGTTTACTTATCATGTTTGTAAAATGCATGCTGGTAAAAATTATTGCGTGAAAGAAGCATCTATGTCTAAGTTGTTAGCCACAGAATTATCCGATAAAGTTGCGTATCAATGTCTTCAAATGTTTGGTGGTTATGGCTACATGGAAGAATATAAAATGGCACGTTTTTTCAGAGATTCAAGACTTGGAACGATTGGTGGCGGTTCATCAGAAATTATGTGTGAGATCATTGCAAAAATGGTGATTGATGATGTTAACTATGAGAACCAAGAATCAAGAGCCAAGAGCCAAGACATTTCTATTGATGATTTATTTTCTTCTTTACCATCAAGATTAAAAAAAGAAAAAGCAAACGGAATTGAACTCAACTTTTTGTTTGAGTTTGAAAACGATTTAAAATATTTAATACAAATAAAAAATCAGGAAGTGAATTTCAAAAAAGTGGATAATACAACACTCACAACTCACGACTTACGACTAACGACTGAAACTCAAACGTACATCGCAGTAGAAACTGGAAAACTAAATCCACAGGAAGCATTTATGTCAGGTAAAATACAAGTAAGCGATTTAGGGAAAATGATGCAGTTCGGAAGTTTATTTAAAAAATATAGCAATTAAAATAAAAAATAAAATCAATAAAAAATGAGTTCAGCACTTTCTTACTATTTCAACGAAGAACACGAATCATTTCGTCAAACTATCAGACAGTTTTTACAAGCAGAAGCTATTCCAAACATTGATCAATGGGAAGCCGATGGCAAAATTCCACGCGAGTTTTGGAAAAAATTTGGCGAAATGGGTTACTTCGGTCTATGCTATCCTGAAGAATATGGTGGCAGCAACCTCGATTTTTTTTACAATGTGGTGATGTGCGAAGAAATTTCTAAAGTATTCTCAGGTGGTTTCACTATCACCGCAGCCGTACAATCTTTTATGAGCACACCATATATCATGAAACATGGTAGCGATTATCTGAAAGAAAACTATTTAAAACCAGCCATTGCAGGTGAAAAAATTGGCTGCATTGGAATCACCGAGCCTGGTGCTGGCAGCGATGCAGCAAACATACAAACACGTGCAAAAAAAGAAGGTGATTATTACATTGTAAACGGTTCAAAAACATTTATCACCAATGGTGTATATGGACACTTTGTAATTCTTGTATGCAAAACAAATCCTGAAGCTGGTGCTGCTGGCGTAAGTTTATTAGTGTTGGATTTAGATGCTGAAGGCGTTTCAAAAAATAAATTAAAGAAATTAGGTTGGCATGCTTCAGACACCGCTGAATTGCATTTCGATAATGTAAAAGTGCCTGAAAAAAATTTATTAGGCGAAGAAGGAAAAGGATTTTATTATTTGATGGGTGGCTTGCAATTAGAACGTTTATCTGCTGGAATTATGGGTTACGCTTCTTGTGAATCAATTGTTGAATATTCATTAAAATACATGAATGAACGTAGTGCATTTGGAAGAACCATTAATAAATTTCAAGTACTAAGACATCGTGTAGCACAATTAGCTGCAGAAATTGAATGCATCAAAATATTTACATTGCAAACTTGCAAAATGCACGAAGAAGGCAAATATGTAGTGAAAGAATGTTCAATGGTAAAATTAATTGCCACCGAATTAGCAGACAAAGTAATGTATCAGTGTTTACAATTTTTTGGTGGTTATGGCTACATGGAAGAATACAAAGTGGCACGTGCTTTCCGCGATTCGCGCATCGGAACCATTGGTGGTGGCTCATCAGAAATTATGCGTGAAATAATTGCAAAAATGGTGATTGATGACATTGGTTATGAGAGAGCAGAATCTACAGTTGAAAAACCAACGCATACAGTAGAAAGTATTTTTGCTACACTTCCTTCACGTTTTAAAACAGAAAAAGCCGCTGGTAAAAACCTAAATATTCATTTTTCATTTACAGATAATAACTACACCGTAAACATTGCTGATGGAAAATTAAATGTTGAAAATGGATTGCAAGGAACCTCTGATTGTTTAGTAGAAACCGACGACGAGACCTACATCGCGGTGGAAACAGGTAAACTAAATCCGCAAGAAGCATTTATGACTGGAAAAATAAAAGTATCAGATTTAATGCAAATGATGGCGTTTGGCGGCTTGTTTAAAAAGTTATAAAATTGTGAAATACATAATAAATCAATACAAAACCATCCAAAAAAATTGGATGGTTTTGCTTTTTTGGATTTTTGGAACTAAATTTGAAATCCAAACCTTATGAAGAAATCAATTTATTTATTTTTAATTGGAATTATTTTCCTTGTTGGCTCATCGTTTACACCAAAAACAGGTAAAGTAATTGGCGGAATTGGCGGTCAAGCAATATTTGATTCTGTTGCGCAACGATTCATGATTAAATCACTCGAATTAAATAATTATTTAAAAGCAAATTCACTGCGACCTGGCGATTTAATTTTAGAAATTGATAAAGTTCCGATTCATAAAATGAACTACGGTGACGTGTTGAGTTTGGTACAAGGCGAAGTTGGAACGCCAATGAGTTTAAAAGTAATTCGCTATAATGGAATCGAAAAATATTACGAAATAAAACGCATTCGTGTAACGTTAGATATGAATCCAACGTGGTGGTCGGTTCCAGATTATAAGTATTTTACTATCTTGGATGGATTGAATTACGCAGTAAAAGAATTAAAAGTAAGTGGCAAAAATTCGATGGATCTATCATCAAAAATCCCAAATCAATCTGATAGAGTTTATTGCAATTTTAATTTACGCGGTGCATACGAATCGATGTATAAAAAAAATGAAAAAGGTAGATATTATTATGCTGCAACATTTGTACAAACCGACGATAAAGCAAAAGCCGAAGGCATGTATTTATATTTAAATTATCAATTGAAACCATTGAACATTCAATTTGTAAAATTAAAGCGCACAGAAACTATACAAACAGACGCAAAAACAATTACCTACAAAGTAGATGAATTTTCTGATATTGCTTTAAGTAAAATGACGGTTCAATTAAAACTACTAAAAGAATACGATGCTGCTGAAAATAAAAATTTATGGAAAGTAGTTTTGGAAGCTAAATTAAATTGATAATTTACTTAAATACTCAACACTGGTTGTTCCTTTATTAAACAACACATCCAAAATACTTAAATCTTCTTCAAACGGAAATCGATCGCTAAATACTTGTGGATACGATGAAAAATTAAGTTCCGATTTTTTATTTGGCAAGAAAAAACTTCTATAATCAGTTCCAAAAAATTCATCTTTAGAAAAATATTTTTCAGTAAATTTTACAGACAAATCAACTTTTAATATTGACGCAATAGTCTGCATAAATTGAAAATTAAAATCAATTAATAATTCAAATTTTTGTTCATAAAATTTCTTCAAATGATCTTCGTAATAATCAAAATATGGTGAGCGACTATATGCTGAAACCATACTGTGCCAATGCAATTCTTGCCATCTTTCGTTGTATGAAATACGCACATCCTTCATCGCAGCATGTTGACTTTTTCCACTTTCCAACGGAATACTTAATCGCAACAAACCATTCGCACCTAAAATATGCGTTCGGTTTCTGTAGCTTCTGCGCACATAATGTTCGTGCTTGTCAATATAAATTTCTTTAGATTTCAAAAGCAAATTCCAGTAACTACAATTTCCTGCGTAATGCGATTCAATTAAAATAGGTTGCATCTTGCAAAGATAATTCTATAAAATAAAAAATGGCTTGAAAAATCAAACCATTTTTTATATCAATGTCTTAATTTTAAAATTATTGCTTAATTATTTTTTTGGTATAAATTAAATTTGATTTTTCTGAAATTACTTTTAATAAATATATACCGTTGGCTAATGAACGCATATCTGTTTCAATGGTGTTCGTGCCAGCTTTAATTTCTTTATTTGTATTAATGAGAACTCTACCTAAATCATCCATAATTTTTAGTTGAATGGATTCATCTGTTGGTGATGTAAGATCAAAATACAAAGCTTCTTTCACTGGATTTGGAAATAAATTATTTACAAATGCTATTTGATTAGCAAAAGAAAAATTGATTAATATAATATCAGAATAATGAACAGAACCATCAATATCTACTTGCTTTAAACGATAATAGTTTTTCCCATTTAATGGATGTTCATCTAACAATTGATAATTTAAAACACTATTACTAAAGCCAGCAGCATCAATAGTTCCAATAGTCGCAGCAAAATTAATTCCATCGACAGAGCGTTCTACAATAAAATAATCACTATTTTTTTCTGATGCAGTTTTCCATGAAAGCAATACATTTTCATTTTGTTTTTCTGCTTTAAATTCAATCAATTCAACAGGCAATGTTATATCATTTTGGATGGTTGAAAATTTAGAAAAACCACTCATCGCAGTTCGCTGCACTGCTGTTACTGGATTTCCAATAACACAATTACCATTCAAAGCCCAAGCCGCCGAACCAGACGGACTTTTCGCTATTGAAAAATAAGTTTTACTATTGGTATAACTTCTGTTGTACAAAGTCATCGTGTAATTTCCAGTTGTTACCGCAGATGCATCAATGCTCCAATAACCGTTATTTAAGTAGGGTGCGTTGTACGTTACACTACATTCTGTGCCCCAACCTGGTGCTCCAGGAAGTGTCCATGTTGCATTCCAGGGATCAAAGCGAGCGACTAATTGTATTGCTGATGTAGCAACTGCTGATGTAAAATTTACGTTTGCTCGTTCGTATCCAGGTGTTGAATGTCCAACTGGAAAATCAAACGAACCAGTTGCGCTTGCTGCTAAATATCGTCGTAAATTTCCTTCAACATAACTGCTTGTATTTCCAGTTGTCACTGCATTGGTTGCTGTGTTGGTTAACACGACTTCTTGTGTATTTGGTGTAATGATTTTTCCTAATGAAAGCGTTAATTTTCCGCTTGTTCCTAACACCATATTTGGTGTGTTCGTGGTTGAGATTGAAACTCCAGATCCTATATGATTCATCACCACATTATTCAAAGTAAGGATTGGTGTTGAAGAAATTTGATTAGGACTATATATTTGTGCTATAGAACCATTGAAAGTTACTGTAGAATTTGGTGTGTTTATAAATGTAGTTGCACCTGAAGCATTAATTAAATTTCCAGCAATTGTTAGATTTTTGCTATTTAAATCAAAAATACTTGTTGCATTTGTTGTTGTAAAATTGCCTAATAATTCTAAGTCTGTATTTGCAACTACACTACAATTAGTGCTGCCTGCAACATCCGTAATAGTTAGATTTCCTAATCGACTTGAACTACTCAATGTTCCATTTAATGAATGCGATACATAATCATCACTAAATAAAATAGTAGAAGTTGGATCAGCAACAATGGTTCCGTTGTTGTATAAACTTTCACAAATTTTTAAAACTGAATTTGCACCTAAAGTCAATGTTGCGCCTGGATCAATAGTGATATTTCTGACATTGACAATTCCCATTGCAGCGGTTATTATTGGTTGAAAAGACGATGATGGTGAAACAATCGCGTTAATTCCGCAAGTTGGTATTGTGCAGCCACCCCAATTTACATTGGTATTCCAATTGGTTGTATTTGCTCCACCAGTCCATGTTACTGCTGCTGGTGTGCCATAATTTACAACACCAGCAGCAGTACTTGTAAAATCAAGTGTAAAGCCAGATGTACTATTTGAATAATTTTGTACCGCTAATAAATACACATCGCCTGCAGAAACAGTAACACCTGTCTCATAAGCACCATCATATCCAGAATATGGTGATGGTGTGCTTCCTGTTGGCGACAAACCAGTAACACCTAAATAACTATAATTACAAGCAACCGTATTTGCACCTCCGTCAGTATTAATAGCTGTGCAAGTGGTAGAGCTTGCTCCATTTACTTTCCATAATAAAAAATCATAATCGGTTTCATCACCACTAATTCCATTGTAATCATTAGGAACAATATTAAAATAAAGTGTTCCCGGATTATCTATGATAATTTTATACCACACAGAACCTCGCTCGCCTGTTGTACAGTTTTCACTGGCATCAGAAGTTTGGTCGCAAGTAAATCCTATACCTTGATATCCAGGATCACCAACATCAATTATTGAATTACAAACTGTTATCGGTGTCACACATTCTTGTCCAGAAGAAGATGGATATGTTGAATTTTTATTAATAACCGTAATAGCAAAAGTTCCAGTCAAATCATCATTACCATCAACGGCTATATAATAAGTTGCGCCACTTACCAAACCTGTTACAGTTAGTTCTGATATCGTTAATGTTGTATAACCACAATCAGGAGCATCATCGTTGCAATCCAAAAGCGTCAAACCAGTACCGCAAGTTCCTGAATACACTGCAATTTGTGTTTCGGTTAATGTACCAGGTGCTGTTCTTATTTTTACTTTCCCATTAGCAGGTGCTACAAATGAATACCAGACAGTATTTACATTACCACTTGTCCAACAAGATGGTGTTGCAGGCTCGCCTGAGTTGGAAGAGCAACCATTATTACCAGAAGCAATTGAACCTAAAGAAACATTTATGGCATTACATGGCAAATCATTATTTGGTGTACCCAAAGGACAAGGATTTGTTAAACATAAATTTTGGACAGTAGTTCCAGTAAAATAAGAGTACATTCTTATATAGTATGTTTGTCCAACCGTTAAACCAGTAATCGATCCACCTGTATTATTATCAGTACATAAAATAGCACTCATGGTTGATCCGCAAGCACCTGAAAATACTTGCCAGTAAACATCTGTTTCACCAGAAACCCAAGAAGCTGTAAAATTAACTATTGTAGATGGTGCTACAAATGAAAACCAAACATCATTGGTTGTCGTACCTGAATTACTGGAACAAGCACCACTTGGTGTTACATTTGAATTCGTTGAACTTGCATTTGATTGGTTATTTAAAGCAGAACAAGAACCATCTGATGGAAATGCAGGAAACGCTTTTGCACCAGCACAATTATCATTTGTCGGTGGTGGTGGCGTTGTTTGTATGCAAATATTTTGTACCGTTGTTCCAGTAAAATAACTGTATAATCGAACATAATATTTTTGACCAATTGTTAAACCAGTTAATGTACCACCAGTGTTATTATCTGTACATAAAATAGCTGTCATCGTAGAACCACAAGCACCAGAAAATACTTGCCAATACACATCCGTTTCGCCGGAAACCCAAGTTGCAGAAAGTATATGTGTGGTTGCAGAAGCAATAAATGAAAACCAAACATCATTAGCTGGCGTGCCTGAATTACTTGTACATGCGCCACTTGGAGTTACATTTGAATTGGTTGAATTTGCTATTGATTGGTTGGATAAAGTTGCGCAAGTTCCATCTGTTGGAACAATCGGAAAAGCAGTTGCTGCTGAACAGTCATCATTTGCTGGTGGCGTTGGAAGTGTCCCACATTGAACATATCGGTAGCGGAAACTTGTATTCGTTCCACATGAACTATTGGTATTATTATAAACTCGAACAGTTCCTGTAAAAGTTGCTGTCCAACTAACAGGTGTAGTACCTGATGCATAAATTGGTGTGCCACCAGATGTGTTTGCAATAGTTAAATAATCTGTAGAAATATCTGTGCTGAAAATGTAAGGCGTGCCTGATGTTACACTGACTACAGAATATTCTGTAGCATAACCAGCCGATGTGATAGTTTCTAACGTACCATTACATGTTGGTGTAATGGTTGATGATGGATATTGCGTGGTATTAGATGTACAACCGGAACCAACTGGTGTTGTTGACGTAACTAAAGTAACATCATCTATTGCACCTGGTGGATCATAAGCACCTGAGCCATCGCATTTCCATTGAAAAATTAAATTTGCTGTCGTTCCTGCAAGTGATGCAGGTAAATTAATAGTTGCACTTTGCCACGTTGTTTGAAAATTATACCATGTGCTTCCAACTTGATCTACAACAGCGTTTTCTGTTCCGGCAGTTGGCGTTGTTCCTGACACAAATACCTTTAAATTGTCCCAATCAAAAGCAGCACCTTCACCATCGCATTTCCATTGAAACGTTAATGTAATAGTTGGCTCCCCTGCCGGAAATGTAATGGATCTGTAAATATGCTGAACTCTTGATGTGCCGCCAGTATATGCGTTTGTTGTGCCGCCATCATTTGATACATACGCGCTTTGAGTGCCTGCAAATGCAGTAGCAGTTCCAATTTGCCATTTATCAGCAGCACCACCACCAGCATTGACTCTTGTCCAACCAGTTGCACCACTTTCAAAACCACCATTGTTTATTGTTGGACTTAACAATGTTGTTTGTGCAAATAATAAATTACTTGTACAAATGCTGATTATTAAAAATATTGGTTGTAAAATTTTATCCATCGCTACTTACCTTATTTAGTTTTTAACTCTTTCACCTTTGCTTCCAATTCCAACTTCAGTTTTTCTTTCTGTTCTGCTGTTAAATCGTTTGGCTTTTTATTTTCAAAATCTATTATTTCTTTAGCTGGAATGTTCACTTTTATAAGTTTATTCAACACGAGATTTTTATTAATTGGCTTTGCAGTTTCTACATAAACGAAATGTTCTGTTTGATTTAAAGAAAGAAAATCAGCATGCGTAAATTTCTGAATCCAAGCTTTTGTTTCATCTACATCCATTTTAATAGTAGAAGCAAAACTTATTTTGTAAGTATATTTTTCTATAGTTTGTCCTTTCAAAAAAAAAGGAAAAAGAAAGAGAAAAGTGTAAAAAAAATATTTCATATAGTTAATAATTCAATTATCTAATTAAAAAGTAGTACAAAAAAACTAATTAGTTGTAGTTAACTGATAATCAGTAATTATAAAATTAAAGATATTTTATCAATCTTCTTAGCAATTTCAGCTTGTTCAATTAAATTTAACAATAATAGTATGAATGCATTAAAGAATATTGAAATATGCCAGAAATCTGTGCTAAAAAGCCACTTCTTACGCTTTTATTTTAAGATAATGTGATTGAAACTTTTATTTTATTGCAAATATGTACCTTCGCAGCATGCAATGGTTGCTCACTAAAATCGGATTATTTTTTGCTAAAATACTATCATGGATAAATTTAGGTAAATTATATATGATTTCTGATTTTTTTTACTTAATTTTAATACGCGTTTATTCTTACAGAAAAACCATTATCGATTTAAATTTAATTCACGCATTCAAAGACAAACGCAGCGAAGAATTATGGTTTATTCGCGATAATTATTACCGTCATTTTGCAGATTTTATTTTTGAAACTATCAAATCTATTTCTATTTCTAAAGAAGAACTACAACGAAGAATTCAAGTGCATCACAACAGCTATGCTATGCTCAAAAAATACGAAGAAACTGGTCAGCATATTTTTGTAGTATTAGGTCATTATGGAAATTGGGAATGGGCTTCTTTTGTTGCAGGCATGGAAACTAAGTTGCCTTCGTATGCTATTTACGCGCCACCAAGTAATAAAACGTTTGAAAGGTTTTTGGTTAAAAACCGTTCACGTTTTGGATGCCAATTAGTAGGAATGAATCAAATGAAATCGTTGTATGTAAATTTGCAAAAGCAACCATCGTTGGTTGCCTTTGTTGCCGACCAAACACCTGTTGATACCGATAATGCTTACTGGACAAATTTCTTATCCATCAAAACGCCTTTTTTTAATGGTTTTGATAATTTGGCGCGCAAAACAAATGCTATTGTTTTATACACATCTATCAAAAAAATAAATCGTGGTTATTACGAAATTAATTTTGAAACCATTACCGAAAATGCAGGTAAGGAAACAGCAAACACCATTGCAGAAAAGTATGTTCACTTTTTAGAAAAAGATATTCAAGACAAACCAGAATACTGGCTATGGAGCCACAGACGTTGGAAACGTGCAGGAATTAGTTATTAGTCGTAAGTTATAAGATATTAGTAATTAGATAAAGAAATTAGTAAACATATTTTTTGTATTTTTCAACTTTATAACTTATAACTATTACTATAGCAGTTGTCATATTAAACTATAATGGAAAAAATTGGCTCGGACAATTTTTGCCAAACGTGATAGCCAACACAACGTATCCAAACACTGAAATTATTATTGCTGATAATGCTTCAACAGATGATTCTGTTGCCTTTTTAAAAACAAATTTTCCATCTATAAAAATTGTTATAAACGACAAAAACACTGGCTATGCTGGTGGTTATAATGATGCACTAAAAAAAATTGAAAGTGATTATTATGTGTTGTTAAATTCAGATGTTGAAGTAACGCCAAACTGGATTGAAAACGTAATGGATTTTATGTTAAAAGATAAACTAATGGTAGCTTGTCAACCAAAAATTCTTTCCTTTCACGAAAAAAATAAATTTGAATATGCTGGCGCAGCTGGTGGTTTTATTGATAAATACGGTTACCCTTTTTGTCGTGGCAGAATTTTTGACAGGTGTGAAACAGACGAAAATCAATACAATAAAAGTGGTGAAATATTTTGGGCAAGCGGTGCGTGTTTGTTTATAAATGCAAAATTATTTCATGCAGTTGGCGGTTTCGATGCTGATTTTTTTGCACACATGGAAGAAATAGATTTATGCTGGCGATTAAAAAATTTAGGTTATAAGATTGGCTATTGCGCCGAAAGCATAGTTTATCATGTTGGTGGTGGAACACTACATAAGTCGAATCCTAAAAAAACATTTTTAAATTTCAGAAACAATAGAAAACTGTTGCGCAAAAATTTATCGGAAGTGGATTTGCAAAAAATCTATTCAACCAGAAACAGGTTAGACCAATTAGCAGCATTGGTTGCCTTAGCAAAAGGAAATATTGCCGAAGCTAAAGCAATTCGAGATGGTTTAAATGAATATAAAAGCACCACGCATAAATGGGACAAAAAGCGTACAGAAAACGAACTGTTACAACAAACCATTGCTGTTGGTGAACCAAATAAAATTGGCATTCTCAACGAAAGTATAATATGGAATTATTTTGCAAAGGGCATCAAAAAATTCAGTGATTTAAAATTCATATCTTTCTACTTATTACTTACTACTTATAACTTATTTACATGAAAATATTTATCATCGGCGCATCAGGTTTAGTTGGATCAAATTGTTTATACTATTTCAATAAAAAAAATTGGCAATGTGTTGGAAGTCATTTTTCCTATCAAGCAGCCAATACCGCTTATTTTGATACTTTGAATTTAGATAACACTGAAAATTTTAATGTGCACGATTTTCAACCAGATGTTATACTGCATTGTGGCGCGCTGACACATGTAGATTATTGCGAACATCACGAAGCAGAAAGCTATGAAAAAACGGTTCATTCTACCAAAAACATCATTGGCTTATCAAAAAAAATAAATGCTAAATTAGTTTTTATTTCTACTGATTATATTTTTGATGGTGAAAACGGACCTTATGATGAAGAAGCTAAACCAAATGCACTTTCTCTTTATGGAAAACACAAGTTGGAAGCCGAACAACTTGTATTAGCTGCCAATTCAAGCAATTTAGTTTTACGAATTACGAATGTATATGGTGATGAAGAACGTGGTAAAAATTTTATATCCAGAATTATTGATCAGATTTTGAACCAGCAAAAATTAACACTTAAATTACCTGTTGATCAATACGCAACACCAATTAATGCTACTGATATAGCACGTTGCTTATTTTTATTATTGCGTGATAAAAAATCTGGCGTTTACAATATTGCAAGTACTGATTATATGAATCGAGTACAATTAGCATTAACGATATTAAAATATTTTCCAAAAGCTGAATACGATTTAATTCCGCTAACAACTCCAGAAATTAACGCACCGGCACCTCGTCCATTACAAGGTGGTTTAAAGAACAAAAAATTCATGGCTGAATATCCTGATTTTTGTTTTTCTACGGTAGATGATTACGTGCGAAATATTATTGCATAGTGTAAAAAAATAGAAATTGATTTTAATAAATTCTGTCATTCAAAATTCCTTTATCTTTTAAAAAAAATATTTTGAAGAACATTTCACGAGTTGTTTGGATATTATCGCTTGTTAGTTTATTTACTGATATTGCCAGTGAAATGTTGTATCCAATTATGCCAATTTATTTAAAAAGTATTGGCTTTTCGATATTTATAATTGGCATACTAGAAGGTGTTGCAGAAGCTACTGCAGGTTTAAGCAAAGGTTATTTTGGAAAACTTTCAGACAGCACCAATAAACGAGTTCCATTTGTTCAAATCGGTTATACTTTAAGTGCTTTATCTAAACCACTTACTATACTATTTTCGTTTCCTATCTGGATATTTTTAGTACGAACTCTAGATCGTCTTGGCAAAGGAATCAGAACTGGCGCACGCGATGCATTGTTATCAGATGAAGCCACGCCAGAAACAAAAGGAAAAATATTTGGCTTTCACCGTTCTATGGATACTTTAGGCGCCGCAATTGGTCCTACGTTAGCTTTGGTTTTTTTATATTTTTATCCAAACAACTATAAACTACTTTTTTTTATTGCAGTATTTCCCGGAATATTAGCCATCATCGCTACTGCTTTTTTAAAAGAAAAGAAGAAAGAAACAAACATTTCTATTTCTAAAATTTCATTTTTTTCATTTATAGATTACTGGAAAAAAAGTCCGGTAATGTATAAGAAAGTTGTTATTGGATTACTATTATTTACGCTTTTCAATAGCTCAGATGTTTTTTTATTACTTAAAATTAAAGAAACAGGTTTGTCTGATACAAATGTAATTGCTGTTTATATTTTTTACAATTTAGTATATGCATTATTTGCATTTCCGATAGGAATTTTAGCTGATAATTTAGGTTTAAAAAATACTTTTTTAGTTGGCTTGTTATTGTTTATTTTAGTATATATTGGATTTTCCGTAAATTCCAATTTGTATATTTTTGGTGTTTTGTTTTTTATGTATGGATGTTATGCAGCTGCTACCGAAGGCATTGCAAAAGCATGGATTAGTAATATTTCGTTAAAAGAAGATACTGCTACTGCTATCGGAACTTATGCAGGATTTCAAAGTATTAGCACAATGTTTGCCAGCGCTTTTGCAGGTTTTATCTGGTATCGTTTTGGAGCAAATTATACATTTGCTATAACAGCAATTGTTACAACAATGGTATTTTTTTATTTTATTATTTTTTGTAAAACTGAGTCAAAAATCAACTCATAAGAGTTCATAGAAAATCATCAGCTTACATTTACAATCATCATCACGCCAAAAATAAATGCAGCTGCACAACCGTTACAAGGCGGTTTAAAGAACAAAAAATTCATGACCGAATATCCTGATTTTTGTTTTTCTACGGTAGATGATTATGTTAGTAAAGCATCCTTGTAGGTTATCACCACACTAAATAAAAAAATCCATCGCTCTCACGATGGATTTTTTAATATCTCAATTCTCACATCTCACATCTCACATCACATCTCTAAATCACCACCACCACTTCATAACTGCCGATTACGCTTTCCGGATTTTTTACTAATAAGAAACTGCCGTCGCCGTCAGGGCTCATATCTGATGTAGATTTAGTCAGCGTTTCGCCTTGCTGCACCGTGAAATCAATTCCACCGGCGCCTTCCGTAGGCGATAGTGAAAAATACAGTTTTTCTGTACCTGTGTTGCTCATGGTAATAGTAGCATCTTCATCAATAGTCGTTACGGTTTTTACAGAGCTTGGCTCTACGGTGCCGATGAGTTCGTCTTCGATTGGCGGCTCGCCTT
>CALLKF010000142.1 GCA_938008535.1 uncultured Saprospirales bacterium | reverse complement strand
ACAGGTTATTTAAAAAACACCGATAAAATTCGATACGACAAGCCAACATCATATTTTTCAAAACCATTCTTATATCAGTATAATGGAAGTTACTCGATAAACAATGTGCTAAAAGCGTTTGTTACTAAACAGCAAGATATAATCAATAATTTCAATTATCAAGCTAGGTTCGTTTGGTCGCTTACAAGATTATACGAAGCTGAAAATTCAGCATTTGTAAATACAGAAGGTTTTGATTTCTTTCCAGTCAATAATAAAAAAGATTTGGATGAACAATATGGTGGAATCACTTCACTTGTAGATTTTGGCGATTATTTGCTTTATTTAATACAAGAAAGCAAAGTAAGAAAAGAACCTATTAATCGAACTATTACACAAACAGCCGATGGACAAACGCAAATATTGCTTTCTACCGAGTTTGTAGGTAGTAGTGGTGAGTATTTGGTATTCAGCAATGGCTCACAACACATGCGTACAGTTAAATATTTTAACGGAACATGTTTTATGCTTGATGCAAGACGCAGAATGTTGGTTGCGTTTGGTGGTGGCTATGATGTGCTTTCTGGAAAAGGAGTGAATAAGTATTTCTTAGAAAACTATGCAAACTCGCATTTACTCAAAGAAAAAGATATTATCGGTATCATAAACAGCAACCAGGAAAAAGAAGAATATTGGTTGGTTAAAAATGATTTAGTAAAACCTACCACGATAATCTATAATTCAAAAACTAAGAATTTTAAAACAAGAATAAACGTTGGCACAGATGCTATTTTAAACGGACTTAGTAATGGTGAGTTTATGTACCTAATGCATGACAAAAGTTTGTTTACTGCTTACACTAATGATAAGTTTGGTTATTTACTAGACAAATATCGACCATCTGTATTTAAACCGATTATCAACGATTATCCATCATACACAAAGACATTCAACGTAATGAACTTTGATATGAAAGGTGGATTTATCTTAAACAAGGATAATGCATTTGCTGTTACTCCATCTAATATTGCTGGCGTTTTACAAGAAACACCAGATATGTTCCTTTGGGATGCAAGTACAGGACAATTGCGACCATATCAAAACAGAAACTTCCAATATTGGCTCAATAGAATACGCCAAAAAGATACTCATTTTAAATTAAGAGGTGATTATATGGAAGTAGAATTTACAATCAATAACGATGAAGCTGACAACCGAGAAGTTGGAATAGTAAGTATTGTTACAGATTGTGAGTTGAATGCAAGAGTAAGATAACTACCGATTATAAGCGTACCCACTCCAATATCTGTTGTATCTGTCTACCACCATATCTATTGTAATTCCTGCATCATAGAATTGTTTTACTATTGATGGCATTTCAAGCAAAGTAGGCATATTTATTCGACCTGCTGCTTGATTTTTAAGTATTACCCATTGTTGGCGTTCATAGTCAACCTCTGACATTGGAACTTTGTTTCTGTCACGTTTTCTATCACGCACAGTTATTCTGTAATTCACATATTGCTTTACAGCACGCTTACAACTATCATCAATCAATGGTTCGCCATCTTCATCACAAGGAAGTCCGATATACTGAATTTTACATGCGTTGTGATGTGATGCGTTTGAACTAAAATAAAAATGTGTTTGATTTTCACCCATTGTTATTTCGCAATGGCTATGGCAATTGTCGCAACAACCACAACGAACTAATTTAGGATCTATGTACGGTTCAACACAATGCTTTTTATCAATAGACAAAATAACTTTGATAGGCGCAATCATGTTTTTTGGCTTACAAACTTGCAAATCATCAAAATATATCCAATCGGTTTCAAATGCTTGTAGTCGTGAATTGCCGATTTCACCCATGCCTTCCATCGCCCAAACTTTTATAATAGGCGTATCATTAGCATCTGGTAACGCTAGTTCAAGTATAATTTCTGATATGAGTTCTTTAATCGACTTTTCCATTACTGTTTTTTAGGTATTCCATCATCTTGTAAATCGGTGCTAGTAAATTGTCGTCTGCCTATTTTTTCAGCTTCATCTAAAATACTTGGTATTAAATCATCAACCGTTGGGTAAACATCATCATCTTTCAAGGATGATGTATCGCTAAACGCACACATAACCGTTATTCTGCTATAACTTGTAAAAACTCCATTAAACAAATAAAGTTTATCTGCTATTCGGTAAAAATACGGAGTTGTTGCTCCATTTTTTAAATTAGTCATTACAGATAGCATTGTCGGTGATGGCAATCTGTATATTGTTTGTACGCCTTGATACATTTGTATCACACCTCTGTCGTCTAATAAAGTTATTGGTACGATTGGCTCACCTTGCGGATTTTTAGGAAATTCAATGTAGTCATAAGTACAACAACCACCTTCGCATGCTGGCGATTCAGTTTTTACTACTAAACAATCTAATCTTCGTATCAAAGTCGGTGGTACTTGTCCACCATTCACTTTCATTATCCATTGTGGTAATAATGCGCCATTAGCATTGTCAATCCAAAAACGCAACTGTTCACGCGCACCTTCAAAATCATCTGATGGTTTTCCGCCTGTAAAGCGCAACTCTAAATCACTTATCATTTTTTCTACCGTTGCTCCCATCTATTGTTGTTTTTCTTGCATGGTTGAATTTTGAACTAATTCTTGTTCTCTTATTTGAATACCATATTGTGCTGCCATTCGCCATAACACTTCATCTATTGCACTATCGGTTAAATCTGTTGGTTTGTCGTTTGCTGTATTTGCAAGATCTAAAACAAGTTCACTCGGATATTTTATTACTGTTGTACGAATGGTTCTAGTTGCCTTTGGTTCTAATAAATAATATGCATCATATCCGCTCCAAATAGGGTACTTCTCTGATGGTTTTTTAAATACATTTTGCGCTTGAATACCTCTATCGTTGTGACGAACAAATCTGCAGTACCTATAATCACCATCCGTATTTTTTCTGTCAAATCTTATATGGTATATTTTTCCATTAATCGCTGTTTCAATAGTTGTTGTATTTAGTTTTCCTGTACCATCACAAACTATTTCCTTTTCAATAATTAATGGTTGCCATTTTACAGTATCAGTATCAGACATTTCCCACGTATACTGCAAATCACCATCTTGATTACGCATGTGGTTATTGCCAAAACAATCTTTGAATACAGATAACGCAGCGAGATTGTACTGTTCCGTAAACTCCCAATCTTCCATAGATGGATCGCCTGCCCTATCAATAATAGTATTGTATCTTTTGTACACCCAAAGCGGATTTCTTGCCATATTGTAAAAGTATTACTTAATGCCGACTACTAAAATCTAAGTATTTTTTACTTTTATTTTAATTAATGGTACATTATTTAAAAAGTTTGTGTATATTTGTTGTATGGAAAAAACAACCAATCCAAAAGGCGCAGGAAGAAAGCCGATGTTTGATAAAAAGCATGGTGAAACAAAACGAATACAAGTTACAATTCCTACCAAGCATGAGAAAGAAATTAAAAGGGATATTGACGAGAAAGTTTTAAATAAATATAAATAACAAAATTACGAGATTATGAAAAAACTAACAATTATCGCTCTTGTGCTGTTATCAGTAGCATGTAGCAAAAAAGATGCAAACAGATTAAATAAAACAAGTCCTATTGATGGATTGTGGTTAGAGGTAGGCGCAACTGCATGGCAAGATGAAGTCTATAAACGACTGACAAATGGATATGTTTTACAAGATTACAAACACGCAGGTTGGGACACAATAGGTACATTCTATTGTGATGGAAGCGACTTTGTTTATACAAGCGATGGACTCGTTTTTAATAATACGCATATTCCTTACACGTTATCAGCAAATAACGACACACTTACTTTGTTCTTTTCCACTCCTGAAAAATTAATCAGAAGAAATTAAATGAACCAGCTTAGAAATTATATCACCAAAGTAAAAGGATATTCTGAAAGAACTGCAGATGCCTACATCAAAGCTATTGAACTATTTTTAAAACACCACGATTACAAAACCGTTACCTCAAAAGAAATACCAAATTATCTTTTTAGCTTAAATGGTGTGTACATGAGAAACACTACACTCGCTGCGCTAAATTTCTTTTTTAAATTTAAGATACGAACAGGTGAATTGAAGTTAAATCCAATGGCAAATGTATCGTATGCCAAAACAGTAAGAAAACCTGTAATTCCTATCAACGAAAAAGAAATAGCGACTATTTTAGAAAGAGCGAACTTTAATTCCGAACAAGACTATATCTTTTTTGAAACGCTTTATTTGTCAGGAATGCGAATTAACGAACTGTCTAATTTAAGACCGATAGATGTAAAAAACAGTAAAGATGGAGCCATAAAAATCACAGGAAAAGGCGATAAGCAACGATTTATTTACTTGCCTGAATATGCTATCAAAAATTTATTATCTATTATTCACGACAATAAAATAGGCACTTATTCTTACAATACCTTGCGTCAAAAAATGTCGTATTACATGAAAGATTTTAAGAAATGTAAGTTGACAAACACGACAAAAACATCGGCACATGGATTAAGAACAGCATACGCTACTCATATTTATAAGTCAGGCGCAAATATCTTGACGGTATCTAAATTGCTTGGACATTCCAACTGTCAAACAACACAAATTTATACTCA
>CALLKF010000141.1 GCA_938008535.1 uncultured Saprospirales bacterium | reverse complement strand
AATAAAATGCGGATTCATTTGCGCTACTAATGCTTTTAATTTTATTTCTGCTAATTGTTTTTCATAAATAGATTTTTGATTTTCGAGTCGCATTTTTTCTCGATGTTTGCTGCGTTCGGTTCTGATTCTGTTGGTGATAAATCGATACAAATAAATGACAATAAATAAAGCTGCAAAGATCCTAAACAGCCAAGTTTGCCAAAATAATGGTTTGATACGAAAAGGAAATACAGCAGCTTCAGAAGAAAAGACACCATCATTATTACTGGCACGCACATAAAAAATATAATTTCCATGAGGCAGTTTTGGATAAGATGCGAAATTTCTATTTGTCCGAATCCAATTCTTATCATAACCATCTAGTTTATATTCAAATAAATTTTTCGGTGTGTTTGCAAAATCACTCGAAGCAAATTCAAATTCTATATTATTTTGATTGTTTGACAACTTTACTTTATTCTTATAAGCAGTATAATTATGATAATCAAATTTTGTTTCATCAATTGATATAGAAGTAATATTTACAGTAGGTTTGTAATTATTGTAAGGAATATTAGTTGGGTCGATAATATTAAAACCATTAATTCCACCAAATAATAATTCACTGTTTTTTGTTTTTAAAAATGCACCATTAGTAAACTCATTACTTTGCAAACCATCATTAACATCATAACTTCTGATTTTATTTGTCGGTGGTTCAAAAGTGGTAATACCACGATTGGTACTCATCCAAAATTTACCTGCTTCATCTTGTAAAATTCCATAAATAAAATTATTACTCAGTCCATTTTTTTCAGAAATATTGCGCTCTATTTTTTTTGTTTTTTTATTAAATAAATAGATTCCATTATTTCCAGTTGTAATCCAAAATCGATCAGAATCGTATTTTAATAGTGAGTATAATTGATCAGTTTTAAAATAAGTTGAATTAATCATTTTTATTTTATCTGCATCTAAGAATCCATTTCGCATGTCAATATGATATAAACCAGTTGCAGATGCAATCCACCATGTATTGTCCTCATCTTCCAAAATAAAACGTGTGGTAGTTGCAACATTAGTAAATTGAAATGAATCTAGTTCGAACTGATTTTTTTGGTTGTTAAATGTATAGATAGATTTTTCATCGATTGCATATACTTTTCCATTTTTTGATTCAAATAATCGAATATGAAAATAGCGTGGAATTTTTAAATTCTCTTTTGTATTGTTTGCTGTAAAATAATATCGGTAAAAAGCGTTTTTTTCAGGAATAAACTTGCAAATTCCGTTTAATGTGCCTACCCACAAATTATTTTTGCTGTCATTTAATAGATCTTGTATTATATCATTTGAGAGAGAATTGGATGAGTTATTATTTCTCCAATTTGAAAAAATATTTTCTTTAGTATTATATTGAAATAAGCCACCACCATCTGTTCCAATCCAAATTATTTCATTATCATTGCTTTCAAAACATAAAATATATTTGTTGGTAAGCCAAGTAGTTTTAAAGGGTTCTTGCGTGATATGTTTAAATTTGTATTTAAATGGAGAAAACATAGCCAATCCTGAACCTTTAGTACCTATCCAGAAGGTTCCGCTTTTATCAAAAAACAAACTTGTTGTTTTATTATCAGGCAAACCATTTAAATCATATGGATCGTTCTTGTATTCTAAAAACTGATTTTTACTATTTACATAAATCAGCAATCCATTTTGATAAGAAGCAATAATAACATTTCCATCGTCATCTATTTTTATATCGGTTGTTTTATCTTTTAGAGCAATAAACCGATTCCTTTCTACTGAAAATGAATCAATACTTACAAAATTTTTATCTGTCTTATAAATTCCTGATTCTGTTCCAATCCAATAATTACCTTGATTGTCTTTTACCATTGAATTTATTTTCTTTGGAATCAAATTTTGCCAGATATAAGATGCACTTTTTAACTTAAAAACTTTAGTTGAAATATTGTAAACATACAATCTATTATCTCTTCCAGATACCAAAAAATGTGAATTTGAAATTTTAATCAATACTTCTCTATAATCTGCAAGTGCGTCAACTTTTAAATTATATTCATCTTTTTTGGTATTTAATTTTTCTTCTAATCTTACTTTATACAAACTGTTCTCTGTTTGTAACCAAGTTGTTAAAGAGTCTTCGACAATTATTTTAATTATTTTTAATGGATAAACAGCATTCATAAATTTTTTGCTGTCGTAAAAATAAATGCTTAATCCTTTTTCAGTTCCAAACCAAAATAATCCAGGTTTTGATTCTGCAATACAAGTGGTATAATTAGAGACTAAGCTGTTCTTATTTCCAATTTCTCTTTTTATTGATAAGAAAGAATATCCATCATATCTATTGAGTCCTTCTTGAGTGCAAAACCACATAAATCCTTTACTATCCTGAAATATTGAATAAATACTGTTTTGAGAGAGACCGTTTTTAATATCAATGTTGTCTAGTTTTAGTTGAGACACATCAATACTAAACAACTTATTACTGTTAACCAACAACAAATAAAACAAAATGCCTTTTAAAAAGGATAAAGAAAATATTTTGAATTTTTCGGATTGCATTACTACAAAATATAAATAACTTAGGTATTAATACACTTTTTTGTAAAAAAAAATGGAATGCAAAAAGCATCCCAAATAACATAGAAACATAAAAACCCACTTGCTTGTCTCGATTTTAATAAATAAATGAGAGCTAACTGATTAATTTCAAGACAAGTAAAAATTAAACAACGTATTAATCACAGCACAAAAATATCTCTACTACTTAACAATATATCAGTAACTAGAATTCGGTACTAAATTGACTTTATATGGCTATTCCGGTTTAGTATTTGGCAATTTAAATCAAAACTATAAAATATGTAACTAATTGCAAACCAAATTGATAACTTTAAAAATGCAAATCTCAAAATCTTGTCAATAATTTACAAACTTATTAAAACTACTTTTCTACACATTATCTTATCATTACCACGCCAAACAAACGTTTGATACAATGCATGCATTGATTATTTTTATGTTTAGATATTTTGAAATCGTTTTTCAAATTGTCAAATTAACTCATTTTCAAATTGAAATTGTGCCAAAACAAAAAGTAAGTGTAGAAGAAATTTTAAAACATTCGTTGAAGTTATTTCGACAAAAAAGTTATCATAACACTTCTATTGCTGATATTGCTGCAGCTTGCGGTTTGCTAAAAGGAAGTTTGTACCATTATTTTCCTTCGAAAGAAGCATTGATGAGTGCTGTTATAAAATATGCACACGATTTTTTTCAAAAAGAAGTTTTTTCTATTGCTTATGACAAAACATTATCACCACAGCAACGCATGGAAAAGATGTTTAAAAAATCAGAAAAGGCATTAATTTCTGATGGAAATATTATGGGTAATATTGGCGTTGAAACGGCTCGTGCCATTCCAGAATTTGCAGAACATATTCGCGATTTTTATAAAGAATGGCTAACTGCTGTTGAAACTGTTTTTATGGAAATTACCAACGCAGATGATGCGAAAAAATTAGCAGAACAAACCGTTGCAGAATTTGAAGGTGCTGTAATGATGACGCGTATCTTTAAAGATACAAAATACATTAAGAATGCTTACGAACGATTAATGAATCGCTTTGCAGCATTTACTTTAGCAGATTTAAAACAAAATCACTGATTTTTCATTATAAATTGTTCACTAAATAGTATATGGAAACTACAACAACACAACCAACAAGAGCTATCAGAAAGGTAGCCGTTCTCGGTTCAGGTGTGATGGGTTCTGGTATTGCTTTGCACTTTGCCAATATTGGCGTAGAAGTGTTATTGTTAGATATCGTACCGTTCGATCTGAAAGAAGAAGACAAAGCAAATCCAAAAATGCGCAACAAAATTGTAAACGACGCATTTGCATTTGCTTTAAAATCAAAACCTGCACAAGCGTACAATGCTGAATCTGCAAAAAGAGTTACTCTCGGAAATTTTGACGATGATATGCCAAAAATAAAAGATTGTGATTGGATTATTGAAGTAGTTATCGAAAGATTAGACATTAAAAAACAAGTGTTTGAGAAAGTAGATAATCTTCGTAAAAAAGGTTCATTAGTTACATCAAACACTTCTGGAATTCCAATTCATTTAATGGCAGAAGGTAGAAGCGAAGACTTTCAACAAAACTTTTGTGGCACACACTTCTTCAATCCACCAAGATACATGAAGTTGTTGGAAGTTATTCCAACTGCAACAACTAGT
>CALLKF010000140.1 GCA_938008535.1 uncultured Saprospirales bacterium | reverse complement strand
TGAAAAAAATAGTTTTTTTATTTTGTAAAAATGTAACACAACCCAAATCGCCCTGCCAACTTGGAATAGTAGATATTTTTAGTGCAGAATTTGGTTGAGGCTTAGATACTGTATTATTCACTTGAGCTTTCACAAATACAGCAGCACTACAAGCAAAAATTAACAATAAATATTTCATATTTTGTATTCAGATTTTATATAATTATTCCACAACAAACCTACCTGTAGTAATGCCATCTTCATCACTCAACTGTATTACATAAATTCCTTTAGAGAATTTTGATACATCTATTTTTTGTAGTGTTTCACCTTTAATGATTTTTATATCATTCGTAAGCATTTCTTTTCCGCTTACATCAAAAATGCGTAATTGTACTTTTGTATTTTGTTTAGATTGGATATTTATATTTAAATTTTGTGATGCCGGATTTGGATATAAATCAAAGCTATTAATTATAGATGAACTATTTCTTAAACTTGTTATCGTTGCACTAAAATTTGAAGAACGAACAGAAATACAAGTGTTAGATCCAATTACTTCAACACCATAAACATCATTTTGAATAATCTTAAGGAAAGGATCGCTTGTATTTGTTAAGAATACACCACTTTTATACCATTTGTAAGAAGTGCCTAAAACGCTACTAAATAGTGTATCATGTCTTTGTGTTATAGTTGGTGTATTTGGCAACGGATTTACTACAACATTTACGGTATCATTTGAAGAACAACCTGATGGACTTGTTACGGTAAGAATATATGTTCCATTAGACGAAGCATTTGGGTTTGAAATTGCTACATTACTTAAACCATTTGCTGGCGACCAAGAATACAAATAATTTGGTAACGATACATCACCAATTTGTATTGGAACTCCTGCACAAGTAGTTCTATCTACACCAGCATTTGCAACAGGCAAACTTGCACAATATTTTACGGTGAGTGCATCATCATTACCGCTGCAATTACTACTACCAGTCATGTAGATATTATTGTAATTATCCAGTTTCATATCTACTATACTTTTATCACCAGTACCAGTACATGATTGATTCAGTGTCCACAAAGGTGCGCCGGTACTGCTATTGTAACTTACAGTATAATTTTGTGTTTTACCATCTTTTAGTGTATTTCCAGTGATGTATACGATTGGTGTTGCCTGCTTGCCCACTTTTATTTGTAATGGCCTGTCTGTTTGATCTGTCGGATTAAATACTCTTGTAAAAATAGTATCACCTGTTGCAGCATTTAATTTTGCCCATCTAAAAGTAACAACCTGTGCACCACCGCTAATTGTATCATACCATAAAACATAAGGATTACCTGAAGCATCTATGTCATAATCAAATATATTGGTGGTGGTAGGGCTTGATGCACCAAATCTGCCTGTTACCCACGTTTCATTATTGTCTCCAATAGGAACTCTTGCCAATGAAGTACCAAGACCTCCATCTATTATAATATAATAATAATTACTGTATGGAATGATTTTTTTTAAGGCTGGAACATATTGAACTCGGAAATAAGATCCCACGTTATTAAATGCAGTATCTAAAGTATACAGATCAGTATTTCCCTGATACGAGTAAGGATAATCATATCTGCTAGTAGAGAAAAAAATGTTATTACCAATTCTGGCGATATCATAAGAAGTTAAATTATAGCTACTTCCTTCACTCTCATAATGTTCTCTTATTTTAGATCCGTTTATTCCATTATATTTAATAAGATAAGCATCTGTATTATTATGGCTATTCGCTGAAGTACCACTCACATAAATATTGCCTGCGTTATCAATTTCCATATCAGTTGCTTTGTCAACACCATTATTCGGGTCGTTATATGTTTTTATCCAATTTTCATTTCCATTGGAAGCATTGTATGAAATAGTTACCCAATCATAGCCAGTTGCAGCACTGTAAGTATAACCTGTAACATATACTTTATTATTTTTGGTCATTACTTTTACCGGTTTGTCATCATCATTTCCTGTACCGATATAAATTTTTTCCCATAATTTAGTTCCATTTGGGCTGTATTTTATGGTAATAATATCATTGTTGCCGTTTGCATCTGTAATACCCGTTACGTAAGCATTACCGGAATCGTCTGCAGCAATGCTGATCCCGAATTCACTGCCGGTACCCGGATAACTGTACGTGTTAGAATATTGTAATAATGGTTGTGCTTGAACATTAAAAATGATTAAGCAAACGAATGCTAAAAAATAGAATAGTTTTTTCATAGTATATAATTTACAACTAATTTACACAAAAGTTCCTAAATAAAAAACAATAATAATAATTAATTGCACACAACTGCTACAATATTTGAACTGAAAAGAATAAATTATAGAATTTCAACAGATTTTTAAATAATAATCATTTGAATATTGGCAACAACAGACAGTGATGTAAATGATGATGGCGTCCGCACAAATGAAGATGGTGTCCGCACAAATGATGATGGTCTCCGCACAAATGATGATGGCGTCCGCACAAATGATGATGGCGTATTTTAGTCAAAAATTAGCTATATCACATTCATCGGAATTCTTTAGACAAAGAGATTTTCTAAAGAAATATTATTGTCCATAAACAATTATATCAAACCACGCACTTTTTGTACGAGTATTACAAATATTCATAAGTTCTACTTGCCATGCAGGTCTTACGCCATAATCTCTAGAATATGGATTAGGATAATCTACAGATTGACAATTTGAAAAATTGGAACCTAAATAGTACAATTCATATTTTAATACACCATTATTTGGAGTTCCAGAATATAAACTTACATCATAAGCATTACCGGAATTATTCACCTCACCAAGATAATCTTTAAAATATAAACGACAAGGGTAGCATTGATCCGTAGTACTGGTAATATCACATGCACCTGAGCCACCACCAACGATTATACCTGGTCCACTAGCAGTGAATGAAACAAAGAAATATGATTTAACAGCAGTAGAAGATGTGCAGGATTCTTGCCATACTCTATCAATTGTAATTGTCTGAGGTGTGTTGCATTCGTTGCATGGTATAATACCTGTATTACCTGCTGCACAAACACCACAGCTATCTATAAATGCGGAACCATAACATACGCCTGCACAATCTTTATCGATATTAGGAGCATGTCCAGATGTTCCACCTGAACATATTTCACAACCATCTAAGAATGCTGAACCGTTGCAAACTCCTGCGCAATCTTTATTTGAGTTGGCAACATGTCCAGAAGTACCACCTGAGCAAATACCACAATCATCCACTTTTGCAGTTCCATTTACTATGCCTATACAGTCTGTTTCTTGCTTTTGTTTTTTAATTTCTTCTTGTTCTTTTTGATATTGAGCCAGTGCTGCCTGAGCATCTTTTATAGTTTGTTGTGCGTTATCTAATAAATATTTTTTAAATTCTTTTAAAGAATTGCTTAGTTGATTGGCAAGTTGATTAACAGAATTTGTTAGTTCATCTACATTGTCAGCAATCCATGAACCAACGGGTGTACGACCAAAATATTTCAAGGTTTCATTAAGTTGTTTTTGTAAATCCTCTATAGTACCTAATGTGCCACTTGTTCTTAAAGCACTTGTATTCTTTTTAGTAAAATTTAATTTTCCTAAATTATATTTTTGTAAGACATAGTAAGTGTTGTTTGTTTTATTGTAATCAATACTTTCCATAATAAGAGAATCATTCTTATTATGAAATCTTAAACCATTATTTGTCGGTTCATTATTTACTAATTCAAAAACAAATGCTGTATCGCGTGTAAGATTTTGATGATACAATAAGGAAGTATTATTTGCTTTGTCTTTGTAAACAAATGCTCTTACCCTAATAGAGTCCGTTTCCATTACAGAAAAGAATGCTAGAGCAAAATTATCTGTTTCAACTATCTGAGAAACCTCATTATTATAGACTCCTGCATAATTATAACTTACAGTATATTTATTGTTTTGCGGATCAGTTGGATTTGCTTCTTTTTTGCAGCTATATAGTGACGCTGAAAAAATAATTAAAAAGTACAGAAAAGACTTCTTTGCATTTTTCATAGTAATAGTTTTATGGTTATTAGTTAGTTTTGAACTATAACGAATATACAAAAATTTTAATACAATATTGTATACTTTAAGAAAAATGATTTATTTAATGGAGAGTCTTTCCAATTCAACTCAATGAGTTTTTTATGTGAAACGACCAATTTTTTACTTAAAAAAAAAATTACTTCTGAATTTCGCTTGTTGTT
>CALLKF010000139.1 GCA_938008535.1 uncultured Saprospirales bacterium | reverse complement strand
GTCAGTTTTATGGCCAGTACATTAGGGTCTTCCGCAGAGTCTTCTAAGAGTTGTAGTACTGGTTCAAAGTTGTTATACGGATGATGCAACATGACATCTCCTTCTTTGATTGTTTCAAAAATATCCTCCGTGATTTGGCCCTGTGTCAATCCCAGTGGCGGCACGGGAGCAGGAGGTGCAGGAGCCAATTCTGCAAATTCGGGATGTTTAATGATTTGCCATAAACAGGTAAAGTCGAGTAAGTGCGCACACGTAAAAACGTTATAATCATCTATTTCCCATCGCTTTTTAAGTAAATTAAGCAACCATTCCGACACGCCTGGTTCTATCTCCATCCGCACTACTCGTCCAAGGCGGCGCGTCTTCAATTTTTGTTTTACTTCATCCAAGAAATCGGTTTCTACGTCATCGTTTTCCTCAATAGAGAAATCCCCATTGCGAACAATTCTAAACAAGTGCATGTCAAGAATCTCCACATTGCGGTAAAGCTTCCTTAATTCATGACGAATAATCTCTTCAATCGGAATAAAAAGAATAGCTCCGTCTTTGCGTTCTATGGTATAAAACCGCCGTAAGTTGGCTGGAATTTGAACAAAAGATATTTTGCGATTTTCTTCTTCTACTTTACTGTTTTCATTCGTGTTGGTTAATGTTTTATACGCATAAAAATAAATTTCAATGGCTGGTGTTAACGTAAGTTTTTTTACTTCAATTTGTTCAATTATAAAAGGTAAAAATGTAAATGAATACTGCTGGTTACTTACATTTTGATGTGTGATGGAAACGCATGCATATTTTAGTATTTCTGCAGCCGTGTACTGGTGAATACTTTCAGAAATTTCCTGGATATTAAACGCTTGTTCTCTTGAGTTTTTACTGGCAATTTTAAACTGTTCAATTTCCAGTTGTATATTTTCCAGGTAATAAACTGCATCATATTTGGCCTGCGCTTGTTGTGTTGATTTAATTTTTTTTAAAACAACAGATGCGTACTCAAATAATTGATGCTGCTGCAAATTTTTTGCTAATGCAAGTTGTTGTTCATTTCTGCTTTTTATAAAATAGGCATAAGTCAAAAAGTCTTCCAAAGTTTGTGTGCAAAGCGACATTACATGACGCAATCGTAAGTCATCGTATTGTTTTGTTTTTGGATATAAATAAGCAAATGCGCGATTTTTTTGCAAAGTTACAGGTGAAAATGCTTTTCTGGAATCTAAAAAAGCAATAAAATTTCGGACATCTTCATGAACATTCGCAATCGGAGAAATTATCCATTTGGTTAACAGTCTATGCTCTTCTTTATTTAGTGAAAGATATATTTTGACTAATTTGCTTTCTAACATAATATCAATACTATTCATTAAAAATAGTATAAAAATATCGGACAATTACTATTAAATGTAATTTTTTGTTGCAGTATTTACACGCACATTTGTATTGTAAACAACTTTAAAAATTGAAAATCATGGAAAAATCAACAATACATCAGCAAAACACAATACATAATTCCATCTATTATCTACATAATGGTTTTATGCCAGTTAAAAATTATAAATCAGAAAATAGATTTACTAACTTTAAAATATACTATATGAAAACACTCTTGAAAATCAGTTTGGCTTTTATAATTTTTATAAGCTACAATAATTTATTTGCAAGTGGTTGGCAACAAAAGTTAGATTTAATAAATTCCAGCGACAGAGCTAACAACTCAGAAGTTGAAATGATGCCAAATGGCAATTGTATAATAGCTACTAATTATAATCAACCTTGGGACACTGCTATCTATTTACATCAATACAAAAAAGAAAACGGCGAAATTTTGTTGTTTAATATTAACTATGTTTCTAACAAACAGGTACAAAAAGTTCATGCTATAAAATATATTTCAGCCATAGAAAAATACATTCTGATTTATGAAGTATATGATCCTAGTTTTAGTTTTAATGCTTTAATTTATTATCAAATTATCGAATCATTTGAACCGTTTGTGATTCAACCAAAACATTTGTTGTATGCATTTAAAAATGAAGATTTATATACTACAAAATTAGTTGTCTCTGAAACAGATTCTTCAATTGATGCTGGTTTTGTAACTACTAAAATAGATAATGTAAACAATCATGTTAGAGATACGATTAGTTTTCACAGAGCAAGAATTTTATTTTCAAACCTAGATACGATTGCACAAGTAGATTCTGTTATTATTCCGCAACAATACAATTCCGCAAGTATTCAGTATGGATTATACACCATAAAAAAAGTACAAAACGATTATATTTTTAATGTTAGCAACTTGGACAGCAACAATAGATATGTTGCAAAATTAATAAAAGTACATGCTGATTTAAGTTGGGATTCTATTGCTGTTTATTATCCAAATGGATTTATTTCACCTCAATTATTAGACAATGGAAATCTATTGGTAAAACACAACTTCAGAGGTCCTGCAAATGGTGATGGCGGCTTTACGACTACTGATGTTTACAACAGCAATTTGCAACCATTATTTACAATAGATTCTACGTCACTTCCTGGTAGCGCAGCCATATTTATTGAGCCAAAAGATGGTACACTCATCAATATTGAAGGTGATTATTATCCAAATCAATCAGCAGAATATGGAATGGTAAAAGAAATCATTGATGTCAATAATCGTAAGGTAAAAAAACAGGAAATCTGGCACATCAACTATCCAGATGGAATTTCATTCCGAAATTTTAATATTGTTTCGCAAACAACCTTTAAAGATGGTTATGCATATTTGTTTGGTTTGATAGCAGGACCCAATAATAGAAATCTGTATTTAATTCAAATAGATTCTTTAGGAAACGTGTATAATAATTTAATTAGAGGAAATGTAATTGGTGATTTTGATAATGATTGTGCGTTTGATACAGGCACAGATGTACGCATGAGAAACATCACTGTTACAGCAAACATTGACACGAACGTGCTTTTTACTTCAACAGATAATGATGGTTATTATCAGTTTGCAACGAATAGTGCTGGAACTGTAAAAATTGCATCCAGAAATAATTTTAGATATCCATTATGGAAAAAAGGTGCATGTAATGATACTATAATTGCACAATTAACTACTGATGTAAGCATTGATTCTGGCAACTTTAATTTTACACCAATTGTATCTTGCATTGGTCTTACTGTAGATGTTGCACTTAGAAGATTTCGTCATTTAGATCCACAAATTTTTTATGATGTAAATTATTGTAATGTTGGAACCGTATCCGCTAATAATGCATACATTGATATAAAAGTAGATCCAGTTTTAATAGTTGATTTTGCGACTGGAACTTATGGAAATACAATACCATTTACCAATTTAGGCAACAATGTATATCGCTTCGATATTGTTGGTGTTTCTATTTTTGATTGCGGACAATTTACAGTTTACTTACATGAAAGACCAGAAGCAATTTTAGGACAAACAGTTTGTATAGAAAGTCATATCTATCCAGATGATGTTTGTGTGTTGCCGAATTACACTGGAGCTATAATTGAAGCAAGTGCAGTTTGTTTAGGTGATAGTGTTCGTTTGCAATTACAGAATACAGGTGGCAATATGCAAGCACCCAAAAAATATATTGTCATTGAAGATCAGGTAATCAGAAAAATTCAAAATTATCAATTGCCAACGAACGGAACAGTTACAGAAACGTATCCATCTGATTCTGGAAAAACTTACCGAATTATTGCAGAACAAGAATCAGATTTTCCACGTGAATTAGGCGATAAATATACAACTGCTGCTATTGAAGGTTGTCGACTAAATCCTGAAGATCCTTTTTCAACTGGCTTCATTACACCATATCCTAATTATGATGGCGCACCTTATTTTTCTACAGATTGCAGAATGATTGTTGGCAGCTTTGATCCTAATGAAAAAGAAGCATCGCCTGCTGGTTATGGTGCTCAACATTTTATCGAAGAGAATACAGATATCAACTATACTATTCATTTTCAAAACACAGGAAACGATACTGCATACAAAGTAGTTATAGTGGATACTATTTCATCAACATTAGAAATTAATACGACGATTCCATTAGTTGCTAGTCACGATTATAGATTTGAAAGAATAGACAGTAACGTAGTACGTTTTGTTTTTGATTCAATTTATTTGGTAGATAGTGTGCACAACGAACCACTATCACATGGTTTTGTAAAATTCAGTATTCAACAAAAATTAGACAATCCAATTGGTACTAAAATTTACAACAACGCATCTATTTATTTTGATAGAAACGAAGCCATTGTAACGAACACTACGTTTCATACCATTGGAAAAGATTTTATAGATGTAAGATTATTAAGCAGCACAAAAAACTCAAAATATAATGTTAAAGAAGTGAGCATTTTTCCAAATCCATTTCGCGATAAAACACAAATTATTGTTGAAGCTAACGAACTAAAAAATGCTGTTCTGGTGTTGATGAATTTAGAAGGACAAGTCCTAAAAACAATTCCATCATCGAACAATAATATGTTTACTATTTACAGAGAAGATTTAGCAAATGGAATGTATCTATTTAAAATTTTAGAAGACAATAATGAAGTAACAAAAGGAAAATTAATTGCTCAATAAAGATTAAAAGAACAAATAAAAATTTGTTTCTTAAGCAGGAAGTGTTTTACGGCGCACTTCCTGCTTTTTGTTGTCAGACGACTTGAGGTCGTCCTACAACTGATTAATTAGTGAGTTTAAACCCATTGAAAATACGGTTTTTATTGAATCAAATCTCTAATCACTACACTTGCACAAACACTGCCAAATGCAGCAGGTAAATAGGAAATAGTACCATAAGCAGATTTCTTGTAATTTTTTCCATCCGTTAAAATCAACGATTTTCTATCAGGCAATTCAGTAGAAAAAACTACAGGAATTCCAGTATAAATTTTTTCTCTTTTTAATCGTTTACGAACCATCTTTACAAATACACAGTTATATGTTTCTGCTAAATCAGCAACAATTAGTTTTGTTGGATCCATTTTTCCACCAGCACCACCACTCATCACAATCTTCTTGTTTAATTCATGCGCAGCTTTCAATAAATTTATTTTTGGTGTGATGCTGTCTATGGCATCAATGATATAATTATAGTTGTGTAAACTAACAATCTCGTATGCTTTTTCTGGTGATAAAAATTCTTTAATTACATTTAATTTAATTTCAGGATTAATGTCTTTTAACCGTTCTGCCATCCAATCCGCTTTGCTAACGCCATGAGTTGACGATAATGCTGGTAATTGTCTGTTTCTGTTGCTCGGATCCACCACATCACCATCTACTATTGTCATTTCGCCAACACCAGCACGTGCAATAAATTCTGCAGCAAACGAACCAATGCCGCCTAAACCAACCACTAATACATGACTGTTAATGAGTTTATTGAGTTTCTCATCACCAATCAACGCTGTTGTTCTCGAAATCCAATGCTTGTCTTGCATTTTAATTTTTTAATCGCAAAGGTAGCAAAGTTTTTTTCGCAAAGAATACGAAGAAAAAATAATAGTTAGTTTGATTTTAAAACAACAAAAATTCCGAAGTTTCGGACATAAAATAAATTACTAAAAACTATTTTGCATTATATTGAAAAATCTTGAACAATTCTGAATTATCGTTACAAGATGACAGCGTTTCGGTACTGTGTTGCTATCATGACGTTCCGATAATTCGGAATTATTTCGACATCTTGATGATAAGAATAAAAAATTATTTTCGTTCCCAATAATTTATGTCTTTAATATTCTGAATAATATTGAGATAATTTTCATAACGTGTAGCTGCAATTTGTGCGTTTTCGACTGCTTTTTTTACTGCGCAATTCGGCTCATTTTGATGCAAGCAGTTATTAAACTGACAACCTTCAGCAACCAGTTTAATGTCTTTAAAATAACCTGAAACTTCTTCTGGTTCTACCTGCAGCAACATAAATTCTTTAATACCTGGTGTGTCAATAATAAATGAATTTGGTAAAATTTCAAACATAGTTGCGAACGTAGTAGTATGCATACCTTTGCCCCATTTTTCTGATATTTTACCAGTTTTTAAATTCAATTCTTTATTGATAGAATTTAATAAAGTTGATTTTCCAACACCTGAATGTCCAGCGACTAAAGTAGTTTTATTTTCTAATAAAGATTCAATGGAGTCAATACCTTCATTGGTAATAGTTGAAGTACAAAATACGTTATAACCTAATCGATTGTAAACGATTTGCATGTACTCTAATAATTGTTCGTCCTTCTCACGAATCAAGTCAATTTTATTAATGACAATTCTTACTGGAATATGAAACGACTCAGCAGCAGCGATGAATCTATCAATAAAACCTAATGAAGTGCGAGGTTGTGCAATGGTAACAATCAGCAATGCCAAATCAATATTCGAAGCAATAATGTGTCGCTGATGTTTATTTCGCGGCGATTGACGAATAATATAATTGTTGCGGTTGTGTATTTCGTTTATGATAAATTCATTGCCTTCCGTTTTTTCTAACGTAACAAAATCTCCAACTGCAATCGGATTCGTAGTATCTAATTCTTCTAATTTAAATTTACCTTTCAGACGCGCAGCAACCATTTTACCATCTAATAAAACCTGATACCACGAGCCAGTTGTTTGTAAAATGCGTCCTTTTTGATTAGTCATTGGTTGATGTTCAATAGTTTAGAAAATTATTTTTTTATAGAAGATAATTCTTGTAAAAAATTTATATCATTTTCTATTGCAGTACCAATAACAACTACATCTGCGCCAGCTAAAAATGCAGTTTCAATTTGTTCTTTAGAACAAATGCCACCACCAACAATTAATGGAATATTGATTTGTTTTTTTACTGCTTTTATTATTTCTATTGATACTGCATTCTGAGCACCACTTCCAGCTTCTAAGTAAATAGTTTTTAATCCTAATTGTTCGCCAGCCAAGGCAGTGCAAGCAGCAATTGCTGGTTTATTCGCAGGAATTGGTGTAGTGTTTGATATGTATGAAACTGTTGTTTGTGTGCCACTTTCAATCAGCATATAACCAGTAGAAATAATGGTTAATTTAGATTGTTTTAAAATTGGCGCAGCCAACACATGGTTGCCAATTAGCAACTCTGCATTTCTTCCAGAAATTAAACTCAACAAGAGAATACCATCAGCTTTAGCAGAAATTTGCGATGGATTTCCTGGAAACAAATACACTTTCTTTTTGCTGTTTTTTTTAATAACAGTAATGATTTCTTCTAAATTATTTTTTAATAATAAACTTCCACCAACTAAATAAAAATCAACTTTTGCCAATTCTGCCTGTTGTATTGTTTTTACTAATTTGGTAGCATCTGTTTTGTCCGGATCAATTAAAACAGCAATTTGTTTTTTTGAAGTAGTTAAGTTCATTAAGTAAAGATAGTGAATAGTCGTAAGTCGTAAGTCGTAAGTCGCATTTTTTATTGTATTTAGATAACATTTAACTATTAGCGTTATCGAATTACAATGATTACTTTTGCGCTGTAATTTTTTAATAATGAAAAATGAAACTCTTTTAGATTTTGCTTATGAAGCACTTTGGCTAATTGTTGCAGCAGTTGCATCTATAATTTTAATTTATCCAATTTACACGAAAATTAGTCAGAAGTTTTTAGTGTATTTATGTTGGTCGTTGTTTTTAGTATTTACTTATATTCGTGGAATTTTGTTTATGCAACGTTCTATTATTTTTCGAAATGTATTTGTAAAAATGTTTCTATTTGTATTGAATATTGCATTGCTTATTTTTGTGTTGAATCAGTATTATTCATTTAACAATGTTTTTGATGTTTATAATTATACGTTGCCAGCAAATGAATTTCAACACATCAAATCTGGAACTGAAGTAGATGATTTGTTATACATAAAGAAACTCACTATTTTTTCTGGAACAGTTGCCATGGTTTTAATTGTATTGATGGAAATGCGATTGGTGCAAGCATTCTTTAAATACAGACAATTAGATAAGTATATTTAATACGGAATTACTTCAATGTGTTTTTCGTATTTGCGAATATATTGTTGAATCAATTTTTTACATTCTGTATATTCTTGCTGTGGTTTTATAATGTCTTTTAACTCATTTGGTTCATTGATATATGCAGGTTCAAAAAAACCATGACCTTTGTATTCGTTGTTTTCAATTTGAATAACACTGCGCTCAGAGCCACCGCGACCAACATCAATTATAAAACAATTTTTGTACGGATACACATAGCGCGACAATACATTATGTAAGCGCGAATTGTATTGCAATGCATTATCAATTTTTTTAAAAGTTGGTTCTAGTTTAAAACTCGTTAAAATAGAATGCAGCATTTTTTCTGCTTTAAATTTCGATGAAAATTTCAATAATGGATTTTCATCTTCTTCCAACATTTTCACCATTAATTTTTGAAATCCATACATATCTGTTTCTGAAAATAAACCAAATTTATAAGTAAAATTAGAAGCAGGTTTATTAAATATTGGATGCAATTTTCTTATTTCTTGCGATTCTGTTAATCCAGCAATTAATTCATTTCCAGTAAGCATAAATGAAATATCGTAAATCGCTTCGTGTAGTTGTAGCTTTAGTTTGTCGCTTGTTTTTTTAGAAAAATAATGATGAATATATTCACGTAAATTTTTGCTTTTATCAACAAATAAAACATTACCATCTTTATCGTGAAAATAAAGTACACCAACTTCTTCAGGCAAAATTTGTATAGCGTTTTTGTTTAAATTTTTTGGCAGATATAATTTTGTGCCATCATCATCTAGCATTTCTTTCAGCAAATTATTTTTATCGGCTTCAATAAGTTTTTCAAGTAATAAAGCCGTAGCAGCTGCGTCGCCAAATGCGCGATGTCTATTATCTACAGGCAACCCTAAATCTCTGCAAAGATTACCCAAACTATGCGATTTTATTTGTGGAAATATTTTTCTGCTTAATTGAACTGTGCAAATATTTTTTTGAGTGAAAGGAATATTCAACCTTCGAAATTCGCTTTTTATAAAATTGTAATCAAACTTTGCATTATGTGCCACGAAAATTTTTCCATCTAATAATTCTAACAAGGTTTCTGCAACATCTTCAAATTTTGGTGCTGTGCGAACCATCGAGTTGGTGATGCCTGTAAACGTAGAAATAAAACCACCAATTTCTTTTTCAGGATTGATTAAAGTAGTGTATTCGCCAGTCTTGTTTCTGCCGTCATGCAATACAATTCCAATCTCGATAATGCGTTCCGAGTTGTGGTTTCCACCTGTTGTTTCTAAATCTATTACTGCAAACAAAATGATTGATGATTGATGATGTACAATGTACGATTAACGATTTTTATTTTCTTTATTCTTAAATTTTCTGACTCAACAATTTTCTAATTATCTCAAATCCAATTCAGTATTATCGCCAATATTTAAACTTTG
>CALLKF010000138.1 GCA_938008535.1 uncultured Saprospirales bacterium | reverse complement strand
AACCCACCTATGACCCCTCTAATGGATGGGAAATTCGGATAGTGGTGTTTTGGTTAGTTGGTGGTTTTTACTTTATAAAATTGGTTTAGATAATACGCACAAGTCGTCCTTTGGATAACATCGCGCAAGATAGGTACTTCGATAAACTCAGTATGACAGTGACGCGACAACCCACCTATGACCCCTCTAATGGATGGGAAATTCGGATAGTGGTGTTTTGGTTGGTTGGTGGTTTTTACTTTATGAGATTTGTTTAATTAGTACACACGAGTCGTCCTTCGGAAGACATCGCGCGAGAAAGTTAGAAGTAAAATTCAAAAGATGTTTCACTGCGTTCAACATGACAAGGACGCGACAACCCACCCTGACCCCTCCAAGGAGGGGAAATTCGGATAGTGGTTTCTTTCTAAGTTTGGTTTCTTTACTATATGTATTTAGGTGTATAAGTTTTAAAAAATGTTAAAATTTATAAGACTACATACTAAACATATTGATGTGGTCGTTATAGGTAAAATTGATTCTTAAAAATTAAAAATAAATTTTATGAAAGGTTCTATTGAAAATAAAATCACGATGTTTAAAACAGTCTTTACGCACTGTATACAAAACATTGCTATCATCGCTGCGAATGCAGGATTGAACGGTGTCTTTTTAGAATTTGCTGCTTTGTTTGCTCTTATACAACCGACGGCGCAGATACAGATAAAAAACAATAAAGGTATTACGAAGAACAAGAAGGACTCGCGTATCCTACTGGTGAACGGATTGTTTAAAGCAGCAGGTGTGCTTATGTCGCACTTCAGCGGCGCTAACGATCATGAGATCTATGATAAAGTGAATATTAATAAATCGACGATGATAGCTATGCGCGATATAGAGCTTTCGGTGCATTCACAAAATGTGATCGACCTAATTACCGAACATCAAGTGGTACTACTTCCTTTTGGCGTGAACGCTGCCTATATTGTTAACCTGGAAACGCTGCGCGATGCGTTCGCCGACAGACTGGCGTTGCCAACCGTAGCGAGCGATACGAAAAAAGCTGCTACGAGTGATCTAAGCGAAGAGGTACATATTGTTGAAGAATTTTTAAAAACACGCTTAGATCCTGCGATGCGCGTGCTGGTTGATTCGGAGCCGGTGTTTTATAAAAAATATGTGAACGGACGCAAAACGCACAATGTAGGTATAAGACACAAAAATACTAAAGGTACGTTGCACGGTATTGTGAAAGATGAAGAAACGCATCACATTATTACGGATGCGCTGATTGAGATTGTCAACACGCTGACGATGATTGTGACGAATGAATTGGGTGAGTTTACGATTATGGGTATTCCTCCGGGAACATACACTATTAAGATAAGTGTAGGTGGTTATGAAATAAAAACGATTGAAAATATTATTATCGTTGCAAAACAAGTAACGGAAATAGAAATAAATTTAACGCCTGCGGTGTAAGTGGTGTGCATTTTTTTAAACGGTCATTAGAAGGGCTCGCTGTGCGAGCCCTTTTTGTTTGCCTTTCTATTTGTCTTGATACAAAAAGATCAAGCCAAAACGATCGTCCTACGCTACATTCCTACGCTTTGCTACGCGTTTTTTGAAAATGTTTTTATTCTTTATTTGTGTTCAAGAGTGCTACGCAATTGGCAGCCCACGCTTCTTGCCTATTCGTAATTTCAACTTTTGCAAAATAAGTGAGAAATAATAGAAAATGGCTCGCGATGCGAGCTCTTTTTGTTTGATTATTTCTTGTCACTTTTTTATGCAAAAAAGTAACCAAAAAGCATTTTGCGTGCATCAATTTTACAATTGGTTTGCATTTATTACCAGTCAAGACTGGTTTAATCAGTATGCATGAGTCGTTCTTCGGAAGACAGAATGATGTATGAATTAAAAATGAAAAATAAAACTTATCGTCTAACTTCTGTACTTGTAAGATTTAGTGAAAGTCCAAAAAATAATCCGCAGCGGAAGGCACTATTAGTTACTGCTGTTGCATCTACTTCTGCTTGTTTGTATAATTTATTGGTTTCATATTTTCCGTTCAATTTATTTACTGAACCAAAGGATGCACCAACCGTAAATGCTACTGAATATTTGTTGCCGAATGCAGAAGTCAATCCAAGATTAAAGCCAGAAGATTTTACATCTTTAAAATCAACGTTAACACCAATAGAGCCGCCAATACTAACGAATCGAGCCACTCGAGTTAAAAAATGTGCATACGCAACACCGTTTGGAATAAACCAATCTTTATTTTTATCGCGTGTTATTTCCACTTGTCCAACTTTAGAATTAGTTATTGTATCAAGAATAGAATCGCGTGTATTTAATGAATAAGAACTGTTGAATAATCCAATTGTATTCATGCCTAAACCAACACCAAATTTAAATTGACAACCACCTTTCACCCAAATTTTTAAGAACGTTTTTTTGATTTCTTTTGTTGGACTTGCAAAATCTAAATTTGTTTTTGGTGCCACTTTAAACGTAAATTCAATATCATCGCCATCTGCTTGAATTGGTGATGAAGAAACTTCATAGTTTGTTGAATTTTTTATGGAAGCATACAGTTTTATTACCTGTTTGCCAACTGCATTGTAATCAAAATCGCTTACTTGTTGGATTAACGAAGTTGCTTTTTGATGTAAATCTGATGCACGTTTTAGTAATTGTACATCTTCATCATCATCTGGATTTATTGAATTTAGCGTTTTTACATCGGCAAGCGTTTTTACATTATTCATCAGAGTAGCAACTTGCTCTTGTAATATTTCTTTTCTTGTTGTTTCAATTTTTGGTAAATTATTATACGCTTCTTCTTCTTCTAATTTTGCATCATCAATGGCAGTTTTTAAGACAGAAATTTGATCAAAAATATTTTCATCACTTCTGAAATTTTTAATAATAGTTTTGCTTTTTGATTTAATATTTTCTGTTGTGTTGGTTGCATCAATTTCACTTTGCGAAAAAGATTGTAACTGCAAATAAATAGTTTTTAAATCTTCCAGATCTTTTACTGCTTTTTTAAATGCATTGTATTTTTTAATGTAAACCGTAGTTTTATCAAATATGATTGAGGTTTCATTCGATTTTATAACAGTTTCACCAGTTATTGAGTCTTTAGTTGTTTCTGAGTCCAATGATTTTGGTGTTGTCTCATCAGGTGCTGAAGCACCAGTAAATATTTTTAGTGCAGCTGGAACTTCAGAATTGTAAGTAATATTTTCGCCATCTATTGTAACCGTGTATAATTGTGTGTTTACATTCTTAATTGTAAAATTTACGGTCTCGCCAAACTTCACATACTTTTTGGTTTCTGTTGTATCATTCTTATTTTTTTTATTATAACTAATTGGATATTCTGGATTACTAAAATCCAAACTAATATTTGAAACTTGTGCAAATAGGCAGAATGGTAAAATGCTGAATAAAAGTAAAATGATTTTTTTCATAGGAATTGTTTTTGGTTTGAATAAAAAAAGTGGTTTTGTAATACGTGATTAATTACATTATCTAAAATAATATAAATATTGAATTCGTCAAAATTTATTTGACACGAATATAAATTGAAAGATAAATGTAATTGCAAACGAATGCATAAACGGTCGTTTTATTGAGTAAACGGTATTTTTTAGTTTTTGTAGGTGAAGAACAGCAACAATGGAGAAGGAAATACTTATAAGTTTATATTATTATGCTTCTGCCTTTTATTACAGCGGTTTTAGCAAAATGCTCCGAACACATTCTATTTTTAAGGATAATGAAGTCAGTAGTCTTAAGCAACTTTTCAAAAGATGATTTGATGTTTTTATCCAATATATCAATGTGTAAGTTTCCGTATTTACACAAATTAATCAATAGTTGTTGCTTATCATTCGTACCATAAACTAATGGAAATGCAGCATTGCATCTGGTAAGCCAAAACAAATGTTTTACGAAAATATCGAGTGAGCTCGTTTTTACAACAATCGCGCCGTTAAATTTATTTCCAATATTGTTTTGTTCAAAAAAACCAATGGCTTCTTTTACAGGTTTATATGAATTCTGCTGAGATAACCACGGCATTTTAGTTTCTCCTAAGAAAATCAATTCTTCGATCTTTAGTTCAGCTAATAATTTTGTAAGGTTTTTGTTTAAGAGCTTCAAGTAAGTCGAAACAGAAGTTACATCCAATTCTAAAACATAATGCGCAATTTGTTTTGGATAAAAATAAGTTTCATTGATTTCATCCGTTTGAGGAAAGCTGTATAGCTCTAAACATTTTTTCCTGCTTATTTTTCTCACAACTTACTATTTCTATTCCTTAGCAAATGATCCGCAATTACTAAAGCAGCCATTGCTTCTACAATTGGCACTGCGCGTGGCAACACACATGGATCATGTCTGCCTTTGCCTGTCACGGTTGCATCGTTGCCATCTTTATCTACAGAATCTTGTGCTTGCATAATCGTAGCGACAGGTTTGAATGCCACGTTAAAATAAATATCCATACCATTACTGATGCCGCCTTGCACACCACCAGAATGGTTGGTTTTTGTTTTTATCTGATTGAACATATCTTTATAAAAAGCATCATTATGTTGTGAACCTAAGAGTTCTGTTCCTGCAAAACCGCTACCATATTCAAAACCTTTTGCTGCATTTATGCTTAACATGGCTTTGCCTAAATCTGCATGCAATTTATCAAAAACAGGTTCGCCTAAACCAACCGGAACACCAGTAATTACACAGCTTACCAAACCACCAATCGTATCGCCCTCTTTTTTTACTTCTTTGATCAACGTTATCATTTTCTCTGCTGTTTCCGCATCTGGACAACGCACTATGTTATCTTCTGTTTTAGACAAATCTAATTCAGTATAGCTTTTTTCAATTTCTATTTTCCCAACTTTGGAAACATAGGCATTTACTTCAATTCCAAAATGTTTTAATAATTGTTTAGCGATTGCTGCTGCTGCTACACGTGCAGCGGTTTCTCTAGCCGAACTTCTGCCACCACCACGATAATCGCGTGAACCATATTTTGCATCGTAGGTAAAATCTGCATGCGATGGTCTGTAGCTATCTTTTATGTGTTCGTAATCTTTGGATTTCTGGTCTTCGTTTCTGATGATAATTCCAATTGGTGTGCCTTGTGTCACGCCGTCAAAAATGCCTGATAAAATTTCAAACTCGTCAGCTTCTTTGCGTTGTGTAACAATGTTGGATTGTCCTGGTTTTCTTCTGTCTAATTCTGATTGTATGAATGCTGTATCAATTTGCAAACCAGCCGGACAGCCGTCAATAATGACACCTAATGCTGCGCCGTGACTTTCGCCAAATGTTGTAATACGAAAAATTTCTCCAAATGAATTTCCTGCCATAAAACGAAGATAATTCTTCTTATGTTAATTGAACTTAATTATTTTACTTTTTGGTAAATGTTCCTACTAATCGAACATTCTTGTCATTCAAATTTATGAGATTAGTGAATGTGTCTAAAGAGGCAACACTTGTACTACAACTTTTTATCACTAATTCTGTTGTAATCGTATTATCACAATTAAATTTTACCGTTCCACCTGCACGTAAGTTCCACAACTCAACATAATCAATTGGTGGATCTAAACCTGTACTAATTTCAATACTTCTGTTTTCAAAGATGATGGAATCTAAAGTAAGTATGTTATTAGAAACATTACTAAGATTACTTGTTACGCTAAGTTGTAGCAAATCGAAACTCATAGCTATTTTATCATTTGCTAGATTACTATTTAACAATTGATCATTAATTTCCGGCACTAAACCCAGCGCTGCTAAATCTATTGCACCAATAAATACTCTTTGTTTGCCTTCAAATGAGCCAATTATATTTTCACTATTTCCATCGCAAATACTTTCACCAGTTTTTTCTTTTTTGCATCCAATTATGCATTGAAAAATCAAACAAATTGTGATGCCTCCTAAAATTATTTTTTTCATTTTCATAATTTTGATTTTTAGTTTAATAATCTCCGAAATAGAATGGTTTATTTGGAACGTTACAATATGCAATTGATTTTATAGTTAAATTATTCGCATCTTGAGATAAATTCAAATTTATGTATCCGTATTGAAAACTACCACTGACTTCTTTTCTAAAAGCAATATATCTATCGCCTAATCCATTAAAACCAAAGCTACCATCCGTATTTTTAATAAAAATGTTTCCATAAGTATTTGTATATCCTTCTATTGTATTCCAAGCACCTTCATAGGTGTCAATTTTATAACCAACTAAATACGATGGTATAAAATAATCCGATCTTTCTCCAACTCTAAAAACAATTTCATCTTGCAAGTACAAATCAGTATTATACCCAGTATTGATGCTTAAATATTTATAGTTAACTGCACCTAAATTATACTTATAAACAGAAAAATGAAAATCAAGATTAAATGCCTGAATGACAGTATCTAAATAACTGGTATTTATATTTGTATTTATGTTCAAATTTAATATCACAACATCAACATTCGGATCATCAACTGGACTTCGTGAACTAATATTATTTGATATTTTTACATCATCGTCTTTTTTACAACTACTGATAGAAAGTAATGTAAGACATGCTGCTAATACTACCGATTTATAAAATATTTGCCTCATATAGATAGATTATTTAAAGTAAATATATGCAATGTTTCGTATCTAAACAATACATAATTTGTAGTAGATTGACAAAGAACACAACCTATTTAAGTCAAACACTATTCGTTCACACAAAAATCTTCCATCATTTATAATTAAATTATATTTAGCAAGGATTAGTTTTACTAACTTGCACTCAAATTACTATCATGAAGAAGCAATTAATTTTTACTGCATTTTTATTCTCTTTCATTTTTTCATTCTCGCAAACGACAAAACCAATTGCACAAAATGCTCGTCCTAAATTAATAGTTGGTATTGTGGTTGACCAAATGCGCTGGGATTTTTTATATCGCTATTACGACAGATATTCTAAAGGTGGTTTTAAACGATTGATGAATGATGGTTTTAATTGTGAAAATACTTTTATTCCGTATACACCAACGGTAACAGCAGCTGGACACACTTGTATTTACACAGGTTCTGTTCCTGCGATACATGGCATTGTAGGAAATGGCTGGTATGATTATACAGAAAAGAGAGACATGTATTGCAGTGAAGATAAAAGTGTGCAGACTGTTGGAGCCAATAATGACAATGGAAAAATGAGTCCGAAAAATATGCTGACCACCACTATTTGCGATGAATTAAAATTAGCAACCAACTTCAGAAGTAAAGTAATTGGTGTTGCCATAAAAGACAGAGGTGCTATTTTGCCTGCTGGACACAGTGCCGATGCTGCGTATTGGTATGATAGTAAAACTGGAAGTTTTATTTCTTCGACTTATTATTTCAAAGAGTTGCCTAAATGGACACAAGAATTTAATGCATCTAATAAAACAAATTCTTATTACGAAAAAAACTGGAATACCTTGTATCCAATAAATACGTATTTGCAAAGTGATGCAGACACTAATAATTATGAAAGTGCACCACTTGGTGATAATCAAAAAGGATTTCCTTACGATTTAAAACGTTTTATAGATAAGAAAGATTTTGGTAAAATTCGTAGCACACCTTATGGAAATTCGTTGACATTTGACTTTGCAAAAGCTGTCTTAATTAATGAACAACTTGGCAAAGATTCCATTACTGATTTTTTAGCAGTATCCTTCTCTTCTACTGATTATATTGGTCATGCGTTTGGTCCAAATTCTGTAGAAATTGAAGATACATATTTACGTTTGGATAAAGATTTGGAAGCGTTTTTGATTTTTCTAGACAATCAAGTTGGCAAAAATAATTACACTTTATTTTTAAGTGCAGATCATGGTGTAGCGCATGTTCCAGGTTTTTTAGCAAATCATAAAATACCAAATGGTGGTGTAGTTGGTTCTGAATCTGAAAAAAAATTGAATGCTTATTTAAAAGAAAAATTTAGCGTTGATAGTTTGTGTTTAGGAAGTGGCAACTATCAGTTCTATTTAAATCATAATTTGATTGAAGAAAAAAAATTAGATTATGACGATATTTTGAAACATACTATTTCATTTTTGCAAAAAATAAATGGCGTTGACCGTGCATTAGAATACGCAGATTTGCAAGAAGCTATGTTGCCAAAAGCATTGAAAGAACAATTTATCAATGGTTATTATCCTTCGCGCTGTGGTGATGTGCTGGTGATTTTAAAACCTGGTTATATTGATGATGAATATGACAGCAAAGGAACCACACATGGCATCTGGAATCCATATGATGCGCATATTCCATTGTTGTTTTATGGAAATGGAATTGCAAAAGGAAAAGAATACAATAAGACATACATGACAGATATCGCTCCTACTTTAGCGAGTTTACTGCATATACAAATGCCAAGTGGTTGTATTGGAAATGTGGTAAAAGAAGCGATTAAGAAATAAAATTTTTCGCAAAATCTTTTGCACCATACGAAATAATAACATCAGCACCGGCACGATGGATGCTGGTTAATGTTTCTTCTAAAAGTTTTTGATAATCCAGCCAGCCATTTAGCGCTGCAGCTTTCAGCATAGCAAATTCACCGCTTACATGATAGGCAGCAATAGGCAACGGAAAGTTTTCTTTCAGGTCAGAAATAATATCTAAATATAAAGTAGCAGGTTTTACCATTAGAAAATCTGCGCCTTCAGCATAATCTAGTTCTGCTTCTACAATAGCTTCTTTCCTGTTCGCATAATTCATTTGATACGTTTTCTTATCACCGCTTTTGGGTGCAGATGCCAACGCATCACGAAAAGGTCCATACAACGCGCTTGCATATTTCACGCAGTAACTCATGATCGAAGTTTCGGTAAAACTAGCATCATCTAATGCATGACGAATATAACCAACGCGTCCATCCATCATATCGCTTGGCCCAATAATATCGATACCTGCTTCTGCTTGCGCAACAGACATTTTCGCTAAGATTGGCAATGTTTTATCGTTGACAATTTTTCCGTTTTCTACCAAACCATCATGTCCATCAGAAGAATATGGATCGAGTGCAACATCACTGATCAAACAACATTCAGGAAATTTTTTCTTGAATTCTTTAATGGCTTTTAAATAGAAATTATTTTTGGAATAGCTGTACGTCGCTTTTTTATCTTTCAATGCATCTTCCACCGCAGGAAATAAAATAAAGCTATTCACGCCTACTTTCATGCACTCTTCAATTTCTTTCAATGCATTATCTATACTTAGTTGAGAAATAGTCGGCAGCGACTTGATGGCGTTGTTTTTATTTTTACCATCGACTAAAAAAAGTGGCTGCACTAACTGATTTGGATGCAATCTAGTTTCTTGTACTAAAGCACGAATAGCTGCGCTTTTGCGGTTTCTGCGTGGACGTTGAATCATGGTGCAAATATACGAAAGTTGTCTGAATCAGGATTAATGGATTTATAGATTTAAGGATTCTGATTCAGACAATTTTTTCAATGCAGCTAAAATATGTTGTTCAACATTCGAAGCATCTTGTTTTACAAATTTCTCACCTAAGATTAATTCATACAATTCTATGTATCGGTTGGAAATAGTTGAAACTATTTCGTCGGTCATTTCCGGAACGGTTTGTCCTTCTTTGCCCATAAAATCATTAGCAATCAGCCATTCGCGCACGAATTCTTTCGATAATTGTTTTTGCGGTTCGTTGTTGTTCAGGCGTTCTTCATAACCATCTGCATAAAAATAGCGCGAAGAATCTGGTGTGTGTATTTCATCAATTAAATAGATCTCATCACCTATTTTACCGAATTCATATTTCGTATCTACCAATATCAAACCGCGCTGCGCAGCTATTTCGGTGCCGCGCTGAAATATTTTTTGTGTGTAATCTTCTAACTTATTATAATCACTTTCTGAAACAATAACTTGTTTGATGATTTCTTCCTTAGAAATTTCTTCATCGTGGCCGACACTTGCTTTAGTGGTTGGTGTAATGATTGGTGTTGCCAACTTTTGGTTTTCTTTCAAACCATCAGGCAACTGCACACCGCAAATTTCACGCACGCCACTTTTGTAAGCACGCCACGCAGAACCAGCCAAATAACCGCGAATCACCATTTCTACTTTAAACGGCTCGCATGCTTTACCAATGGTAACGTTTGCATCAGGCACATCTAAAACCCAGTTTGGTACAATATCTTTTGTTTTAGATAAAAACGACGACGCGATTTGGTTCAGCACTTGTCCTTTGTATGGAATTGGTCGCGGCAACACCACATCAAACGCAGAGATTCGGTCGGAAACCACCATCACCAAATACTTGTCGTCAATGTTGTAGACATCGCGGACTTTGCCTTTGTAAAAACTTTTTTGATTTGGGAAATGAAACGGTGCTGCTTGCATAAAAACGATTTTTGCAAAGTTACACAGCAAAAAAGGATTGAATATCGTTTTGTTTCAACAGGAAATGCTTTTATCAACAAAAAAGAAATTACTAAAATAATTTGCAACTTTTCTCTCTTACTTTTTGATGCCAAAAAGTAAGCAAAAAGCATTTGTGAAAAGCAAGGCAATTTTTAATCTCTTTTTCCTACGGAAAAGATTAAAACCGAAGCTAAAATCAAAAAGCAAACGCTAAAGCTATTCATTTTTTAATTTTACTTCTATTGCTGTGCTTTTCACAAACCTAACTCTTTTGCGGTTTAGTGCTATGCTGTTTTATAGGAACTAAACCATAAAATTACATACGAAATAGTTATTAGATATGATAAATTCCGCTTGGCGAATAAACTGCTGGCAAGCCGCCGCCGATACCGCTTGTAGGAAGTTGTCCTTCTAAAACTCTTCCGTCAAATTTAAATACTGCTGTGTGTGCTAATGCTTCTACTACATTTTGTGTAAAAGGCATGCCGCCTTCGCGATGATAAAATTGCGCTTCAACGAAATTTGATAATTCGAGCTCTATTACATGACCAGCTACTTCAATTTTGGTGCTTACTGAATTTGGGAAATCAATATTCATCGAAATTTTAGCCACCAATACAGGCGCGTTTTCAAAAGGTGTTCCTTTGAAAATTTTGGGTCCGTAATATTTTCCCAATTCTTCATCTTCGCAAATAAAACCAAACAAATCTGGCATTTCTTTATTATCCGGATTGATTAACAACATACCACCTGGTGTCATGCCTGCTGGTGTGTTGGTGATTCTTGCTACATGCACCAATACATTTGGCATTGGCGCATCTGGTGTTGGTTTCAGCATGGCATCCACACCATCAAACCACGAAAGAAAATCGGTTTTGTAATGTGCGCCGCCATTACCTTTAATTGTCAGGTTGCTCATAAGTTTATATTTTTTAGTTCATGCAATTTACATTTAAAAAACAGTACTTAAATACCATGAAACACGTAATTTTTTGGAAGTTACAAGCGGCTTTTTTCTTCAGAAAACTTATTTCCATTAATTAAAATGAATTCTTCTTCTTTGTCTTTTGTGATCTTTCCATCAACAATTAAACCTGATTTCACTATGAATTCTGCTAATTTACTTTGTTTGAAATATTCAATTTCAGCTTTTTCTTTAGACTCTAAAAATGTAACTTCAAAATAATAGGTTGAAAGATATCTTGGCCCATTCGGAAATTTAGAATAATTAGGATTTGGCCTATTAGTGTTAACATAATCATTTTCCTGCAAAAACAACAGCTTTGTTCCACTCAAGTCTTTTACAAAATAATTTACAGCCGAACCATTTTTAAACTGAGCTAAAATAAATACAGCTTTTTTATCTACCATAACCGTATCATCTTTCACTTCTATTTTTGGGCCTTTATCTTTTGCATAAGAAGTGGTAATGCTTAAAGCAACCAAAGCAATGAATACTATTTTTTTCATTTCGTTTTTTTTGCAAAAGTAAATAAATATGGCAGATATACTATACCTTATTATTTTTTAAAATAATTATTTAGAAAACGAATTCTTAGATTTTTTTGGTTACAATTGATACTGATAGTAGTTTGTTGGTTGAAATCCAACAAAGGCGAGGAGACTTTATGCTATTTATAAAAAATGCAGCATCATTAAAAACTGATACTGCATTTATATTTATCAAACAAGGAATTTAATTTTTGTTTGAATCTCTTTGTTGTTGTTCGCGGTCGCCGTCTTTATCAAATGCTTTGATAATTTCTTTTACCAAGCGGTGACGAACTACATCATCAGCAGAAAGATGTACCATGCCAATGCCTTCGATGCCTTCCAGTATCTGCATCGTACGTTTCAAACCTGATTGCTGGTTTTTTGGTAAATCTATCTGAGACATATCACCTGTAATAATACATTTAGCAGAAGGTCCAATACGCGTTAAAAACATTTTTAGTTGTAATTGCGTAGCGTTTTGCGCTTCATCCAAAATCATAAATGCATTATCCAATGTTCGTCCGCGCATATATGCCAACGGCGCTACTTCTATAACACGGTTGGTCATGTAATAAGCGAGTTTGTCTGCAGGAATCATATCATCCAGCGCATCGTATAACGGACGCAAATAAGGATCTATTTTTTCTTTCAGATCACCAGGCAAGAAACCTAAGTTTTCACCTGCTTCTACCGCAGGTCTGGTTAAAATTATTTTTTTGACCCATTTATTTTTTAAAGCACGCACCGCTAAGGCAACGGCTGTATATGTTTTACCTGTTCCTGCCGGACCAACTGCAAAAAGAATATCGTTATTCTCAGAATAATCGACTACCTTCTGCTGGTTTTCTGTGCGCGCACGCACCAACGTACCATTATTTCCATGCACCAAGACATTATCTTTAAATTGCGGAAAGTTGGTTTCGTAAGGATTGCGTCCATTCAGAATTTCTTCTATGTGCTGGTCGGAAATCTTTCCGTAGCGTTCAATGTAATCGACCAACAATAAAACCTTTTCACTGAAAAGGTCTAAGTCTTCCTGGTTACCCATGACGACAATTTTGTTGCCTCTTGCATTGATGTTTAGTTTGCTAAATTCTCTTTTAAGAATCTTAAGCTTGTTGTTGTTGAAGCCAAAAAATTCAATTGGATCAACAGTTTCTAATTTAATTGTTAGTTCGCTCAATTATTTTCTTATTTTTACAAACTAAAATAGTATAAATTTTTAAATGGCATTAATTACGTTATTAACAGACTTCGGCGATAAGGACTATTATGTTGGCTTATTTAAAGGCGATTTAAGCGTAGCTTGCCCTTCTGTTAAGATTGTGGATATCTCACATTCAATACCACCATACGATATAGTTACAGCAGCTTTTTTCTCAAAAAATGTATATGCTCACTTTCCAAAAGGCACTATTCATATCATTCGTGTATTTGAACAAGGACTTGGAAAGCAAAAATTATTAGCTGCTAAATATGATAATCATTATTTTATTGCACCTGATAATGGTGTGTTGACTTTAATTTTTGATGGTAAACCTGATTTAATTGTTGAAGTAGATTTCAAACAAGTGAAATTAGATACGCTGGAAGATTATTATTGCAGAGTGGTGAAAGAAATTACATTCAATCATAATATTGGCGCCATTGGTGTGGCAACTTCAAAATATTTAGAGCGACAAGCAAAGATTCCGGTTTTGCAACAAGATAAAATTATTGGAAATGTGATTTACATTGATAATTTTGGCAACGCAATCACTAACATACACGAAAAAGATATTTTGCGATATGACAAAGAAAAACAGATGCGTATCAATTACAGACGTTCTGATTTTATTGACAGAATTGTAAAAAACTATAACGATGTTCCACAATCGTATAGCTTAGCGCGTTTTAATTCTTTAGGTTATTTAGAGTTGTGTATTAATTGCGGACATGCTGCTGATTTATTAGGTTTGGCAAAAGATGATGCCATTCAAGTTATTTTCGAATAAAAATTATCAGAATAAAAAATGGTTATACGAATAGTAAAATTGACAATGAAGCTAGACAATGCTGATTTATTTAAAAAATATTTTGATACAGTTCATGAAATTATTCGCAGTCAGCCAGGTTGCCAGCAATTACAGGCGTGGCAAGAGATTCATCAGCCAAATATTTTTTTTACATATAGCATTTGGAACGAAGAACAAGACCTGAATAATTATAGAGATTCTGCTTTCTTTCTTCAATTCTGGAAAACCGTAAAACCATGGTTTGATGCAAAAGCAGAAGTTTGGACCTTTGATAAAATTGTTTAGCTAAACTTTAGAAAAGTTCTATTGCGAACGATTTCAAACTTTTCTAAAGTTCAAAAAATAAATAATGAATATTTCTTTAAAAGATTACGAAATTATTTTTGATGATACGCTTTCATCATTGCCTAACTTTTTAGCAGAACATAAATATTCAAAAGTTTTTGTAGTTGTTGATGAAAATACAAAACAACATTGCTTGCCAATTTTGCAAAACGTTTTAACTGCTATTGAAATTATAGAAACTAAAAGCGGTGAAATTCATAAAAACTTAGAAACCTGCGAATTTATTTGGCAACAATTAATTGAACACAACGCAGACCGCAAAGCAATAGTCATCAATCTTGGTGGCGGTGTTATTGGCGATATGAGTGGCTTTGCTGCGAGTTGCTACAAACGTGGCATTGATTTTATCAATATTCCAACAACGTTGTTATCACAGGTTGATTCATCGATTGGTGGAAAATTAGGTATCGATTTTAAATACGGAAAAAACTTAATTGGCTTATTTAGAAATCCAAAATTAGTATTGGTTTCATCGCAATTTTTAAAAACATTACCAACGCGACAATTCATAAATGGTTGGTCTGAAATAATCAAACATGCTTTGATAAAAGACAAATCGCAATGGTTAGTTTATAAAAATATTGACATTCATAATTGCGATATAAGTGCTATTGTCTTTCATTCGTTACAAATAAAGAAAGTAGTAGTTGAAACAGATCCGTTTGAAAAAGGTTTACGTAAAATTTTAAATTTCGGACATACGATTGGACACGCGATAGAAGCGTATTCTTTGGAACATGACGAAACACCTTTATTACATGGCGAAGCGATTGCGATTGGTATGATTTGCGAAAGTTTTTTATCTGTAAAAAAATGTGGTTTGCACGAAGATGAATTAAATGAAATAACGACACTTATTTTAAAGTATTTTCCAAAATACAATATCGAAAACTACAACACAGATAAAATAATTACTTCGATGTTATCTGATAAAAAAAATAATGCTACAAAAATTTTAGCAGCTTTGTTATCCGAAATTGGCAATAGTGTTTTTGATATTGAAATTAATAAAGATGAAATTTTAGAAAGTTTAAACTACTATAATTCTTTATGAAGATAGAATCGTTTAGCTATAAAAAAATTTCTATCTATTGCGCTTTGGCTGCATTTTTAGTACTTTCGCTTCAATTATTACGCAGTTATTTTTTGTGCGAACATCAATTTATTTATTCAACTGATGACACCTACATTCACATGGCAATTGCTCGAAACTTAGCGTATTATAAAGTTTGGAGCACGAACCAAGATTTTTTTACTTCTTCAAGTTCTTCTTTTCTTTATACTATTTTATTAGCTGTTGGATTTAAGTTTTTTGGCAATCATCAATATTATCCATACGTTTTAAATTTCGTTCCTTATTTTTTATTGTTTGTTGTTATCTATAAATATTACGCGGAACAAATCAGCAAACAAAAATTTTTAGCAATAAATATTTTCCTGGTTTCAATCTTTCCATTGCCATTATTCGCGATGGAACATTCATTGCATGTTTTGTTTTTACTGTTATTTTTGTTGGAGTTTGACCAATTTATTGCAGGTTCAAAAAACATGCTACTACTTTTGTTTCTTGGTTTTATGTTAACGATGTTGCGTTACGAAAGTATGTTTATTTTATGTTCAGCATTTTTAATTCTACTGTATCACAAAAAGATCGTTCCTGCATTTTTGTTAATGCTTATTGGCTTCTCACCTATTATTATTTATGGAATGTATTCAGTGCAACATGGTTCTTATTTTTTACCAAACACATTAGTTACTAAGGGAAATTTTATTGAACCAAATCTGCAAGGTATTCTTGCATTTATCATAAAAGTAGTTTTTGATTTTACAGTAAATATTCATTTTACTATTTACATTATTTTGGTTGGAATTTACTTCTGGAAACAACATTTTAAAACTACACATTGGAGTTTTTTAATTATTTTACTGACTACAGGCGCACATTTATTGTTTGCTGGCGTTTTGCATTTTTATCGCTATGAAGCATATTTAATTGTGCCAATCGTTCTTTATTTTATTGCTTATTTTTATAATGACGAACAAGCACTCTATTTAAGCAAATCAAAATTATCATCAGTATTGAAAACCGTTTTTATTGTATCTATAGTTTTTCGTTTAGCGTTCAATATTTGGGTCATTCAAATGGCACCAAAAAATATTTACGAACAGCAAATTCAGTTTTCTAAATTTCTAAAAAAATATTACGACAAGCAAGCTGTTTTGGTGCATGATATTGGTTATTTGGCTTTTTCAACAGATGTAAAAATTTATGATATTGCAGGCATTGCCACTTTAGATGTTGCCGCAACTAAAACAAAGAAATTTCATTTTAAACCAGGTTTTATTGACCAACAACAAGAAAAATATGGTTTTAAAATTGGTGTTTTTTATGATATTTTTGCAAACAATGGAATGCCAAAAACTTGGATAAAAGCTGGTGAATGGAAGATTAACCACAACAGAGTCTGCGGTTTATCAAAAATAAATTTCTATGCGGTAGATAGTGTTCAGTATTTTATTTTGAAGCAACAACTTAAAGATTATGAGCCAAGTGTAAACAAAAACGTTGAGCAAAAAATCTATTAACAAAATTGAATTCAAAACCTTATTTTTGAAACCGAAATGTCAGTAAAAGTAAAACATCATTATTTCACCAATCTTACAGCAATCCGTTTCTACCTGGCAACGTATGGCGTTTTTGGGCATACGAATGACTTGTTGAGTATTCTTGGTATAAAAAATTATCAGCATAAGCATATATTATTTTACACCAATATTGGTGCTGTTTTCTTGACTGCATTTTTTGTAATCAGTGGTTTTTTAATTACACATATTTTAATTGAAGAAAAGCAGGCAACAAATGATGTTGTGTTGAAAAAGTTTTTTTTGAATCGTATTTTCAGGATTTGGCCTCCATATTATTTGGTGCTATTTATTCAATGGTTTGTAATTGCACACACACCTGTGAAAGAAATTAGTGATTTATTTTACGCGTTTACATATAGCAAATCAACTTTAACACCAATTATGATGAATCATGGTGTATACTTTTTTTTATCACTAATCATGTTACCGCATTTATCTTTAACGATTTCTGTGGTTTTAGATAATTGGACCATTGTTGCAGGTCATTTGTGGAGCACAGGTATTGAAGAATTTTTCTATTTTATTTGGGCACCAGTGATGCGCAAGTCTAAAGATATTGTCAAATCAATTCGCAACAGTATTTTATTTTATTACATTATTTCACTAATAGCATTTACTGGTTTGATGATTGGTTACTGGATTTTGAAATCTAAAACAGTAATTTCTATTTTCCATTTTATTATGTTCTTCTTATACCTAACAAGATTATCTTGTATGTTTATTGGCGCGTTTGCTGCATATCTTTTCTTCTATAAAAAAGATTGGATTGCAAAAAATGTAACGAAAACTCGCGCAATTATTTGTGGAATTGGTGCAATTCTTGTTATTCTTTCTAAATATCCAATTCCGTTAGTAACACAAGAATTATTTTCAGTTCTATTGTCTTTTTTAATTTTATATTTTGTAAAAGACAACAAACGCATTCCAATTTTAGACAATACCGTTTTTAATTATTTAGGCAAAATCTCTTACGGAATTTATCTATATCACGTGTCTATTATATTTGTAGTGATTTATTTTTGCAAGAAATACAATTTCTATGTGGTGCCAGTAATTTATATTATCATACTTTCATTAACCATTATAGCAGCAGCTTTATCCTATGAATTTTATGAGAAACAATTACAAAAATTGAAAGTAAAATACTTTCTAAAAAAATAAAAAACCTGCAATAATTTGCAGGTTTTTTGAAACTGATTTACGGCAATAGTTTACAGTTTCTTCATCACTTCTTGTATTTCTTTTGAATTCGGATTATACGCCAAAGCAACGCTATAGTATTTTTTTGCTTCTTTAATTTTTCCTTGCGCTAAATAATTTGCACCTAACAATGCATTCGTATCATAATCAAAAGGATATAATTTCAACACAGAAACAATATATTTTTCTGCTTCAACGAAATTTTTTCTGAAATAATAAATATAACCAACGCGATAATTTACCACTGTGTTATTTGGATCAATTACTAAAATATCTTTGTATGTTTTGAGTACGTCGTCCCATTTTTCCAACGCTGCAGTTGGCGATACTAAACCTAATCTTGCTTCAATACTTTTTGGTTCTAAAGCAATTGCTTTTTTATAATACTCTTGTGATTTTGCATAATCTTTTTTTAAATAATGCAACCAACCTAAACGCAAATTCAGCATGTAAGAATTTGCATCGTAAACGTTTTCGAGCGTGACAATAGATGCCAAATATTCTTTGTTGCTTTCACCTGCATAGCTGCTGGAAAGAGCAGCAATTACCTTGTCATCTTGCGCCTTTGCAAGCATAGTAATAGCCAGTACTATTACAATTGTTGTGATTGTTTTTTTCATTTTTGTTGTTTTATTAGTTAGTAATGAGCTGTTAAAAAGTTGAATATATTTTTATAAAGTAAATTTTAATCCAAGTAAAATAGTATGCAAATTATATACTGAAGGCAACAGAATTTGACTTATTTTTTCAAACTGATAAGTTGCATAAATATTCACATTTTTGGATGCAATTACTGTTCCTGTTGTACTTATCTTGTATTTAATTTGATCATAACTATTGTATAAAAAAGCAGCATCATTAGTTGCCATTGGATAAAAACCTTTATAAGTAAAATAAGAACTAATTAAAAATCTTTTTGCCAACAAAGCACTTATAGAAGGAGAACAAACCACGTATGCTTTTTTATACGAAACTATAGTAGAAATATCAGCACCAATAGTTACACGTGGAAAATTATAAAACAAACCAAGTCCTACTGAATAAGTAAAGACATTTGATTTACTATTCACAAGACTATCTTTATTTACAATCACATTATTTTCGTTGATTAATGTTGCTGCTTGCATCTCTTTAATATTTATCGAATCGCGAGCAAGTAATCTATAATTTGGTTTATTAAACTCTGTAAATACAGCAAGATGTAGATTGATATTTATACGCTTTATTGATTTAGAAATAGTTATTTGTGAAAACAAACTATTTGATACAAATTTACCATTCATCAATCCTTTGTGATAAGTAGTAGAATCAAAGAAAGACGTGCCAGCTGGTGGTGGAACGAGTGGTTTTGGATTTTGTGCGACAAATTGATCTGGAAAATTCAGATTACTATTATAGTTTGCATAATGAAAACCTAGCGTCAATTTCCATCGATGTTTGAAAGTAACAGTTGGAGCAAAATAATATTGATGCTGTTTAAAATTTCCCCAAATTTGTGATTGCTGCTGATACGTATATGCTTGATAAATACTAAATGTTGAAGAAAGTTTATGATTCAATCCAAGATTGAAATAACCTAAATTTTTCGCTTCATTTTGCTTGTCAGAAATTTTCAAACCACCTTCTACAAATATAGATTCCAGTATTTTCTTTGGTTTATAATGAATTCTTTTTTGTGTATCATCAGGCAACATTGCATAATATTCAGCTGCTTTTTTTTCATCATCCATATAAATATTACACCAGTATAAATACTCTTTTGCGACATCACTTGTTGCATCATTTTTTAAGGCACGTTTGAAATAATCTGCTGCTTTATAATAGTTGAATTTATTAAAGCATGCAATACCTAAACGCAGATTGAAATAATATTCATCATAACCTTGGTTTACAACCGAGTTGCCATATTTTATTAATTGTTTCCATTTTTTATCTGCATAATACTGATAGCTTTTTTGCTCAATATCAGATGAATTTAATTGTGCAAAAGTGTTGCCTATTTTTGAAACCAGCAACAATATTATGATATATTTTATCGTACGCATGTGGCTGTTATTTTTTTATTTCCATTTAAAATTTCGACACTTTGTATTGTATTTTTATCGAACGTAATAATGCTTTCAATCGTCTGTGTTTTCTTGCCGAATATTTTTCCTTCGCTTATACTTTTGGCATTTATATTAGTTGGCAAATGTTCGTCATCTGTTGAAATAAATTGAAACTGATAATCAGCAGTACAATAATGAAAAAATGGTGCAGTAAAATCGTGTATAGTTTTTATAATTGGATTGAAAAAAGAATCGATGAGTAATTTATCTTTTATCGTTACATCTTCATAATATGCTAACAACACACGATGCGCAGCCAAATAGAATGAATGCAGAAAGGAATTCTTATCACCATAAAAATCAGTAAAATAAAAAAGCGTTCCGTTGTTTACATAATACGCAGTTGACTTCGTTGTATGACAATAAATATAAGATTGATTCAATGCGTTCGTAAAAATTTCCCATTGCACATTTTCTTCTTTACTTTCATTTTTTAGTAACCATTTTATTTTTTCACCAGGAATAAAATTGAAGCTGTCTAACAATAATTTTGTTGTTAAAATATTACTTACAACTTCATGTTGTACTGGAATATCAAACGAATGAAAATTAAGAAGTTCATTTTCATTTGACAAGTAATAACTGATTGGATGCGACACTGTTTTAGAACCAATATGTGGTGTTGCCTGCATTTGGAAATGTAAGTGTGGCTCTGGTGATCTACCTGAATTTCCTACTGTTGCGATACAAGTTCCTTTGCGTACAAAATCACCAACTTTTACTTTTATTGAGTCATGTTTTAAGTGCGATAATTTTGAGTACAGTAATTCACCATGTTTTAAGATGATGGTATTTCCCCAATTATTTTCCAAATTTACTTCACCGATTTGATTATCTAAAATAGTATCTACAATAGTTACAATCCATCCATCTGCAGGCGCCAACACAGGCATATCGTAGCAATAAAAATCAGTCAAAGCTTCGCCTGGTAATTTAAATGATTTATCGTCTATATCAAGCAAATCAAAATCCCAGGCAAATTTCCAGTCTTCTTTATGTGTAATATCACCATTGTGTCCTTGCGAAATATGCCACTCACCCATAATTGGCAATGCAATATGATAATAGGTTTCAGCACTAAAACGTTCTAATGAATTGTAATATTTATAGTGATTTTTTTCAGGTGAATATTGCTGCACACCTACCAATTGCAAGCCGTTTGCACTTGGTCGAAGATATAACGCAGACAAACACAATAGCACTATAATATTGAACGGCAACGAATAAATTGGTAAATGTAAATTAATAAAAAATACATTCAGCGAACTAATTAATAAACCGATAATTGGCATCATAAATAGAATCAACAAAAATGATTTATTAGATGCTACCACAAAAAATCCACCTAATGCAATTGCGGTTAAAATAAAATTGAAACCAATGTATGTGTATACTAATGGTGTAAAATCTCCTTGTAAAAAATAATAAAATAAATAGCCAACGATAAATCCAAATACAGATAATACAAAGGCAATTCTTGAATAAATTATCAAACCGATAACAATAAAAATTCCAGCTAAATCATTGTATTGAAAAAAAATAGCACCAAGCGAACGCAAGTATAAATAAATAAAATTGGCAAACCTGTAACCACTGATATCTTGTGTAGTTTGGTTAAAAACACCAGGGAAAATAGTATTCAAAAAATAGGTATGTTCTATGTTTGGTTTTAACGAGAAAAAGTTTCCACTACTTAAAACAACTATCCAAATCGTAATAATAAATGGAATACTTAAGTATGGTAAACCGCGTTTTGCGAGCGAAGTTGAGAACCATAGCGTAATAAAGAAAACTAAAATAGACGACATCAATAGTAATACAAAAAACGATACATTGTATTCATACATATTACCGATGGCAATGCCAACTAAGACTGCGTTGAACGTGTATGAGCCGCTGCGAATATGTTCTTTATTAAAATTAAAAACCGTTGCTGTAAATTGTCCAATCAATATCGCTAACAAACCACTAAAACCTAAGCGTAGGTCAAAGAATGTAACAAACATGAGCAGCAACGCAAATAATTTATTGGTAGAGAAAAAGATTTGCGAATAGCTATTTAGAATGCCTTCTATATATAAAATAATATGTTGCTTAACTTTTTTCAAACTTAATATTTATTGATTATTAGAAATCTAAAAAATTACTTTTTTACAGCTTAATTTTTTTTAAATAATCAGGCATCACTTCATTATTTTCTACATCTTTCAAACTTTCTTTTTGTTTGATAACATGTGGTTTTCCTGATAAATCAATCAATACAACAGCAGGTCGCAATGCAATAAACTGCATCGATTGTGTGATATTATATGCACCAACATAATGCACTACCACTTGGTCGCCTGCCTTTAATGGTGGTAATGAAATATTTTCGCGTACTACATCAATATTCATACACAAAGGTCCATAAATTACTGAATCTTCTGTGTGCATTCCAAATTCTTGCGCTGGCGAAACTTTATGATCGTACCAAAAAGCAGTAAATAAAATATTCACACCAAAGTCCATAATCGTTGCGCGTCTTCCATCAGACAAGCGTTTGTTAGAAATCACAGACCCTAATAAAAATCCAGCATCATCAATTAATGCGCGTCCTGTTTCTAAATATAAATAAGGCAATTCATCTTTATCAAAACCAGCATTTAATAAGGTAGAACAAATTGCTTCTGCATACTGATTGATTTCAGGAACATAATCTACACCTAATTGCATCGAACCTTTCAATGTATTTTTAGAAGCAAAGCCGCCACCCATATCTATATAGCTGATTACTTTGTTATAACGTTTTTTCACACCAAGTGCAAGGTCTGCCATTTTATTCGCAGCCACACCATACGCACTTGGTACTAGCATGTATGTACCAATATGACAATGCAATCCTATTAAATTTAATTTATCAGTTGCCATGATTTTATTGATGGCGTCCCAAGCTTGACCGTTCTCATAATTAAAACCAAATCGATCCCACATTGGATACACACCTGTATCCATGTTTACACGAATGGCAACGCGAGGCTTCGTTTTTAATTCTGTAGCTAACTCTATCAAACGATACAATTCATCTAAATGATCGATATGAATTGGTGAATCATTTTTGATAGCAGTGCGCAAGTCATCATCCGTTTTATCAGGTCCGTTGAACAATATCTTTTTACCAGGCACACCATTTTTTAAAGCTTTTTCATACTCAAAACGCGACACTACTTCGGCCCAAGAACCTTCTTGATGGAATATGTTACAAATTGCATTGATGTAATTCGTTTTATAAGACCATGCGAATTGTACTTTTGGATAACGTGTTTCAAAAATGCGCTTTGCCGTTTTAAAATTGTCTCTGATTTTTCTTTCTGACAACACAAATAAAGGTGAACCAAATTCGCGAATCAAATCCTTCACTGCAACATTATCGATGTGTGTCATTGGTGCATATTCGGTGCGTGTTCCGAACTTATTCATTAAACCTGCATTTAGCGATTTTATAATCGGTCTTTCATACTGTTTCTTTTCCATATCGTGCTTTATTGTGTTTTTATTTTAATGAGATTTTAGATTGGTTTGTAATTTTTGTAATAACGTTTAAAACAATTATTACGAACGCTATAAACCATCTTTCTATAATTCGCCAATTGTTGAAATTTGTTCAAACTCAGGCATATTTACAATCATATCATAAGAGTATCTGATAAACATTTTTCCAACATCATAATTTTTATACGGTTCCACTTTTTTTTGCATCGCTAAATTAACTACAGACTCAATTTGATTTTGTCCAGCACCAACCGTTAAATAGCACCAAGCTGGAAAACGTGGATTTATTTCAATTAAGAAATACTCATCATCTGCAGTTTTTATAAACTCTAATTCAAATGCGCCACACCACTTCGTATTTTTCACAAAACTATGCGTAGTACTCAATAAATTATTATCGTCCAACGTAACGCCAGCCCAAGCTTTTCCTTTATCAGTAATGTATAATTTACGCATTGGTACTGCACCTAATGTTACACCTTTTCCATTGCCGACGCCGCAAACATTGACTTCTGAGCCATGCACAAATTGTTGAATCAACACAGGCAAACCCCATTCTGTACTTATTTTATTGAAGTGCTGCATCGCTTGATCGTTGCTGTATGCAATTTTTGCATCATAAAATTTCCCTTTCACTACTAATGGAAAACCAAACTCTTTTGTGATAGAAGGAATTTCACTTAAAGAATAAACCATCTTTGCAAACGGCACTTTAATTTTATGCTTTTTACCAAATTCAAAAAGGTTTACCTTGTGTCTTGCTTCAAATTGTTCTTGTGTTGGCAACACCATTTTAATACCTAATTCTGTTTCCATTTTTTCTTTTAAAGAAATGAAATTGAATAATTCAGCATCAAAATTTGGAAATAGGAAATCAATATTTTCAATTGAATTTATGTATGCAAAGCGATCAAACAACACTTCTTGTCCAGCACCTGGATATGGCACTTGATACGTTTTATCAATCAAATCATGCATATAAATTCCTGGTTCTAAAGATTCGTATGAAAGACCAATAATTTTCACATCAAACGATGTTGCATCACGCAATGCACGAATAACCGAAATTCCTGGACCTGGACTATCTATTGCATTTAAGCCAGTTACAGCAATTGTATATTTAGGTTTCGACTCAGTCATCTTAGTAACTGTTTTCGGTAACGGTACTTTTTTTATTGATTTTATTTTGGATGCTTTTATTACCTTCTTCTCTCTAACTAATTGAGAAGAATATAATTCAGCTTCTATTTCCAATGGATATTGCATGTTGATTCATTTTAATTTTGAATAAATAATTATCTATTACTATTCACTTAATTTATAAGATTGAAGCATATTTTGAAAATCGTACAAATCCTTTTCAACTGTATCTTTATCAATTCTATATTCTTTGGTAATTAGCTTCACTACATCGTCCATTGTTTTATGTTCTTGAAAAAGGCGAATTATTTCTTGACCAATTGGATTTACAGAATACGAATCGCCAGTTGACGGATTAAACAAAAATCCTGAATCACTAAGTGCTATGTTGTTTTTGATTTTCATTGCTTTATTTTTATAATACAATATTAATGAAATCTATTTTGAGGTAGTTTACACAATTCAGAATAGATTGTATAAAATTCTGCCAATACCTTAAAAAATGTTATCTAACAAATTTTCTAAAGGAATACGATGAGGATCTTCTAAGCCTTTGTATTGCGAAACAGAAAACCCTGTAACCTTTTTAAATTGATTACTTAGGTAATGAACACTGCTATATCCAAGCATGTAAGAAATTTCACTTAATGTAAAATCATTTTTCAAAAGCAACTCTTTAGCTTTTTCAATTTTTAATAGAATGATATATTTCTCTAAAGTAGTATTGGTAATTTTAGAAAAAACTTTACTAATTCTTTCATATGGCAACTGCACACGTTCGCTGATATAATCCGAATTTCTGATAAGCGAGTTTGTATTATTTGCATAATAAATTAACTCAATCGCAGCTACTTTTATCTTCTCTACAATTTCCACTTCAGGATCATTGATTACATTAAAACCAAGCTGCTGGAAACATAACGCAATTTCTTTTTCGGTAATTTTATTGGAATCAAAAACTAAATTAGCTTCACCTAAAAAAACAGTTTTTACATGCACGCCATCTTTGTGTGTAAAGAAAAGTTCAATGAGTTTAATACAACTTTTAGAAGCCATATTTTGCAGCATAAATCTCTTTTCTATCACTGAATTATTGGTTGCGTTCAAAAGGTTCTATTAATATGTAAAAATACAAAATTGATTTGATTTAAATCAACTAAATAATTTGTGAAATTTATCAATTTTTAAATTTTCTCATCATAATTAAATAGTACTTTCGTGTTCAAAACAAAACTTTCAATCGATGGAAAAAAATTCAAATATATCTAAGAACATAAGAAATTTTTTATTCGTTGGAAAAGCTGAAGGTTATAGTTATTTATTACTTTTATTTATTGCCATGCCATTAAAATACATTTTCCATCATCCTGAATATGTTCGAATTGCAGGTTCTATTCATGGTTTTTTGTTTGTAAGTTTTATGATTACAATTTTAATACTTTTAATAAAAAAAGAATTTGAATTAAAGAATTGTATACAAGCATTTATACTTTCATTGATTCCATTTGGAACATTTTTTCTTCATAAAACATTAAAAAAATAATGGAAAACAACACACTACAAACCGATGTCGTTTTAGTAGGCGCAGGCATCATGAGTGCAACGCTTGGTGTGCTTTTAAAAGAACTGGAACCATCCATAACGATTAGCATTTATGAAAAATTAGATATAGTTGCTGGCGAAAGCTCTAACGCATGGAACAACGCAGGTACAGGTCACTCTGCGTTTTGCGAACTGAATTACACACCAGAAAACGAAGATGGTTCTATCGATGTTTCTAAAGCATTAAAAATTGCACAATCGTTTGAGTTATCAAAGGCATTCTGGTCATATTTAGTAGAACAAAAGTATTTCTATGATCCACAGCAATTCATCAATACGATTCCACATCATAGTTTTGTCTGGAACGATGACAATGTTGCATACTTAAAGAAACGCCACGAAGCAATGACTAAATTTGCGCTGTTTGAAGACATGTTATTTTCCGATAATTTTTCTGAATTAAAAACATGGTTTCCATTAATTATGAATGGTCGCGATGCAAATCAAAAAGTAGCTGCAACACGCATGAATGCTGGCACTGACATTGATTTCGGTGCGTTGACACGTGTGCTTTTTCAGCATTTAGAAAAATTAGACGGTGTGCATTTATTCTTAAACCATGAAGTGCGCGATATAGAAAAAGAAGAAGATGGAACCTGGAAAATAAAGGTAAAAAATATAACTGCTAATGAAAAATTTCACATCAAATCAAATTTTATTTTCTTAGGTGCTGGTGGTGGCGCGTTGCCTTTATTAGACAAATCAGATATTGAAGAAGGAAAAGGTTATGGTGGTTTTCCAATCAGCGGACAATGGCTGGTTTGCAACAACGAAGAAGTCATTGCACAACATCATGCAAAAGTATATGGCAAAGCATCGATTGGTTCGCCACCAATGTCAGTGCCACATTTAGACACACGAATTATTGATGGTAAACAGGCACTTCTATTTGGTCCGTTTGCAGGATTTTCTACCAAATTTTTAAAGCACGGCTCTTATTTTGATTTACCCTCATCTATAGAATTAGATAATTTTTTTCCAATGGTTGCGGCTGGCTTGCATAATATTCCATTAACCAAATATTTAATTGAACAAGTAACTTTATCGCAAGAAGACAAAGTAAATATGCTGCGTGAATATATGCCAAATGCAAAAGATGAAGACTGGCAATTAGCCATTGCTGGACAACGTGTGCAAGTAATAAAAAAAGACAAAGAAGATGGTGGTGTCTTAGAATTTGGTACTGAAGTGATTTGTGCTGCTGATGGTTCCTTATCATGTTTATTAGGCGCATCGCCTGGCGCATCTACTTCTGTAAATATTATGCTCGATGTTTTAAAAAAATGTTTTGCAGAACAAATGAATTCAGAAAACTGGCAAAACAAATTAAAAGAAATGATTCCATTCTATGGTCAATCCTTAAAAGATGATGCTGATTTATGCAGAGCAATCCGCGAAAGAAGTAAACGAATTTTAGAACTATAAATGCAATCTTGCTTTTCTTGCTAATAATTCTTCTTCTGTTTCTACATTATCGTCATCTAAAATACAGCAATCTACTGGACAAACGGCTGCGCATTGCGGTTCTTCGTGAAAACCTTTGCATTCCGTACATTTATCGGTTACAATAAAATAAACATCGTTTGAGACTGGTTTGTTTTTAGCCATTGCATTTACCACTTCACCTTGTTTTAGAGTATATTCACCTGTTAAAGTGGTTCCATCACTCATTGCCCACTCAATTCCACCTTCGTAAATTGCATTATTTGGACATTCTGGCTCACATGCGCCACAATTTATACATTCATCGGTTATTCTGATTGCCATTTGTTGTACTTTTGTAAATTATAACACAAATATAGAAATAGAACTGAACTTTGACACCACAAAAAACAATAATTTTAAGTTAATGAACATCGAAAACAATATCAACGCATTTGCGCAACTCGGTGATTTTATCATCGAAAATACTGTTTCCTTGCAAGAAGTCGTGCATAAAGCATTTGTGTACAATACATGGTTTACTATCGAAAATACAAATCTTGCTTTACAAAATATTGCAAGAGAATTTCTTCAAAAAGAAAAATTAGAAAACTGGCTTTCTACTTACGACTCACAACTCACGACTCACGACTCTAAAACAATAGCATTAGTTGCTGCAGGAAATATTCCATTGGTTGCGTTTCACGATATTTTATGTGTGTTGATTACCGACAATAAATTACAGATAAAACTTTCTGAAAAAGACAAGTTCTTGTATCCGTTCTTATTTGATAAGCTGATTGAATTCAATTCTGATTTCAAAGATAAAATTGAGATTAAAGAACGATTAGGTGATTTCGATGCCATCATCGCAACTGGCAGCAACAATACTGCGAAACATTTTGAATATTATTTCAAAAAATACAAACACATCATTCGACGAAACAGAAATTCAATTGCTGTTTTAGATGGTAATGAAACGCAGGAAGATTTCGATGATTTAGGTCACGATATTTTTGATTTTTATGGTTTAGGTTGCAGAAATGTTTCCAAGATCTTTATTCCAAAAAATTATGATATTCTAAAACTAAAAGATGGTTTTGCAAATCATATCGGTGTCAATCAGCACAATCAATACATGAATAATTTAGATTATCAGCGCACAGTTTATTTAATGAATCAAATTCCGTTGATCGATATTGACTTTGTAAACATCACAGAAAATAAAAGCATGCACTCACCTATTTCGTGTTTGCATTTTGAATATTATGATACTATAGATGATGTACAAAAAATCATTACAGAAGAAAAAGAAAACATACAATGCATTGTTGGAAATGTAGCGATTGACAATATCATTCCATTTGGAAAATCGCAGCAACCAACCTTAAATGACTATGCTGATAACGTAGATACTATAAAATTTATTTTAGAAATTTGAAAAACAACAAACAAACATGAGTTCAATATTTACATGTCAAAATTGCGGAAGCACGTCATACGAACAATTTTCTCAAACACAAGTTCGCTGTATGAATTGCAAAAGTATTGCTGAGTTTGACACTGGTTACAAAGTGCCGAAACAGTTCGAAATCATTAACGATTCCAGCGTTTTAGATGTTGTTGAAAAAGTTGCATTTAAACGCGCGCACATCATCAAAAGAATGTTCAATACATTAATTGACACAATGATTATAATGGCTATCTTTTCACTCTTTGGAAATATAGATGATTTAAAAAATGCGTTACTCGTAAAGGCAACTAATAATAATAACAATAATGCACTATCTATTTTTGCAACTATTTTCGTTTTGTATTATCCAATCCTGGAATATTTTTTCGGCAAAACAATTGGTAAATTTATCACCAGAACAAAAGTAATTTCTAATGATGGAAATAAAGTTTCGTTGCTGCAATGCATTGGTAGAGTGTTCAGTCGTTTTTTGCCTTTTGAATATTTAAGTTTTATTATCAACGGAATTTTCCGCAGCGATGCTAAACAATATTCTATTGCTGAGTATTTTTCTTATCTAATAAATGAAAGTGTTTTCTGGCACGATTCACTTCCAAACACTTTAGTTATCGAAGATTAAACAACTCACAACTCATTACTCACGACTTACTACTATCATATGCAAATACGTTTATTCATCACTGGTGGCACCTTTGACAAAGAGTACAATGAACTCAACGGAAAACTTTTTTTTGAAGACACGCACGTTCCTGAAATGCTCGAATTAGGCAGATGCAAACTCGATGTCAACATCAGAACTTTAATGATGATTGATAGTTTGGAAATGAGCGACGACGACCGCGACATCATTGCACACAACTGCGCACAATGCGATGAAGACAAAATTGTCATCACGCACGGCACTGATACAATGGTAGAAACCGCTAAAATTTTAGCCGAAAAAATAACCGATAAAGTTGTAATACTAACAGGCGCGATGATACCGTATAAGTTCGGCAGCTCTGATGGTTTGTTTAATTTAGGCGCTGCTTTAGCGTTCGTACAAACCTTGCCCAACGGCGTTTACATTTCCATGAACGGCAAATTCTTCAACTGGAACAACGTCAGAAAAAACAAAGAATTAGGTTTGTTTGAAGAATTGTAAATAAAAAAACATGTCAATGTAATTGACACGTTCTAAGAATACAATTAACCTAATTATTAATTTCGCTTTGTTTCATTGAAGCGAATTGCAAACTTACCATTGGTTATTTGTCTTATATCACTGCTGTCAGATTTTGCGATTTTACCATTAAATGTTCCGATTAGTTTAAAGCATTTATCATATCTTGGATTGCCCTCATCATCTAAATCGTCAAATTCTGTTGTTTCACCATCTGCAATTACATCAGAAACAGTTACATTTCCTGTTCTACTTCCTACAGGTACATTAATAGTACTATAGTTAACTCCATCTATTTTAAAAGCAAAAACGAGGCCTTCTGTATTAACATTATAAATAGTATATGGATAAGTTTTCCCTTTCATTGCCTGTATAAAAGCTGCCTGAGGTTTATTTTGAGTAGAAAAAAAATATACATCTCCAAGTGGCGTAAAGCTTGTTCCATTATACATAGCTGTACAAAATCCATATGGACTTGACCAACATTCTTGCAATGAATTATTTTCGGCTTTATAAGATGTGCTATTAATATCCGCTATCACATAGTATTTGTAGGTGGACACAGGATTGTTATTATTATTCGAAGTATCATCCTTTTTACATGACACCGTTACAATGTTAATAATTGCAATACAGATAAATAAAATTCTTTTCATTTTGATTTTTTTTAAATTTAGGATACAACAAATATAAGTAAAATATTTAAATATGCATTAAAATTGTTCAAAAAAACATTGGCACTAAAAAATATATTATCCTAAAATTTTCACCAACCTTTCCACTACAAAATCAACTTCTTCTTTTGTGTTATGTTTGGAAAAAGAAAAGCGGATCGGTATTCGGTCAGCATCTTTTTTCAATGCAGCAATCACATGTGAACCTGTTCCTGCGCCGCTGCTGCAAGCGCTGCCACCACTCACACAAATGCCTTCTAGGTCTAGCGTAAACAACAGCATCATCGAATTATCATTCGGTGGAAACGAAACATTCAGCACCGTGTATAAACTGCGTTCGTCGGTGTTGCCGTTAAATTCAACACCTTCAAAATGTTTCAGCAACTGCGATTTGAAATAATATTTCAGTTCCAAAATTTTCTTTCTGTCATCTTCTAAATTATTGTACGCAATTTTTGCGGCCTCAGCCAAACCAACAATACCGTACACATTTTCAGTGCCTGCGCGAAAGCCACGCTCTTGTCCGCCGCCGTGAATGAACGACTTCACTTTGTTTTGCTTGCGCATATACAAAAAGCCAACGCCTTTCGGACCGTGAAATTTATGCGCCGCACCTGAAATAAAATCAACGTTTATTTTTTGTACATCTATATCAAAATGCGCAAACGTTTGCACCGTGTCCGAATGAAACAACGCATTATTTTCTTTGCAAATAGCGCCAATTTTTTCAATATCAGCCAGTGTCCCAATTTCGTTGTTGGCATGCATCAGCGTCACCAGCGTTTTTTTGTCAGATGATTTTAGCAATCTAGTCAAATCATCCAGACCCACATTTCCTTGCTCATCAATTTTCACCAAATCAACTTGTACTTTCAAAAAATCCTTACAAAAATCCACCGTATGTTCTACGCAATGGTGTTCTATCGGCGACGTAATAATTCGTTCCACACCCAAATTCAACACTGCGCCTTTTATCGCCATATTGTTCGCTTCCGTGCCGCCTGACGTAAAAATAATTTCGCCAGGTTGCGCACTGATCAGCGCCGCTATCGTCTTGCGCGCCTCTTCGATCGCCGCGCGCGTGTCGCGTCCATACGAATACACAGACGACGGATTGCCGAAATGCTCCGTCAAATAAGGCATCATCACCTCCAAAACACGTTTATCTAAAGGTGTGGTCGCAGCGTTATCGAAATAAATTTTCATGGGTAGATTTGCAGAATTTGTGTGCAAATTTAAGGAAAAAACGTAGAAACATGGAAGACTTTTATTATTTAAAATAATCAAGTTTTTTGCTTTCAAGAATCATACTTCTTCTTAAATTCATATTCACTTAAATATTTTAATATATTCACTCTAAAGTATGATTTTCATAGCAATAACACATCCATAAGCTCTGCTTCTTTCTCAGCAGGCAACGATGGCATCGTAGTTTCAGGTTGTTTCCACTGAAGTGTATTTGCATAAAAATCAAGCAGCTTATCTGTAGTTTCTTCAATAGGTGAAAAAGAAAAATTATACGCCTTTTTTATTTTGGTAGAATCGGTTTGTAAATAATCACCGTTCAGCCACAACGGAAGATGTATCCATTCTGCAACACCATGTGCCTTTAAAAAATCAGCCGTCGCAGAAATCAATAACGGATTTTTATGTAAGCGATGTTTTGCAAGTGCAATAAAATCAGCAATAGAAGCCGTGAATGATGAAACATTATACACGTCACTTTTTTCAGCATCAATAGATTGTATGATAGCTTTCGCCAAATCGTTTACATCAGTAAAAGAGATGGCATGCTTTCCGTCATCTGCCACTAAAAGCTGCTGCTGACTATATACTTTGTGAAACCAATAATACAGCCTATCCGTATAATCATATTTTCCAATGATCAGTCCAGGCCGCAATATCACCGCATTCAGCCATGCATGCGATTGAATGATACGTTCACATTCAGCTTTATGCTGATTATAATACTGTTTGTCATCACTTGCTTTTTCTTCAGGCGTGCAATCCACCAGCGCTTCATCTTCTTTTATTGGATGCGGATGCGCTTCATCAAACGCATAATGACTGCTCGTAGAAATATAAATATACTTGCCCACCTTGCCTTCCAGCAAAGGCAACTGCATCTCGAGCGCACTTGGCCAATATCCTGAAATATCAATAATACAATCCCAATATGAAGTAGCAATCATTTCTATATCAGCTTTTATTTTCCGGTCGCCTTTTATTGATTTTATAGTTGGAAATAAATTAGGATTACTAATACCTCTGTTAAACAACGTGATATCATATGTACCGTTTTGAAGCAGTGCTTCTATCAAATTTCTGCCAACGAAACGTGTGCCGCCAATGATAAGTAGTTTTTTCATAGCAATAAATTTATTCAGCAGCTTTTAAAATGATACGGAACGTAGTCCCTTTGGAAGAAGATTCTTTCACAAATATTTTTCCGTGATGATATTCTTCAATAATACGTCGTGCTAACGTCAAACCAAGGCCCCAGCCGCGCTTCTTTGTACTGAAACCAGGTTCAAATATTTGTTCTAAATTATTTTTTGAAACACCTTTGCCTGTGTCTGTGATATCAATATTTATTAAACCATCGCGCTCAAAAGCATACGCGAATATTTCACCGGTATCATCCATCGCATCCAGTGCATTCTTCATTAAATTTTCCAAAACCCATTCAAATAACGGCGGATTCAGCATCGCAAACAAATTAATATCCGTGCCTTCTTTCACATAAATATGTATTTTTTTAGAGGCACGTTTTGAAATATAATCGACACCGTTTTGCAGCACGTCAATCACTCTGTTAGTTTGCAGTTCAGGCACCGAACCAATTTTTGAAAAACGTTCTGCAATCAACACCAATCGGTCAATATCTTTCTGCATTTCATTAAACATTTCATCATCTTCTTGTCCATTTAATTTCTCACGCAAAATATCAATCCACGCAGTTAATGAAGATAAAGGTGTACCGAGTTGATGTGCAGTTTCTTTTGCCAAACCAACCCAAACTTGGTTCTGTTCCGCACGTCGCGCCGAAGTAAACGCTGCATAGCTTATAATAAAAAACAAAGCAACCAACGCTAATACATAGAAAGGATATTTCCGAATGGCAACTAATAAATCAGAATCTTTGTAATACAGAAACTGATGTTCGTTTTCAGGTAGATGAATGTCTATGTATTGATGAATTTGTTTGAGTTTCACCAATTCTTTTTGTAAATAATCTTTATGCTTGGCAACTTTTACCGAATCAAAATTCTTTTCCGCCAAAATTTCATCTTGCTTATTTGCCCAAATTACAGGAATGTTATTGTTCAGTTTAATTTTATCCAATGCTTTCGATAACTCCAATTCATCAGACGAGCTACTGTTCAGAATTTTATAAGCATACGCAATTTCTTCTGCTTTTTTAATTTCTTCTTTGGCAATAGATTGCGCTAATTTATGCGTGTACCACAACGTAAATGCAATGATGCAAATCGCAAATAAGAACAATAAAATTTTCCATCTGTTGCGTTGTTGGTAGAAGTTCATTCTGTATAAAATTAATCAAAAGAAATAAAAAAAAGAACAATGCATAAAACACATTGTTCTTTTCATATAAAATGTACAGAAGCTATTCTTGTTATTCAGCTGCTGTTGATTTGTTTTCATCTGCTAATGAATCGCGCATTTTGGTATCTGCTTTCACATTTTCCATTTTGTAATAATCCATGATTCCAAGTTTTCCAGATCTGAATGCTTCTGCAATCGCTAGTGGAATTTGCGCTTCAGCATCAATTACTTTAGCTCTTGATTCTTGTGCTTTTGCTTTCATTTCGTGTTCTAATGCAATTGCCATCGCACGACGTTCTTCTGCTTTTGCCTGTGCAATATTTTTATCAGCATTTGCCTGGTCCATTTGTAAATAAGCACCAATGTTTTTACCAACATCAATATCTGCAATATCAATCGAAAGAATCTCGAACGCTGTACCGCTGTCCAACCCTTTATGTAATACTAATTTTGAAATCGTATCTGGATTTTCCATCACTGTTTTATGGCTTTCAGCAGAACCTATAGATGTTACAATACCTTCACCAATACGCGCCAAAACTGTTTCTTCACCAGCACCACCAACAAATTGTTTGATATTTGCACGCACAGTTACACGAGCACGCGTAATTAACTGAATACCATCTTTTGCAACTGCTGTTACTGGTGGCGATTCAATTACTTTTGGATTTACGCACATTTGTACTGCTTGCAACACATCACGACCAGCTAAATCAATTGCGGTTGCTTCTTTAAACGTTAAAGGAATATTTGCTTTATCGGCAGAAATCAAGGCATTTATCACGTTATTTATTTTTCCTCCTGCTAAATAGTGCGCTTCCAAATCATTACGAGAAACCTGCAAACCTGCTTTAGTTGCTGTAATCAAGCTATTCACGATAATTTGAGGTGGCACACGACGTAATTGCATAAAGAATAATTGAAAAAATCCAATATCTACATTAGATAATTTGGCAGAAATCCACATGCCTATGTATTTCATAAACATCATAAAAAAGATAAGTATAAATACTAAAAGTACAATACTGATAATGGTAAGAAAAGAACCTGACATAGTTTTTAATTAATGAATTATAGAATTAATGAGTTTGAATTGAACTGATGAAATTAAGCATAATATTTATACTTTTTGAACATAAATTTTATTGTCTTTGATTTGATGTACTTCAACGGCTTCATTTGCATCAATAAAACCATTAAACGACCAAATTGTAATTTTATCGTTATTGAAAATTGCCTTTCCTTCTGGTCGTAAATCTGTAATGGTTATACCTTTGTCACCTACTTTTAAACCAAAATCTGAAAATATATTTACTTTTCCATCACTTGTTTGTTGCATCGCCATTTTACTTTTTGAAATTCTGTCTGCACCAAAATACAACAAACAACCGTTAATGATAAACGCACCAAATAAGCATAAAGTTCCAGTATTGAATCCAAATAATTTATAAGCAAAAAACAAACCAACTACTGTAGTTATAAATCCAACTTTACCTAAAATGCCAGATGGGAACAAAAAAACTTCGGCTACAAATAATAAGATACCAAAAAACAAGATAGAGAATACTAAAACAGGTGTCATTCTTTTAATTTTAAATCATAACACAAATTGACGAAAAAAAATTCAATAAAATGAAACTTTATTTAGTTTGTTATTTTCTAACTACAATAAAAACTTGTTTTCCAGATTCAGGATCTGAGACAACATCTACAATATTTCCATAATCTTTATCTTCAGATGAAATTTTGTGAATGACATCGTCTTCATTTACTTTATTACATGCTACTAAAAATAGACATGTAAAAAAGGTTATTATGTTTCTAAGAGTGAGTAACTTTGCCATGCTCTTAGATTTTATTATACAAATTACGATTTTTTATCATATTTGTCAAGTAGAAAACATACACATGAAAATAGAAATTTGGTGGATAGGCAAAACCTTTCAGGATTTTACCAAAAAAGGATATGATGAATTTTTGAAACGCATTCAAAAATTTACTTCCGTTGAACTAGTAGAAATTGCAGATATAAAAGGACAAACCAATCCAAAATCAATAAAAAATTTAGAAGCTGAAAAAATACTTTCAAAACTAAAAAGCGATGATTTTTTAATTTTGTTAGATGAAAAAGGCAAGCAGTTTTCATCTGTTGAATTTGCTGATTTTATTCAGCAAAAAGACAATCAGTCCGTAAAGAAAATTATTTTCTTAATTGGTGGTGCGTATGGTTTTGATGATAAAATTTATGAACGAGCCAATGCACAACTTTCCTTGTCAAAAATGACCTACTCGCATCAATTAATTCGTTTAATTTTTATGGAACAATTGTATCGTGCTTATACAATTATACATGGTTTTCCATATCATAATGATTGAAAAAGTATTCCGATATTTCGGAAGTGATGGTGAAAGTGAAAATGATTACAAAACATCAATCACTTTCTGCATATCCAACTCATTCATACATTTGAAATGATTTTTTGGACAAGCTGGCAAGCCGTGTTTGTGGCAAGGTCGGCACGAAAGATTGGTATTTTCTATCATCACATTTTGTGAAGCGTTAGTATTGTATGGTGTAAAACCTAAGCGTTTTTCTGTTCCGCTAAAAATCGAAATAATACGTTTATTCAATGCTGCTGCGATGTGCATCATGCCTGTGTCACCAGTAATGACAAACTTTGCTTTTTTAATAATAGATGCTGATTGGTTGATATTGAATTTTCCACAAGAATTATAAATCTTAAAATTATCGATAGCTTCTAATTGCGTACCTGTATATGCATCTTCCAAACCACCAATCAGCATGATTGGAATGTTGATTTTTTCGCACAATTCTTTTAATTTATCTAATGGTATAGTTTTGGTGAAATGCTTTGCGCCAACTACAATTACGCAGAAACCAGCCAAATGTGTGAATGGCAAATTCGCTGGTGGAATCTCATCTTTCTCAGGAATAAAATAATCCAACCCTTTTCCATCATTGATAACATTCAGTTTTTTTACAGCAGAAAAATATCGATCAACTACATGATTATTTAGTAAATTTAGTTTGAACTGCGTTAACAAAAAACGCTTGAATCGTTGCTTATTGTAACGATACGTTTTTACTTTCAACATCGTTGAAACCTGATGCGAACGAATATTATCGTGCAGATCAATGATCAAATCATATTTTTCTTCTTTAAGTTGATTTATAATTTCTGAAACATCTTTTTCAAATGCATAAATTTTTGAAAGATATGGATTCGCAATCAATATTTCTTTGAACGAATTTTTAGTCAAATAATGTACTTCACTATTTGCTAATTGATTTTTTATGCAACGAATCACAGGACTTGTCAGAACAATATCGCCAATAGAAGAAAAACGTATGACTAGTATTTTCATTGCAGATTAAATTGATTTTAATGTCACAGAGTTTCACTGAGATTTCACAGAGTTTTATTTTTTAAATTCTCTTTGTTTACTTTGTTTTCTCTGTGATACATTTTTCTATATTTCTAAATATTTTTTTGCTTCTTTTAAATATTCTTCCACACCAAGCATCACACCTATTTTCACACTTTCCAACGGCAATGTTTTTATCACTTTTCCAGGTGTTCCTAAAACCATGCTGCCATCTGGAACCACCATATTTTCTGTTACTAGTGCATGCGCTCCAATGATGCAGCCGTTACCAATTTTTGCACCGTTTAAAATCGTGGCACGCATTCCAATTAAATTAAAATTACCAATAATCGAACCATGAATAATTGCACCGTGGCCAATCACATTGTCTTCTCCAATAATTATTGGACTTCCATGGTCAACATGCATAATCACGCCTTCTTGTACATTCGTTCTTTTACCAATACTGATTTTATCAAAATCGGCACGCAATACGGCTCCAAACCAAATCGAAACATCATCATGCAATTCTACATTACCTAAAACGCGCGCTGTATCAGCAACAAAAACATTTGCATGCTTAATTACTTGTCCTTCTAATTGTTGCTGATAAGTTGCCATTTATTTTTTTGTAAATGTAGTTAATTTTGGTATTTTTATAAAATGAGAAAATTACTATTCGTTTTAACCGTTTTATTTCTAAGTAAAAATGCAATTTCACAAGACACAGCTATCTTTCATTTTGCCACCACACGTGGCTCTAATGCAGAAGGAAATTTACTAGTTCCAAAAGGAAAAGCACAAGTTGAAGTTGGTGTTACCTATAATTATTTTAAGAATTACCATGAAATTCAAGCACCAAATTTTTTATTAAAATATGGAATCAGTAATTATTTCGAGTTTAGAATAAATGGCGATGCAACTACTTATAAAGCGGAAACCTATAAAGAAACAGGTTTGCATCCAATTTATTTAGGCATGAAAATTAAAATGATTGATGCTAAAAAATATGCGCCAGGTAGTTCTTTTATTGGTGGTTTGAGTGTGAATATAATTTCGACAAAAAATTTCAGAACAAAGTATGTTGCACCTTATTTTAAAATTGTAATGGAACAATATTTACCAAAGAATTTTGGCATGATTTATAATTATGGTTTATTTTGGAATGGTGAAGATGCAAAGCCAACGTATAATTTTGCAGTAGCAACCAACTACACTAAAGTTATAGGAAAACCAACATCGAAACATCAACAAATAAAATTATTTTTAGAAGTATTTGGTTTCTATCCACAAGGCGAACGATTTGATGTGCGTGGTAATCTTGGCTTTGCGTATTTATTTAATAAATGGTTGCAATTTGATTTTTCTGCTGGCGCTGGTTTCTTGAAAACTTCACCAAGATTTATTTGTTCAAGTGGTTTGGTTTTTAGATTTCTAAATACGAAAGAGAAGACAAAAGAGAAAAAGAAGAAATAATTTCTGGAATATTTAATTGTTGTGGTATTTGATTTATAGAATTAATTTTCTAACTTTAAGTATGAACCATAAATTACTTATCTATTTCAGCGTCTTGCTTTTCTGTACATTTTGCACTAAAGAAAAGCAGCCATCTTTATCAGAACAACATTTAAAGATTGTTGGCGAAGGCACTACTTTTTATGCAGATGAAGATTATAATTTGCTGTTAGAACTAACAGATACTTCAAAAATTTACAGCATTGTGGAATTAAAATATAGCATGAATACACTGACTGCTATTTTGAATAAATACCACGACAGAGTTGGCGCGTTTCCTACTTTATATAATGTAGTAACTAATGTTGCGTATCAAACTTTATCAACTTCTTCATCATCATATGCACCACAAGGGCGCGCATTTATGAATGAATTTGCAAAACATTTTATTCGCAATTTACATTCATATTTATTAGGTAAAACCATTGAACCTGCGTGGAATAATTATTTTCTTAGAGTTGCTGAAAACCGAAACACCATTTTGCATTTAGCACTTTCAGGCATCAATGCACACATTACTTATGACATTCCTTTTGTGTTAGATAATATTAAAGCACAACCAGAATTTGAAGCAGATTTTGTTGAATATACTGATTTTATTGCAGCTACCTATCCAAATGCTTCGTTAGAATTAAACAGGCAATACGGTGTTCAAAATGCAGACAATGTTTTTCAGTTATTTGAATTAGGCAAAGCCATTGATAATGTGAAAGGCATTGGTTTTACTACACATTTGGCTATTGACATCTTGCGAACCGAATCTTGGAATCGTGGTATGAATTTGGTTCAACATAAAATGAGTTCGCAACAAACAAATGGAATTTGTTGGCAATCATTTCGCGATAGAGAAAAATTAATTCAAGTATTGGATGACCAAAAATTATTGTATTAGTTTTATAATGTTGAATAAAACTTGCTCAATCGAGCTTCGATTCGTTCTTTTAAGAAACCATCTTTGTTTGCCTTTTCTAAAAATGGAACAATGAATTCTTCGCTTTCTTTGATGGCATTTTTTTCGGTGAGGCCATTATCTTCTAAAATTTGTGCGATTGATTTTTTGCCTGAATGCTCGAAAAAATGATTTAAAATATGATAGATTAATTCTTTCACAGGTTCTGATTGTAATGCAATACTTATCGCTTTTTCAGCAGAAATTAATATTTCATTTCTATCGTGATCGGTTAGCTTCACACCTCTTGCCAAGTCTTTTACTTTAGTATCTTCCAGTTTTTCCCAAATGGTTTTTGCCATCACGCGTAACTTTGCATCACTTAATTTATCTTTCAGCATTTGCTCATTTTTCACTAAAGATTTTTGCAAATTATCTGAAATAAATTTTTTGATATTTTTATCAATCGTGTCCGAAACACCAGATAATGCTGCACCTAACAAACCTTTACCAATATTGAACAACGAACCGCCAACTGTTTCGTTACTTGGTCCGCTTTGCGCTGCAAACGATTTAATTCCATCGTATAACGTGTCAGCAATCATCTCACCATAAAATGGATTTTTTACTACATCTGAAATAATTTTTTCGCGAATTTCTTTTTGCGCGATCACTTTATCAGCAACATCATTAAAAGTATCTTCATCAATGAAATCAGCAACTGTGTGTTTGCTTTTCAACGCTAATTCGTGAATAGAATTGGAAATATCAACGATATATTCTTTTTGGTGTTTCGTTAATTTTCTGTCTTTAATATTTCTATCTTCAAAATCAATAACTTTTTCAACAGAAGAAACATCGTTTAATTTCACAGAATCTAACCATTTCCAAACGACACTAATTTCTTCTTTGATATTAGCTTTCAGGTGTTTTTTATCGAATTGCTCTAATTCAAAAGCCACGTGTGCTTCATATATTTTTTTGATGTCTGCTTTCATGTATTTAATTATTTTATAAATCGAAGATAAGGTTTTCTATACCATTAGAAATTCTCTTTTGTAAATTAAGCTAAAATATTTCTGTTATACGATTCACCACGACTTTTATTCATATCAGAGAAACGTTTGATGCATTCTGTTAAAAACTCATCATCTACCAATTTTTTTACATCTTCAAACGTCCGCAAATTGTCGTCTTCATTGAATTTATACGTTTGTTCCAAATGATTTGCTTCGAGTTTCAATACATAACGGTTATTCATTTGAAGTACGGTTATTTTTAAAATCGGATGTTGTATTTCGCCTGCAATTCTCATGTTGCAAAGTTATAAGTTATAGGTTATAAGTTATAGAGTTTCTATAATAAAAAAAGAGCCGCTCTTCAATTGGCGGCTCTTTTTAAAAATGCTAATCTAAAAATTCAGATTATGCTTTCGCTGTAGCTTTTGCTTTAGATTTAACTGTAGCAGTTGCTTTTTTAACTTCTTTTTTCACTTCGTCAGCTACTTTTTCAGATTTTTCAGCAACTTCAGTGAAGATACCTTTAACTCTGTCAGCGTTTCTATTGAAAGATGTTTTTAATTCAGCAACGAAAATGTTAGCTTCTTCTTTAACGTCAGCTTGTACTTTTTCAACTGTGAAAGGACCTTTCAATTTTGCCTGGATTCTTTCAGCTGTTTGTTTGAAGTAGTTTTTTTGAATTTCAACTTCTTCTTTCGCTTCGCTTACTACGTTTTTAACCGTGTTTTCTACGTTGTAACGTAATTCAGTTACGTTAGATTTTGTTTCTGCTGTTAAAGTGTCTACAGCTTCTTTGAATTTTTGAGTGAATTCCATTTTTAAAAAGATTTAATTTGTTTGTCAATATTTGACACTACAAAGATAAATCAGACCTTGACATTGGTCAAATTATTGCAATTACTAAAATTTGATTTAAAAATGTATTTCTTGTAAAAGACAAGTTAAAGGAATGTGAATTTTAAACTTAGCGAAACAAAATTCATTCAAATGTAAAGACAATGTAAAACTAAGTTAGATTTGATGTATGGCGTGTTAAATTAACAATTATGGTAGTTTTCAAACTTTCAATAAATAATGAAAATTATCTTTCGAAATAGCGATTCACTGCTTCTGTTTTATTAGCAACGTGCAACTTTTTATAGATGTTATGAATATGTCTTCTTACAGTTTCAACACTGATATCTAATTGATGTGCTATTTCTTTATATAAAAACCCTTTTGCCAGTAATTCTAATGTTTCAAACTCGCGTTGCGTGAGTGAAGCAATATTTGTGTCGATAGGATTTTCATCTTTAATAATTGGTGTTTGTTTAAATTCAGAAATTACTTTTCTCGCAATGGAAGTGCTCATTGGCGCGCCGCCATTATATAACTCAATAATTGCTTCTTTAATTTTTTGGTGCGATGAATTTTTTAGTAAATAACCATTTGCACCTGCAGCCAGCGCATTAAAAATACTGTCGTCATCTTCTAAAATAGTACACATTAAATATTGCGTCTTTTTTGATAGATTGTTTAATGCTTTCACACATTCAATGCCATTCATCATTGGCATATTTATATCCATCAACACAATATCAGTTTCAATAGTTGGAATATTTTTTAATGCTTCTATACCGTTTTTATAAACACCAACCAACTCAAAACTATTTTCAGATTGTACTAACTTAGAAAGAATAGTTCGCATATCTGTATTGTCTTCTACGATACAAATTTTTATTATTTCGTTTGATTGGCTCACCGTTACAAGATAGGTATTTGTACTATTTTATACAAATCAGTTTTTTATAAGTAGTTAGATTTTATTGGTCAAAGAAATGAAATACGTAGTTCCATTTTTATCATCGCTTTTTAAATCAATTTTTGCATCTATTTCATGTGCTCTATATAAAATATTTGTCAAGCCATTTCCATTAGAGTTTTCTGTTTTATCGAAACCGATTCCATTGTCTTGCAATACAATATTTATTATATCATTCTGAAGATTTGCTGTGAAAAATACCTTCGAACATTTCGCATGCTTTACAATATTATGCAATGCTTCTTTTAAAATAAGAATAGTATTTCGTTTGGTTAAAATAGGTACGTTCAATACTTCAAGATTTTTATCAATATCAATAGTAAATTCAATATTCAGGTTTTCGAGCAGTGGTTTAAAATCACCAATTATTTTATCAAACAAATCCAGCCATTTATCTTTTGCAGGATTTAAAACCCAAAGCATTGTTCTAATATCTTCTATACCTTGGTTAGATAACCGAACGATGTGTTTTAGATTCTCGCGAGCTGCATTTTCAGAATTATTTAAATTCAAATCAGCAAACAGTGAAATATTTCCTAAGGTAGAACCAACATCGTCATGCAAATCACTCGATATTTTTTGTTTCAATTGTAATAAGTTTTGTTGAATAGCATTTTTCTGTTTTAACTCAGAAATATATTGTTGTTCAATTTTTGTTTTTTCTTTTTCGTTCAAATATGTTTTATAACCTAACGCAGTATTAAACACCACCATTTCAATAGAAACAGCAATTTCGAATGGTAAGAGAATATAATTAGTTATGAATTTATTTCCTGCAAAGTAAAATTCAAATAAACTAAAAGTTCCAAGCGTACCTAAAAAAACAAAAAACGATCCAATGGTAATAAACATAAAAAATGGTGAAATATTTACTTTATAAACACTATACATGAAATGGCAAGAATAGCAGAAAATGCTAAAATAAAAAATGCGAAAAATATATTCTTCTATCATACTTGGACCTAAAATCAAAAGAATAATAAATTCTAGAATTCCATAAGCCAACAAGAGTTTTTCCACTTTTAATACTTGCTGATAAATACGATCATGGTTTGATTTTATATCCATTAACTGTCGCGAAAACTTATAATAAAACATAGTGCTCAATATCACTGTTGGTTTATCAAACAATAAAAGCGAATTAACTTTTAGATGATAGATATTATCTAAAAAAAGAACTTTGCCACCAACATATGCAGCAACCAACATCAGATACGAAATGTAATACACAAACTCCGTTCTTTTTACATACGCATATTGTATAGATATGATGAGAACCTGAAACGTAAGTATGGCAATAAAAAGAAAAAAGAATTCGAACATTTGTTTTATGATTTTTATGGCTTGATAAATTCTATTTAATAGAGCTTATGATACTCAATATACCAGTTTTTTTTATTTCAATGTATAACACATTCGTGTTATTGTGGCTATATACATATGGTGCTATTTTTATACAAACCATTTTGCTTATGAAAATACGTATACAAATATTTTTAGTATTTATCTTTATTTCATTATTTGCACATGGACAGACAATCACTGTAACCAATGTTACGCCTGCTGATCCATATTGTGCAGGCAATAGTATTACAGTAGATTATACAGTAGGAATCTTTGGAGGCACATCAGCATTTACGATTGAATTAGGGAATTTTGGTATTTTCCCAGGTACTATACTTGCCACCAATACACACGGAACAGGCGCACAATCTTTTACCGTTACATTGCCGCCAAACACGGCTGCCGGAAATTACAGAATTCGTGTAAACAGAGTTTCACCAGTAGTAAACAGCAATAACTATTTTTTAGGCGCTGTTAAACCACCTGAAATTTCTGTTTCATCTGCAACTACCACTTGGTGTGCAGGCAGTACACAGACAGTAAATTTTGCTGTTACCTGTGGTAAATTCAATACAACTAATGATTTTACCGTACAATTGAGTAATGCAGCAGGTAGTTTTGCATCACCAGTTACAATAGGTACAGTATCTAATGTTGCAAGTGGTAGTGGCATAATTTCATGTACGGTTCCACCAACAACAGCCATTGGCACAGCATATAAAATAAGATTGGTAAGTAACAGTCCAACCGTTATAGATACATTTATCACACCAATAAAAATTACATCGCAAGAAGTAAGCATTGTACCGCGTTCCACAACCTGGTGTGCAGGTAGCACACAACTGGTAGATTATGCAATTACTTGTGGTACATTTAGCGCAACCAATGATTTTACTGTGCAATTAAGTAACGCAGCAGGAAGTTTTGCAGCACCTGTTACAATTGGAACAGTGTCTAATATTGCAAGTGGAAACGGTACAATATCATGTACCATTCCAACTACAGAAGTCGGTGAATTTTATAGAATACGCATAGTAAGTAACAGTCCTGTAAATACCGATACGTTATTAATTCCAATTACAATAGTTGCTTCAGCAAAATGTAACTGTAACGATTCAACTATTATTGATTGGCAAGCATCTTTTGGTGGTACATCAATCGATGAATTGAGTATAATAATACCAACGTCAGATGGTGGTTATTTATTAGGAGGTAGTTCTTTCTCAAATGCAGGCGGAAATAAAACGAGAAATACATTTGGTAATTTTGATTATTGGGTAGTAAAAATAGATATGAATGGCATAAAGCAATGGGATAGTATTTATGGTGGGACAGGACTTGATATATTAAAGACTATCACTTCAACAAACGATGGTGGCTATTTATTGGGTGGCTATAGCTCATCACCTGCAAGCGGCACTAAAACTAGAAATACCATTAATACTGATGATTACTGGATTGTAAAAATAAATGCGAATGGTACTAAACAATGGGACAGTATTTATGGTGGTACAAATGTAGATCATCTTAATTCAATATTTCCAACCTCAGACGGCGGATTTTTGTTAGGTGGAGAATCTTCTTCGAATGCAAATAGTATAAAAACTAAAAGCAGTTTCGGTGGCAAAGATTATTGGCTTGTTAAAATAAATTCGAATGGAACTAAACAATGGGATAGCATATATGGTGGTTCCTTTGATGATGAATTAATTTCGGTTACATCAACTACTGATGGTGGATATTTGATAGGTGGTAGCAGTTCATCACCTGCAAATGGTAATAAAACTAGAAACTCTTTTGGCATCAATGATTATTGGCTTTTAAAGATAAATGCAAATGGTACTAAGCAATGGGATAGTATTTTCGGTGGGACATCATTTGATGAGTTAAAAGCAATTGCACCAACAAGTAATGGTGGTTATTTATTAAGTGGTAATTCTAGCTCACCAGCAAGTGGAAACAAAACTAGGAATTCTTTTAATCTTTCTTATGATTACTGGATAGTGAAAATAGATGCTAATGGCACCAAACAATGGGATAGTGCTTATGGTGGTACATCAGGTGATATACTATCGAATTTTATATCTTCAGCTGATGGAAACTATTTATTAAGTGGTTATAGCCCATCATTGCCAAGTGGGAACAAAACAACAAATTCATTTGGTAATAATGATTATTGGATTGTAAAAATAAATGATAATGGAACTAAACTATCAGAAGATATATTTGGTGGTAGCTCAGATGATATAACAACTAGTTTAATTGCAACAGATGATAATGGTTATATAATTGGTGGACGTTCAGCTTCAGGAATCAATGGCAATAAAACAACCGCAAATTTTGGCTCTAATGATTATTGGGTTGCAAAAGTAGCACCACCACTCGTATTATCAGCTACACCACGAACCACTACTATCTGCGCTGGAAATACTTTAGCAATAGATTATAGTATAACATCTTGTCGGGATTTTAAAGTAGGCAATACCATCAAAGTAGAACTCAGCGATGCAACCGGTAGCTTTACATCAGCAACTTTATTGCTTACACAAAGTACTGTTGCATCGATTGGCACACTCACCGTTACCATTCCAACAACAGAAATTGGCGTGTTTTATAAAATCAGAGTGAGTTCATCTTCACCAAAAGATACTGTTATCATTGGCAATTTATTTACCATTGTAGCACAAAGTAAATGCACTTGTCCAACGGATAATATGATAATTGATTGGCAACAAAGCTACGGTGGTACATTGAGCGATTTTTCTTATGTTAATATTCCAACATCTGATGGCGGTTATATTTTAGGAGGAACTTCTGAATCAGGTATTTCCGGAAATAAAACGACAACCAACTTCGGCGGCACAGATTATTGGATAATAAAAATTGATGCAAATGGAATCAAACAATGGGAACAAGTATTTGGTGGAACAGGCAATGATGAATTAACAAGTATAATTTCTACAACAGATGGTGGTTATTTAATTGGCGGTTATTCTTTGTCTGGCACATCAGGAAATAAAACAACTGCAAACTTTGGTAATAATGATTATTGGATAATTAAAATTGATGCAAATGGTGTAAAGCAATGGGAAAAAAATTATGGCGGTAGTAATTTTGATGAATTAAATTCTATCGCTGTTGTTGGTGATGGAACATTCATATTGGGTGGCACTTCTAGTTCTTCTGTTTCAGGCAATAAATCAACATCAGTATATATATCAGGATTCGAAGATTACTGGATAATAAAAATAGATGCAGATGGAAATAAGATTTGGGAAAAAGTTTATGGTTCCAATATAGATGATAAACTAAAAACAATAAAAGCATCTTCAGATGGTAATTTTTGGTTATGTGGCATTTCAAGAGGATTACCGGCTTTTGATAAAACAACTACTAATTATGGCGGTCAGGATTTTTGGATAATAAAGATTGATAAAGATGGCACAAAAATTAGCGATTATAATTATGGTGGTTCTTTAAATGAAACGCTACAATGTGCTGCTATTGCAACAGATGGTTCATTAATATTAGCTGGCAATACAGAATCATCTATTTCTGGCAATAAAATTACAGGAAATTTTGGCAATGAAGATTTTTGGGTGATTAAAATTGATAATAGCGGAAATATAATTTGGGACAAATCGTATGGTGGCACTAACAGAGAACTTTTGAGTTCAATAACACCAACTTCCGATAATGGATTTTATATTTCAGGTACATCTGCTTCAGGTGCAACTGGAAATAAAACAACTGCAAATATTGGTGGTCTCGGTGCTTTTGACTATTGGATAACTAAAGTTGATAATAATGGAAATATGATTTGGGATAAATCTTATGGCGGAACAATTTCTGACAATCTAAGTAGTTTATTAACTACTTCAGATAATGGCTTTATTATGTCAGGTTTTTCATATTCAACAATTTCAGGCAACAAAACAACTACAAATCTTGGCTCTTCTGATTACTGGCTTGTCAAAGTAGCACCACCACTCGAATTATCAGCTACTGCACGCACCACTACTATCTGCGCAGGCAATACTTTAGCAATAGATTATAGTATAACTTCTTGTAGGGATTTTAAAGCAGGAAATTCCATTAAAGTGGAACTCAGCGATGCAACAGGCAGTTTTACATCAGCAACTACATTACTTACTCAAATTACTGTTGCTGCAAGCGGCACACTCACCGTTACCATTCCAACAACAGCAATCGGTGAGTTTTATAAAATCAGAGTGAGTTCTTCTTCACCTAATGATACCGTAATTATCGGAAACTTATTTACAGTTGTCACACCATCTCAATGCAATTGTACAAACGAAACCACCACAGAATGGCAGGCATCTTTTGGTGGAACTTCAGGTGATAATTTAGATATAATAATACCAACGGCAGATGGTGGTTATTTATTAGGTGGGAATTCTTCATCTGGTAGCAGCATCACCAAAACCAGAAACACATTTGGTCTATCTGATTATTGGGTAGTAAAAATAGATTCCAATGGCATCAAACAATGGGATAGTATTTATGGTGGTACGAGTTTTGAATCCTTAAGTAAAATAATACCAACTTCAGACGGCGGTTACTTGTTAGGTGGACATTCAGAATCAAACGCTAATGGAAATAAAACCAGAAATTCTATTGGATTATATGATTATTGGATAGTGAAAATCGACGCAAATGGAACTAAACAATGGGACAGCATTTATGGTGGTACTTCTGATGATATGTTAACAAGCATTATTTCCACCAATGATGGCGGCTATCTTTTAGGTGGAATTTCTGAATCAAATGCTAGTGGAAACAAAACCAGAAATTCATTTGGCTTTGATGATTATTGGGTGATAAAAATAGATGCCAATGGCACCAGGCAATGGGATAGCATTTTTGGAGGAGCCGGTATTGATCAAATGCAAGCAATTATATCTACTGCAGATGGCGGCTATTTATTAGGTGGCGGCTCATCATCAAATATAAGTGGAAATAAAACCAGAAATTCATTTGGCGGCACTGATTATTGGCTCGTTAAAATAGATCACAACGGTACTAAACAATGGGATAGTATTTATGGTGGTAATGTAAATGATGGAATAACTGCAATAACCATAACTAACGATGGCGGATATTTATTAGCTGGTGCCTCTTTATCTGGTGTAGGTGGCAATAAAACTACCGGTGTATTTGGTAGCGCGGATTGTTGGCTGGTAAAAATAGATGCCAATGGCATAAAACAATGGGATAGAGCATATGGTGGAACAAGTACAGATGCTATAGTATCATTAACACCTACTAATGATAATGGATATTTGTTAGGTGCAAGTTCTGCATCAGGTATAAGCGGAAATAAAACTATAAATTCATTTGGAATTTTTGATGATTATTGGGTTGTGAAAATAGATGCTAATGGAATAAAAATAAATGAAAAAGTATATGGTGGAACATCTGCTGATGAAGTAACTTCGATGGTTGCCACAAAAGATGGTGGCTATCTTATTGCTGGTTATTCTCAATCAGGCATTACTGGTAATAAAACTACTGCAAATTTTGGATTTAATGATTACTGGATAATGAAAGTAGTACCAACACCAAAAATAACACCAGTATCCGTTTCGCGCACTATCATTTGTTCACCGGATTCTCTCAAAGTTTTTTTTGATAAAGGTACTTGCGGCACTTTTAAAACAGGCAATAAATTTTATGTACAATTAAGTAATAGCGTTGGTTCTTTTGCTACGCCAACTATTTTAGATTCATTAATTAGTATCACTACACCGAATTCTATTATTACAAAAACACCAGCCAGTTTAACAGAAGCACCTAACTATAAAATACGGTTAGTTTCTACATTACCAGCAGTAATAAGTGATACTGTTAGTAACATACAAATCTTAACCTATCCAAATATTTCTACGCTTACAGAATCTTGTAGTAGCGGAAAACAATTTAGTGCCACCGTGCCAGCTAGCAGCAGCAAACAATGGCAGTTAAACGGCAGTGATATTGCAAGTGCAACAGCCAATTCATTCTTTCCTGTGCTGTTTGGTAATTATCGCTTGCGTACTTTCAATGCAGGTTGCAAAGATACATCTGATGTGTATAGCGTGATACCGGCAACAGTTGCTTCTACAAATACATGTACCATTACAGATGGTTTAACTCGTTTTATTTGTGACAACACAACAGGCAACGTCATAGTTAAAATTGTAGATGCACCTGGCGGAAACGTCTTAGGCAGCACCAGCGCAAAATTGTATATAGATGCATCCGTTCAGTTTTATCAGACACAACCTTATGTGCAGCGTCATTATGATATCACACCGGCATCTTCAGGCGCAGCAAATGTTACGCTATATGTGCCGCAAAGTGAGTATAATGCATACAATACAGCAGTGGCAAGCAACTATCCGCATTTGCCATCCAATCCTAGTGATGCATTAAACATAAATAATTTAGTCATCACACAATATCATGGAACATCTGTTTCGCATTTGCCAGGCACTTATTCAGGAACTACAGAATATCTGCAGTCGCCAGCTGTTGTTAATACGTGGAATTCATCTACCAACATGTGGGAAATTAACTTTAATGTTACTGCATTCAGTGGCATATTTTTACACACGTTACAAAATTTTGCTTTGCCTGTCGAACTCCTAAATTTTTCAGGAAAGTATTTGGAAAATAAATCTGTTATCCAACTCAATTGGCAAACTGCTTCAGAATTAAATTGCGCCTACTTTGAAGTAGAAAGAATGAATAAAAATGGCAGCTTTGAATATGTTGGCACTGTGGATTGCAATGGCACAACTAGTGTACTGAACAATTATACTTTAGATGATTTTAATTATATCATTGGCAATAATTATTATCGATTAAAACAAGTAGATGAAGATGGTAAAACAACATATTCCAATATTATTTTAATAATGGTAGATGATGTTAACTCTTTCTATTTCCAAACGATTTCAGATAAAAATATACTCACTATTTCTTCGTCTGATGCAGGAACTATTTCGCTTTATAATGCGAATGGAAGTCTAATTCAAAGCATACAAACAAACGCAAATAATACGCAAATTATTTCAACTGTGCAATTTGCAAAAGGCGTTTATTTTTTAAGATTCCAAAATGAAAAAAATACTAAAACAAACAAAATTATTATAAAATAAGAACGAGCTGCATTTATTGCAACTCGTTCTTTAACACGATTAAATCACTTTAAGAAAAACGACTATTTCATTGTTATATTTTGATCGTTTAAATTGTCTTTAGTAAAAATCACATGACTGAAATTCTGACCAAGCACCAAATCTGTTCCGATGAAAAAGTAATCGACTGATAAGATATAATCCAATTCTTTGTAATCAATTTTTATTTTAGATTTATCAGCTTTCCATGTGCCGGTCAATGTTTTTACAACCACACCTTTGTCATTTATAAATTGGTGTTGGAATTTATTTTTAGCAGAGAACACAAAAAACTCTTCTTTAACTGTTTCATTTTTGTTCATTAATTGAACTTGCTGAAATTCATTAATAGCACTTTTTTTAGTGAATTTCCAAGTACCTAAAACAGAACTGTTATTGATTGCATTTTTTTTAGCGAATGTGTTTCCAATTGTCGCAGCGAATAAGATAAAGAATAATAAATTTTTCATAGCTTGTTTGTTTTGTTAGAACAATATTAGCTACTAAAAAAACGCTTACCAGAATTAATGAGTAAGCGGTTTTTAAAATGTTTAAACGGTAATTTATTACATTTTATCCAATTCGAACGCGCTGCAAATTAGCGTCACGTTGATGTCTTTGTATAGCCAAGTTAATGAGTTTTTCAATTAAATCAGCATATTTTAAACCAGAGTTTTCCCATAATTTCGGATACATGGAAATAGAAGTAAAACCTGGCAATGTATTTGGTTCGTTCACAATCACGTCATCATTTTCAGTTAAAAAAACATCTACTCTACTCATGCCTTCTAACGCTAATGCGTGATATGCTTTGCGTGCAGTTTCTTTTATTTTTGTCAATTGATTTTCTGTCAAATTATTTGCAGGAATCGTAATAATTGCGTTATCGTTTTTGTATTTATTTTCAAAATCATAAAAACCTTTTTGCATGACGATTTCGCCAACTGTGCTTGCTTCAATTAATTCGTTTCCTAAAACTGCACACTCTAATTCTCTTCCAAAAATAGCTTGTTCCACCAATACTTTATTATCAAATTTAAATGCTTCAATTAATGCAGTTAAAAATTCTGTTTCATTTGTAGCGCGACTCACTCCAACACTCGAACCCATGTTGCACGGTTTAATAAATAAAGTAGTTCCTAATTCTTTCGTAGTTTCATCAAAAGAAATATTATCTATTTCATGCTTATAAAACGTAATACCTTTTGCGTGTCCAATTCCAGCGTCGCGCAAAATACGTTTGGTAAAATCTTTGTCCATCGCAACTGCTGAACCTAAAACGCTGGGTCCAACAAATGGAATATCTAATTGAAGAAAAACACCTTGCAATGTTCCATCTTCACCATTTGGTCCATGCGTAATCGGAAAAAGCGCATCTAAATCTGTCAAAAATTCTTGATTATCTAATCGAATAATTTTATTGGTTGCATTGCCAAAAACAGTTGCCAATTGTATTCCATTTTTTCCAACCACACAAGCATCATCCAATAAATTTTCTTCTTGTTCTAAAAACCATTGACCGTTTTGCGAAATACCAATCAGCGAAACATCGAATTTATTTTTATCAATTGCTTTATAGATATTACGTGCAGAAACGATAGAAACTTCGTGCTCAGGCGATTTTCCACCAAATACCAAACCGATTTTTAATTTTGTCATTTTTTAGATTTAATAATGTAAATATAGAGTTACAAACAAAATATGGATAGTATTTTTGCGTTTTTATTGCAAAAAAAATGTTCGTTACACTATAAATCAATATATTTGAAGTTGAATTAAAAAATAAATGGGAAAACTTTTATTGACTATATTATCCTTACTTGGAGTAACTGTTGGCTTGATGTTCGCTGTTTATTTTGGATTAAATGTTTATACAAAGCATGGACAAAATCAAAACGTGCCAGATATTAGAGGAAAATCATTTTATGAAGCAAAAAAAGAACTCAATAAAAATAATTTAGATTTCATTGTGGTTGACTCTACGTTTCGTGAAGATATTCCACCATTATCTATAATTGATCAGCAACCTAGAAAAGGTGCTTTAGTAAAAGAAGGTAGAAAAATTTATTTAACCTTAAATGCTTCACAACCACCAAGCGTAAAAATTCCAAATTTAATTGATAATTCGCGCCGTCAAGCTGAGTTAATCATGAATAGTTGGGGTCTTAAAGTTGGAAATTATATTTATATTCCTGATATGGCTAAAGATGCAGTACTAGGAATACAAGTTGATGGAAAAGAAGTAAAAGCTGGAAAAGTAGTAAAAAAAGGATCCAGTATCGATTTAGTTTTAGGCGATGGTTTTGGAAACCAAATTGCTGAAGTGCCACCTTTAACTGATTTAACAGTTTTAGAAGCTATTGCAGTTTTAGATGCAGTGCATTTAAATCGAGGTATGCTTTTAGCAGATGGACAGATTACCGATTCATTAGCAGCGTATGTGTATGAGCAAGAACCTAAATATGGTGTGCCTGGAAAATTAGGACCAAATAATTCTGTAAATTTGTTTATCAGACAGACAAAAACAATGACAGAAGAAGCGAATAATAATGGAATTAACACTTTACAGAAAAAATGATAAAAAATTATTTATACATATTGCTATTCTTTTTTTGCAACTTAGCTTTTTCACAAGAAGAATTAGTACCATTATCTAAAAACATCTATAAGTCAGATTTTAGCAATCAACAATTTTTACAACAAAAAGCACAAAACAGAATAGCTGCATTAAGCTTACCATTTTTTGAAGATTTCAATCAACAAGAAATTTTCCCAAATCCATTACGTTGGCAAGATAATTTTGTGTACATAAATGCACACTATCCAATCAATACTGTTACAATTGGTGTAGCAACTTTTGATGGTACCAACGCAACTGGAAATCCTTATAGTTTATTAGTAAATGCAAAAGGTTATGCTGATAAACTAACGTCAAACACCATAGATTTATCTGGCTTAACAAATGACAGTGCTGTCTTTTTAAGTTTTTTTTATTTAACTGGTGAATTTGGTGAAACACCAGAAGCTACTCAAGATTTTTTGAACGTACAATTCTTAGATACTGCTGGTGTTTGGAACGAAGTGGCGCATATTATTCCAGATACTTCTATAAAAGAAATGAAACAAATTTATATTAAAGTAGATTCTAATTATTTGCATGCTAACTTTCAGTTTCGATTTAATACTTTTGGTAGTTTAACTGGTGCAAATGATATTTGGAATATAGATTATGTTCGATTAGATAAAAACAGAGATACATCAGTTGACAAAAATATTAAAGAAATGGCTTACGAATTTTTGCCTAAAAGTTTATTGAAAAAATATTATGTGATGCCTTATAATCAGTTTGACTCAACAGATTTAAAAGATACTGTTTCTGTTTTTATAAAAAATAATTTCATCAACGTTACAACTGATTATAACGATTCATACATATCAACGCTAGTAAATACTGCAACTATAATTTCAACTGGTTCTGGTCCACCATTAGGCGATTTTGGTCCAAATACTGAAAACGAAATTAAATATCCAAAGTTCAATATTCCAACAGGTTTAACTGATGATACAATAATTGTTAAAGTTGATTATACCTTTACAACTACTGCAGAAGCTGGTGAGTCAGCGAGTGTTTTAGCAAATAATACAATTACGCATAACCAAGTATTCAGTAATTTTTATGCCTATGATGATGGCACACCAGAACGTGGTTATCGTGTTTTTGATTTGCCATATTATAAAATGGCTGTAAAATATTTGATAAAAAACGAAGACACTTTGCAAGCCATAAAATTCAAATTTATTCCTGTTGATGTGGACAATAAATTGGCTACGTTTAGTGTTTGTGTTTGGAAAAATGTAGCTCGAAATACCGATTACAACGAAGATGATTTAATTTATCAAGAGCCAAATCTAACTATCAATAAATTAGTAAAAGAATATGGCGTTGATACTTTGAATGGTTACTACTACGCACCTATCAAACCATTGTTTGTGAAAAATGGCGCATCGTTTCCATTGTTGGTGAAAGATTCATTTGCAGTTGGTGTTTTAGTAGAAAATGCAAAATCATTAGTGATTGGTTTTGACAGAAATAATAATGGTTCAGAAAATAATTTTTATGTAAGTGGCACCAACAAATGGCTACAATCTGCATTTGCTGGCAGCATGATCATGAATCCAGTAGTTGGCAAAGCATTGCCAAGTTATTTAACACCAGTCAAAGAAATAAAAGCAACACCATACCTAATTAAAATATTTCCAAATCCAACAAAATATAATTTATCTATTGAAGGAATTAAACAAAACAGTTTATTGCAAATATTTTCTTTAACAGGTAATTTAGTTTCTGAACAAAAATTAAATGATGATGCCATTATTTCTGTAGAAGAATTTCCTGCAGCAACGTACATTTTAAAAATCACCAATTTAAAAACAAACCAAGTTGGTGTAACAAAATTTATAAAAAGTGAGTGATGTACTAACAGATAAAGTGGTGCTGTTCGACGGCGTTTGTAATTTCTGTGATTCAAGTGTACAATTTATTATCAAACACGATAAATCAAATTCTTTAAAATTTGCGAGTTTACAATCTGAATTTGGACAAAATTTATTGAAACAATTTCATCATACAACAGCATTGGAAAGTGTTGTGTTTTTTGAAAACAATCAAATCTATACAAAATCAACAGCTGCATTTCATATTGCTAATTATTTCGGTGGATTTTGGAAGTTACTTTCTTTTCTAGGCATATTTCCTGCCTTTTTAACTGATTTCTTTTATGATTTCGTTGCCAAAAACCGATACAAATGGTTTGGCAAAAAAGATAGTTGCATGATTCCATCGCCAGAAATCAGAAACAGATTTATAGAAGTATAAATTTTTACTTAAAAATTTTCTTTCATTCTTTTTCTATTTATCTTTGCGGTTCAATTAAACATTCATCATTAAACACTAAATAGTTATAAAATGGGTCGCGCGTTTGAATATAGAAAAGCAGCAAAATTTGCTCGTTGGGACAAAATGGCAAAAGCATTTACCAGAGCTGGAAGAGAAATTGCCATGGCAATAAAAGAAGGTGGTGCAAGTCCTGATACCAATTCCAGCTTGAGAAGAGCCATACAAAACGCAAAAGCTGCGCAAATGCCAAAAGATAGAATTGAGGCAGCTATAAAAAGAGCTTCTTCCAAAGATGACAAAGGATTTGCAATGGTGGTTTACGAAGGAATGGGTCCGCACGCAACGGCTTTGATAGTGGAAACGGCGACAGATAACGTGAACAGAACGGTTGCTAATTTGCGTGCTATTTTCAATAAAAATGGTGGTTCTATTGGCACGCTTGGTATGCATGATTTTATTTTTGAACGCAAAGGCGTTTTTAAAATTGCTGCTGAAAACAGAGATATGGATGAGTTGGAATTGGACTTAATTGATGCAGGATTGGATAATTTAGAAAAAAATGAAGAGAACCAATTAGTTATTTACACCAAATTTGCTGACTTTGGCTCTATGCAAAAAGCGTTAGAAGATAAAGGAATTGAAGTCATTAGTGCAGAGTTGCAACGTATTCCAACAATACACAAAGAACTAAACGAAGAACAAACCGACGATGTTTTAGAATTGATTGACAAGCTGGAACAAGACGAAGATGTACAAACGGTGTTTTGTAATTTAGCGTAATTTCAATTTTTTATAATATTTTTGTAAGTCATTAACACCTTTTTTATAATTTATGTCTTACAAAATAAAAGAAATAGATGCGATGCGTGGGTTGGCTGTAATTATGGTTGCATGTCAACATACAGGTAGCTATTGGTTTCTTCGTGATTACCCAATATTAATGAATAATTGCTGGCAAGCAGTAAATTTGTTTTTCGTTTTATCTGGCTTTTCATTAGCAATACCCTATTTAATAGACGATAAATCTTTTTCTTCAAGTAAAGATATTTTAGAATTTTATCAAAGAAGAGCCAAGCGTTTATTGCCATTAATGATATTCAGCGCAATGATTGGTGTGTATTTTAGATCGCACTTTGACCATGAAGCATTTATAGATTTTATTTACACCATAACTACCTACAATACATTTACAAAGAAGTATTTTTTTCCACATGTAAACGATGTAATGTGGTCGCTAAGCGTAGAAATTTGGTTTAGTATTTTGTTTGTTATCATCCTATTCTTCTTCAAGAAAAAGCCATATTTGTCTTTCTTTGTCGTTTTAATTATTTCATTATCAGTACGACTTTATAGTTTCACTTTACCAATAAAGTACACCATTTTAAATTATCTAAAAGATAGTTTTATTGCACGATTAGATGATTTTGTACTTGGTATTATGCTCTGTTATCTAATTCTAAAAACAAAAATTCACGAGAAAATTAATCAAAAAATGATTGTAATAATTGTGTTGTGTGTAGTAATTTATTTTTTATCAAAATTCAATTTCAATTTTTGGTACGACAATAGAATCTTACAAAAAAACAATACATTACTATTGTCATTTATGAATAACTTGACACACATTAGCATTATTGCTATGGTCATTATTTATTTCATTGCGCCAAAAATTTTAAAAAGCATTTTATTAAACTATCCGCTTCGAATGTTAGGTAGAATGTCGTTTTCATTTTATTTATGGCATTCCTTTATTGTTGATTTATTTGCTGATAAAATAGGTGACATCAGTAACAGAGGTCCAATGTTATTGGCTAAATTCTGGCTACTTTCTCTTGCCATTTCAATCATGTCTTATCGTTACATAGAATTTGGTCATGTTAATAGTTGGAAAAAAATATTTTCTTACGATTAAAAATATCCTTAATCATTCTTAACTATTTCGGTTATTTAAATTCAACTTATTTTAAGCAACTTTAAAATAACCAAAACCAAACCAACATGCAAAAGATTATTTTAAGTAAAACAACCTTGTTTGTTTCCATTTTTATAATCGTCTTTTTTACACAATGTAAACAAAACGAAAAAGAAGCAGCTACTGAAATGGCTGTAACTACAGCAATTCCTGAAGTTGCAATGGATGAAGCTAGCAGTACACCAAGTTCTAATGCAGCAACTTCAACACCAATTCCAACTGTATCTTCTAACAAAAATGATTCAGCTATTGAACGTAAACTAATGAAAGAAGGCAATCTGAAATGGGAAACTTCTGATATTAACAAAACACATGCTTCCATTCTTGCACAAGCAAAAAAATACGATGCATACATTTCTAACGATAATCAATCGCGAAATGATTATGAAGTTTCTACTAATATTGAGCTCAGAATTCCTTCTGATAAATTTGATGCATTTGTAAATACGATTGAAAAAGATGTTCCGAAGTTCGATGAAAAAAACATAAAAGTATTGGATGTTACAGAAGAATTTATTGACGTAAGCACACGCATTAAAACAAAAAAAGAACTGGAACAACATTATATTGATTTATTGAAACAAACTAAAAATGTTTCTGAAGTATTGCAAGTAGAACAACAACTAAATGTAGTACGCACAGATATAGAAAGTGCAGAAGGCAGATTGAAATATTTAAACGACAGAATTTCGATGAGTACCTTGCATCTTTCATTTTACGAAACCACATCGGCGCCTGTTGGATTTTTTGGTGAAATAGGCAAAAGCTTTGCAGAAGGTTGGAAAGGATTTTTATTTTTTATTTTAGGTATCATAAAAATTTGGCCATTCAGCATCCTGATTGCTGGTGTAATTTATCTTATCTACAGAAGAAGAAAAAATAGATTTAAGTCAAAAAATGTACAATAAACTTAATGTTAACAAATTATTGTGTTAATTTTTTGATTGCTTAACAAAAAATTATTAGATTCGTATAGTCGTAAATTATTTTTTAACACAAAACATTTTTAAATGAAGAAATTACTTTTAGTAAGTACAGCTGTTGCCATCTTATTTGCAAGCTGCCAAAAAAACAATTTAACAACAGATGCTGCTGGTACACCTACACAACGAAATTGTTCGTCAATGGAAGTATTAGCCGCACAAATGAAAGCAGACCCAACTTTAGAAGCACGTTTACAAGCTGCAGAAGATGCTGTTCAAAACAATTTAAGAAACAACGTGAATGCACGATTAGTGAATGGCGTGATTGAAATTCCAGTGGTTGTAAACGTATTATACAGAACTACTGCTGAAAATATTTCTCAAGCACAAATTCAATCTCAAATTGATGTATTAAACGAAGATTTTAATGCTACTAACACAGATTTCAGTTTAGTACCATCTACTTTTTCTGGTGTAAAAGCAAATGTTGGAATACGTTTCGTATTAGATCAAGTAATACGTAAATCTACTACAAAAACATCTTGGAAAACGGATGATGCGATGAAGAAATCTTCTAAAGGTGGTATCAATCCAACTTCACCAACTACAAAATTGAACCTTTGGGTTTGTACGTTAAGTGGTGGAATTTTAGGTTATGCTCAATTTCCTGGTGGTTCATCTGCAACAGATGGTGTAGTTATTTTAAACAAAGGTTTTGGTAGAACAGGAACTGCAGCTGCGCCATATAACAAAGGCAGAACAGCAACACACGAAGTTGGTCACTGGTTAAACTTACGTCACATTTGGGGCGACGCTACTTGTGGTTCTGACTTAGTTTCTGATACACCAACGCACAATACTGCTAATTACGGTTGCCCAGCTGCTGGCCATAAATCTACTTGCACAGGCACACCAATTGAAATGACAATGAACTATATGGACTACACAGATGATGCATGTATGTACATGTTCTCTACAGGTCAAAAATCTAGAATTTTAGCTACGTTTGCAACTGGTGGTCCAAGAGCAACTTTTGCACAATAATTCTTTTTGTTTTTTTCATAGTTTTATATTTTTTGGATGCCACGATTTACATCGTGGCATTTTTTATTAAATAGAATGAAAGCCGTCATTAATAGCAATGGTTTGGTCGAATTTTGATTTGTGACAGTGTTTATTTGCATTTGTAAGCATTTATCTACATTTCTGAATGCATTATTTTGGTCTCGTCAGGCCTTATTTTGTTCGTGTAAGAAGTCATTTTGGGTGTGTCAATTTCCATTTTGCTTGTGTCAGTATCATTTTGGGTGTGTCAATTGTTGTTTTGGTTGTGTTACACTCTATTCTTGGTTGTGTCAATTGTCATTTTGGTTGTGTCAGCATTCATTTTGATTGTGTCAATTTCCATTTTGGCTGTGTAAGACACCCTTTTTTGTGTGTCAGATACCAATTTGCGTGTGTCAGACTCTATTTTGGATGTGTCAGATTCCTTTTTGGCTGTGTTTGGCTTCATTTTGGTTGTGTCAGACTCGATTTTGGTTGTGTCAGATTTGATTTGACGTGCGTCAGACTTGTTATTTTGTTGGTTACTAATCATTTATGAATATGCATAAATAGAATAGAATACGTAGATTTTGATTGATTGGCTGTTAAATTGGAAAAATAGATCGAAAAGTTGGATGTGGTTTTGTGACATCGGTTTTAGTGACTTACGAGGTTGTAGTTACTATCAACATTCTGTAAAATGATTCGCTGTAATACTGATTCGTTTTGTCAATTATTATTTTTTTTGATATTTTTTGTATATCTGTAAACCTATTTTAGGAAAAGACCTTTTGATAAATAGGTTTAATTTAGTCGTCAGTTTCGTTTTTTGAATTTTCTGAAGGAACAATCGCACCACTAGAAATTTCCGTGTGTCTTATTTGACCACCGAGATAACCTGTTCTTGCAACCAGTCCAAAACTAATTAAAGAAATAAATAAAATCACAAATGCTGTTGTTCTTGTAAATGGAGATTTTCTAAAAGTCAAGAACAATCCTAAAATGGAAGCAATACCTAAAATGATTAAGGATATTAATGCAAACAATGCAAATTCTTCGTGTGTCTTAATAGTCGCTTCTACAACACCTTGTATATTTTCAACTGTTTCTTCTGCACCTTCACCTGTTAGATAAGATATTCCTGCACCAATTGAAGAAATTATGAAAAGAAAGTATGCAGCTATTTTCGTGTCGTTACTTTTAGACCAAAGTCCATATGCAAGAACAATTCCACCAAGTATTGAGCCAAAAATTGGAAGATGAGTTATAAGTAAGTGAATGTGTGTTTGGTTCATAATTGTTTTTTTAAGTTTAAAGGTTGGTAAAACTTTAAATTAATAGCTATCAATTTAAAAAAAACAGTTACTGAGCACACATTCCTCCATCAATTACTTGAGTGGTGCCAGTAATGTATTGACTGTTATCGCTTGCAAGAAATAAAACCAGTTGTGCAATTTCAATGGGCTCAGCGTATCTTTTTAATGGAATAGTTGCCTCAAATTGTTTTTTTACATCTTCTCCGTGCCCTGCAGATGCTCCTTCTTCTATAGAGCACATCATTCTGTTATTTACCGGCGAAGGGTGAACAGAATTAACCCTAATATTATGCGGAGCTGCTTCGATAGCCGTTGTTCTCATAATGCCAACAACTGCATGTTTACTTGTTACATAAGCTCCTAAACCAGCAAAACCTAGAATTCCAGCCACGGAAGAGGTCATAATGATGCTTCCACCTTCATTCATTTTAGGCAATACATATTTATTTCCTAACCATATTCCTTTAACGTTTACTGCTATCACTTTGTCAAAAACATCTTCAGGGTAATCAACAATTGGTTTTACCACACCTTCAATTCCTGCATTGTTGAAAAACACATCAATTTTACCAAATAATTTAACGGCTTCATTCACATAGCCCTCAACTTCAATTGACTTTGACACATCAGCAACACAATACGCCACATTTTTACTACTTAAATCAATTACAACCTCTTTTAATTGGGTTTCACTAATATCTACCAATAAAACTTTTGCGCCTTCTTCTAAAAATAATTTAGCAGTTGTTTTACCAATACTACCTGCGCCACCTGTTATTATTGCTACTTTGTTCTCTAATTGTTTCATTATTTTATTTTTTAGTTACTATTATTGAAATACAATAAATTTCTCTCTGTCAGTTAATGAAAAGTCGCAATGCTTTGGTGCTGTCGCATAAGTGTTGCCACATGCAGGGCAAACAAAATATTTAGATGGCAAACTATTTAAGGTGTTACTGTTAATGTCGCCCAAAGCTTGTTCAAAAAAGTATTTATGTTTTAGTTCTGTTTTCATTGCATAAGTCAAGCTCAAAAATGCAATTTGATTGTCCGCTATTTCTGCCGTTTTTAAAAAGTCAGGATACATTATTTTGGCTTCATACGCTTCTCCGTTTATGTCATCAGCTAAATTCTCTTTTGTATTTTTAACTGTGTATTCAGGAGTAATTACAGGAACAGTTGCTCCAGCATCTTCAATTACAGCTTTGTGATTTATTGCGTGTATGTTTTCGGCAGCTGAAACTGCATTGTATAATAGTGCAATATTATGATATCCTTCTTCTTCAGCTTTTTTTGAGAATGCTTCGTATTTAGCTGTTGCTGTTTTCTCTCCTTTATATGCGGATTGCATATTTTCAATTGTTTTAGTTCCTGCGTCCATATGTTCTTTATTAGTTGTTTTTACTTCTATTTTTTTATTGTTGCAAGAAGTCATTACTAAACATCCAATTGTCGCTATAAATATGGAGTAGATTAGAAATAACTTTTTCATTTTTAATTGCTTAAGATTAATGATGATGCAAAGTTAGAACCAATGTCAAACTTAGTTGATACACATTTAATTCTTTAAATTGTAAGATTCACATATTGTCAAGTAGTCGTTCAATGGACGCGTGGTCTGTTAGGTTTGCCATTATTTTGAAGATAGATGAACTTTTTTATAATTTATAATTCAAAAAAAATGTTTTGTATTTGATTCTATATAAAAGCGCAAAGTCCTTGCAAATGCAAGGACTTTGTTTTGGTTTATTATTTTTTAAATGTTGCTTTATTTTTTCACAAACTTAGTAGTATGTGTTTTGCCAGTTGAATCGGCAAACTGTAATACATAAGCGCCATCTGCATAATCAGCTACATCAAACGTAAGTGTGTTTATGCCTTTTACTAAGCTGATTTCTTTTTCAAACATCTTCTTACCTACTATATCAAACACTACTACTTTCGTATTTGCTACTGATGACGATTGAATTTCAATATTCAATTTTCCTTTTGTTGGATTTGGATATACGCGTGTGAAGCTATTCACCACGGCATCGCTCACCGGAATATTGATGATGTCGCTGTATTTAAACTGACCATCTAAATCCACCATTTTTAAACGATAATAGTTATTGCCAACAACAGGTTCGTTATCTGTAAGGTTATAAGTTAATGTTGTGGTTGAATTTCCTGCAGCAGTTTGTTCGCCAATAGAAGTATAGGTAACACCATCTATGCTTTTCTCTACAATAAATTTCGCTGTATTTTTTTCAGAAGCTGTTTTCCATTGCAATTGATTTGTAGCACCTGCATTCCAGCCATTGAAGCTAATTAATTCAACAGGCAGTGGTGCAAATGGGAACAATGCTGGATGAACATAGAATGTAGAGAAACTATTAATTGTAAATGACACAAAATGGTCTCCATTATATGCACCAAATACTGCTGGAACACTTCTGCCAGTTACCATACCGCAACCACCAGTTCCACCTGTACAAGGTGGTGTAAAGGTACCATTTCCTCCACCGTCAAATTTAGTTACATATAAATCATAGCCAGAGAATTGGTAACGAGTAGTGTTTGCCGCTGCTTGTAAAGCTGTTAATTCTGCAGTCGTGAAATATAGTGTAATAATTGAATTGGTATTTGTAGTTGGTTTAATAGTCCATCTTCTTTGTAAATACGGTTGATTTAATCCGAAATTATCTACTACAGAAGGAACTGCACCAGCAATATCCAAGCACATTTCTGTTTCACCTAATTCATCAGGTGTTACAGCTGCATCATCTTGAATAGTACCAATTATTTTACCATCTGTACTATTGTAGAATGTTTTAGTAGTACCGTCAGTATAGATACATAAATTACAAGAATTTGTTGTGGATACCGTACTTGGTACTGTCGTCGGTGTTACAATAGTATCTTTTCCAATTGGAATATCGATACACTGACCATTTGTCGCTTTCAGTTGATAAATACTTGTTCCTGCAGTTAAACCGGTGACTGTTGCCGGATTTCCTGAAACTGAGGATGAACCAGAACCAGAAATATTAGTCCAATTTAAAGAACTGCTTGGTGGTGTCACTGAACTTGCTTTAAGTATTGCACTTCCATCGCAAACAAATAATTTAACAGAATCGATAATAGCTGTTGGTTTTTTAGAAACATTTACGGTCACTGTATTAGAACCATAGCATGCAGATGGTATTTGTGTGAATGCAAGTGCTGTATACGTTATGGTATCATTTGGTTTAGCATAAACCGTATCTGTATCTGGTGTTGTAATAGAATCATATGCTATAGTAGCTGCTGGATTCGTATACAAACGAGTTTTTGGTGTCCAAGCATATTTAACCGTTTTGGTACCAGAAATATGTACACTATCTATTAACCATCCATAATAATCTGTATAAAAGTCGTATGTCATTCTAAATCTTACTTTAAATTGAGTAGTACCAATATAAGGTGTTAAGTTAATAGATTCTCTTTTCCATAATGAAGTAGCAGGCGCCGTACCTGGGTCTTGATATTCATCATAGAATTGAGTATTCCAATCAGAATAACTAGAAGCATCAAAGGAAACCACACTATTTTGTAATGTAGCACCACCTGTATAAGCAGATGTAGGGAAAGAAGTCCATGAACCACCATTATCTGTAGAATATTGAACATATCCGTAATCATAGCCCGGCTCTGAAGCGCATATATGGTAGAATGTTAATTCTGCATTTGTGTAAGAGCTTAAATTAATTGGTGAAGATTGAGTAATTCTGATGTTTGTTCCGTCCCAACTGTCAGAAACTAAACCAATTGATTGAGCACCTTCAATATAATATGGTTCTACATAGAAGTCGCTAAAAGTACCATTGGTATTTAAATTAAACCCAGCCGGTGGATTGCTTTCAAATCCTTCAAACAATAATGTTGTAGGGCTTGAAGTGCTACCACTTGCAGTTAATAAAACAATACTATCTTGACAAATTGTTTGTGTTGCAGTTACAGTTGGGTTGGTAGTTGGCGCTGCTACAGTAGCTGTAACTAGAGTTCGTACGGACGCACAAGCACCAGTTACAGTTACATTCCATTTGTAGAAGTCATACCAATAATCAATATCAAACAGCCAGTTATCAGTAAATGTTGGTTCTGAGCCGACAATATTATAATATGATGCCATGCCACCGTCATTTCTTAATATAGTAGCAGTAGACGTTGATTTAAGTCTCAATTCATAACCTGTTCCAGCTGGAATCGTAAAGTTTATTGGTATTGTAATAGCAGTACCAACAGAAGTAGATGTTGAATTTGCCTGACCAGCAGTTACGTTATAAGTTGCTGCTGTATTTATAACAGTACCGGAAGAGTTCAATAATTCAACAATAACTGTACCTGTAGTAGTTGCAAACACATCAACTGAATTAAGTACCATGGTTGCAGCAACATCAAATACTTGATACGTACCTGTAAAACTAGTTCCAAAAGATCCAATGCCGTCGTTTGGACTATTTGGTCCAACATTACTTGTAACAGATGTAGTTCCATTAACTGCTTCCACATAGTAATCTGTAGTAGCACTTAAAGAAGGTGTTGTATATGAAGTTCCAGTTTGTAATAGTGTCCCTCCTGTTGGGTCTGTATACCATCTAATCGTTGAACCACTTGTACCTGTTGCTGATAAAGTTAATGTTCCAGGTGTGCATCTAGATGCAGGTGTAGTAGAAGTAATCGCAACATTATTTACATTTATAGTTACAGTATTTGATGTAAGACAAGTGCTTCCACCTACTTTTACTAATGCTCTGAAACTAGTTGTTGTGTCTAAGTTTGGAGTTACCAATGTTGTTGAATCTGTTCCAACATTTACCCAAGTGCCGCTACTATCTTTCTGCCATTGAACCGTTGAAGTACCTAACCCAGCAGAAGGAATACTAATGGTTGTAGAAGAACCAGCACCACAAAGGTTTGTTGCTAATGCGGTTGCTGTGATAGATGTTGGAATAACTCGTACTCTAACAGTATCTACATTATTACATCCAGAAACAGGGTCATTTGCAGTTACTATGTAATTAAATAATCCTGCTGCTGTTGGTGTCACTGAAATATTATTTCCAGTAGAAGTGCTGATACCGTTACCAGCAGTTGCACAACTCCAAGTATAATTGTATGAATTGGTTCCTGAATTTTTCAGAACGTATAAATTCAATGGTGTATTTGGACATGCCGTAATATTTGGTGGAGATGAAGCACCACCACTTGTACCAGTACCACCAGCATAAGCTGTAATACTATCTGGTGCAGTTACAGTGGCAATTACCATTGTTCTTGCACTTTCACATGTTCCGTTATTAGAAGACACATAGAACGTATCTGTTGCACTAATAGAAGTAGCATAAGTAGTGCCACCTGTTTGCACAGCTGTTCCACCAGTTGGTACAAGATACCATTTTAATGTAGCAGCACCAGATACAGATGCTGTAGGTACGCCTGGTCCACATTGAGTACTATTTCCAACTAATGTAGGTGTGGTTGGAATAGGTACTACTGTAACTGCTACAGTATTAGATACCACAGGACAACCACTAACGGTTGCCGTACAAGTATAATTGGTAGGATTTACTGTTGGATTAACATAACCAGGATTTGTAGTGCTAACTGTTGAAGTACCATCGCTCCATGCAAAGGAAGCAGGAGTTTGTATTTTATTACCTGTTATCGTAAATGTTGGACGATTTGAAGTTGTCGTATTTGAACTTAAACCCATACATGCCTGTGCAGATGCAGGTGCTGCAAACAAACAAGCTGCTGTTGAGTTATCTGCATAAATACCTAGTGTTGATGTAAATCCTGCAGCATCCGTTGTAACTGTGGAAGATGTTCCACCTGAGTTGACGTTAGAATAACTAAATGAAATAACAATATTACTAGTACCATTCCAATTAAACGCAGTACCAAATGTAAAACTATTCGTTCCTGTTGTTAACGTTTGTGTAGCAGTACTGTAGGCAGTCGTTAAACCTGTAGTAATAGCGGTATTGGTAACGGCAGCATTTTGTGCTGTATGTCCAACACTAATTGTTAAGTTGCTTAAAGTTGCAGTACCTAAACTAGTTATATTTAAAGATAATGCGGTTATATTACCCGCTGTTAATCCCATAGCTGTCAATTCAGAAGCTCTGTATATATATTGTGCTTTTTGACCACCATAGCCATGATAGAACGGTGAAGTTCCAGCTGATGATGATGTGCTTGCACCAGCTCCAGTCGAAACCGTTCCGCTTTTTGCTACAACCAAAGTTAACGTATCTGCATCACCTGTACATACCGTAGTTGGTCGTGCTGTTGCAACTACAGTAGCACCTGCATTCGGATCATTTACGGTTACTCTAATGGTATCAAATGTGGTACATGCTCCATCCACACCTGTAATGGTATATCTGTATGAACCTGCTGCCGTTGGTGTTATAGTTAAAGGTGTACCTAATGCACCTGCTGCACTTGTAGGAATGCCGCTGCCTGCTGATGGTGTAGCAGTCCATGTTAAGGTATAACTTTGTGAGCTGCCTGTTTGTGCCACTGATAAATCAGTGCTATTTCCTAAGCAAGCGATAGTTGTTGAACTTGCTGATGCTGTTAACGCATCTGGCGCATTCACTGTAGCTATCACCATTGTTCGTGCACTTTCACATGTGCCGTTAAATGAAGAAACATAGAAAGTATCTGTTGCGCTGATTGAACTTGCGTAAGTAGTACCGCCTGATTGTAATACCGTGCCACCAGTTGGTAAATCGTACCATCTTAAGGTTGCAGCACCTGATACAGATGCTGTTGGTACGCCTGCTCCACATTGAACGCTATTACCAACTAATGTAGGCGCAGTTGGTAAACTTACTACTGTTACTGCTACTGTATTGGATACCACTGGACAACCACTTACCGTTGCCGTACATGTATAATTGGTTGGATTTACAGTTGGATTTACATACGATGGATTGGTTGTACCTACTGTTGATGCACCATCGCTCCATGCATACGCTGTTGGTGCTGGTGCTGTATTGCCTGTAAAGCTAAATCTAGGTCTGTTTGATGAGTTGTCATAGGTAAATGTACCAGCACCTGTAGCACCTGTAAATGCTAACATGTTCGCTGCTGTCTCATTGTCTTTACGATAACTTACGGCAGACTGGAAAGCTGTTGCATCATAAAATATTGTTGCTGATGTATTCGATGTATTATTATTACTCCATGATGTAGATACAATAATATTACTTGATCCATCCCAAGAAAACGGTGTATCAAATGTTATTGCATTCGCACCTGCTGTTGGTGCAAAGTTGAATGCAGTTTTAACAGTGTTTAATGAACCTTGAATCGTAGATGATGTCAATGCAGTTAAGGCAGTATTGCCAATTTGAACTACAAATCCATTATAGGTTGTTCCTATTGCTGAAACGTATAGCGTTAAGCCAGTGATATCACCAGCAGTTAAACCTAATGCTGTTAATTCTGATGCTCTGATTAAATACTGTCCTTTCATTCCACCATAGCCACCATTGAATGGATTGTACGGTGCGAGTGTTGATGATGAACCACCTGCTCCCAAGGTTACTGTTGCACTTTTAGCAACGACTACACTTAAAGTATCTGCTGCGCCTGAACATACTGTAGTTGGACGTGCGGTGGCTGTTGCTGTAACACCTACATTTGGATTATTTACCGTTACTCTGATGGTATCAAATGTAGTACATGAACCGTCCACACCTGTAATGGTATATCTGTATGAGCCAGCAAGTGTTGGTGTTATTGTTAAGGGTGTGCCCAATGCTCCTGCTGCACTTGTTGGAATACCACTGCCTGCTGAAGGCGTTGCTGTCCATGTTAATGTATAACTTTGTGTGCTGCCAGTTTGAGATACTGATAAGTTTGTACTGTTTCCTAAGCATGCAATTGTAGTTGGACTTGCTGATGCCGTCAAAGCATCCGGTGAATTCACAGTAGCAATGACCATTGTCCTTACGCTTTCGCAGGTTCCGTTAAAAGAAGAAACATAGAAAGTATCTGTTGCACTGATTGAACCTGCATAAGTAGTGCCGCCTGTTTGTAATACTGTGCCGCCTGTTGGTACATCATACCATCTTAAGGTTGCAGCACCTGATACAGATGCTGTTGGTACTCCAGAACCACATTGCGTACTATTCCCTACTAATGATGGTGCTGCCGGTAAACTCACTACGGTTACAGCTACAGTGTTGGATACTAATGGGCAGCCATTTACTGTTGCTATGCAAGTATAATTGGTTGGATTAGCAGTTGGATTGACATATCCTGGATTCGTAGTACTTACTGTTGATGCGCCATCACTCCAAGAATATGCAGTTGGCGTTGGAGCTTTGTTTCCAATAATGGTGAAATTTGGTCTTGCTGTACCAACAGTAGATGACCCTCCAACTTGAGTTCCAGTTAAAGCTAAAAGAGCTGCTGGTGTGTAACTATCTCTTTTATGAACCTGTGCAGAATTAAATGCAGTTGTAGTTGTCACAACTGAAGCAGCTGTACTTGTTGTAGTATTGTTACTCCAATTAGTTGATATTATAATATTACTTGTTCCATTCCAATAAAAAGAAGATGTTAAAGTAAATGTATTAACACCAGCAGTTGGGTTAACTAAATTTGTTGGACCATAATATGTAGCTAATCCTGATGATTCTAAACTTAATGTTCCAGGAAAAGCAGAAAGAGCAGTATTTCCTATTTGTATTGTTAATCCTGTATAAGTTGCAGTAACTGCTGATACAAAATTAATTCCAATACCTGTTATATTTCCTGCTGTATATCCTGCTGCTGTTAATTCAGAAGCCAAAATAATATACTGACCTTTCATACCTCCATAAACACCAGAAAATGGTGTAGGAGCAGATGAAGAATTAACTGATCCTGATCCAATTACTCCAGTACCACTCTTATCTACCACAATGCTTAAAGTATCTGCTGCGCCAGAACATACTGTAGTAGGTCGTGCGGTAGCTGTAGCTGTCATTCCATTGTTAGCATCGTCTGTGTAAGATGTTCCGTTAGAAACAGTCGATGTTAAACCAGCTGAATTTGTTACAGTACAACTCCATGTTACAGTAGTATTTGTAGGACTTGCCGCAGGAATAGAAAATGTATATACATATGGTCCTAATCCACTTCCACTTACATAAGTCATTGCTACGTTTGAATTCAATGCACCATTATTGTAAGTAATAGCAGCACTCGAAATAGTACCAATTGGTGTAGTACAAGTGACATTAACTGCATGAGCAGTGGCAGTACAAGTTGCAGTTGGTGTAGATAAAGCAGTGATTATTGGTCTTGCCAATTTAAAATCACCTTCGTCTGCACCTATATCTGGAGCGGTACCACCACCATTCACCTGACCACCTAAAGGATATCCAGTTCTTACACTAGCTGCGTCATAATCATCTATGTATCCACTTATAGCAGCTGCGCCACTTTCTACTTGTGTACCTGTTGCGGGATCTATATGTAAATAATTTGCTGAAGAACCAGATGTACTTAAAAATGGCGGCAATTCTGTAACAGATGCTGCTTCACGTGTTGGACCAACAGCGCTTAGATAATTTGCTAAGGTTTGTGAAACAGTACCAGCTTGATTAAATATAACACGTGTTGCGCTTGGTGTAGCTGCTGTGTATAATAAGTTGTTATTAGAGGTAGTAGCAAAATTGTTTAAATTGGTATTGGCAGAACGAGAAAAGGCAGCAGTAATACCAGTGCCTGCTGGTGTTGATGTATTTACCAAAATATTATTACGCATATTTAATGCAGCTGTAGTAGCTGTAGTATTAAACGTATGAAATAAAGCAGCAGTACCGAAGTTAGCACCTGTAGTAGAAGTATTTAAATAGATAGTATTATAATATACATTTATAGTTGAGCTAGCAGTTGAAGAAGTTATATTTATACCTCTTACTGCATCTGATGCATTATTCACTCCTGTTAATGCATTACCTTGACCAATGTAGTTATTATGAATATTAGTTGTGGTTCCAGCTGTAACTCTAATACCACTAATTACCGTTGCAGTACCTGTGCATGATGTAGATAAATCGTAGATTTTATTTTTATAAATAGTATTGGTTGTTCCGGCACTTGATAATATACCTGTAATAGATGCGGAACCAGAACCCGCACCTGTAGTAATGCCTGTTATAGTATTACTGAATATATTATGCACAGCTGACACAGCAGCACTAATAGCCACAATTGTAGGTGCACTGGTTGAAGCAGCAGAAGCACTGATTGTAAAACTATTACTTGTAATATTAAACGGTCCTGCACCTGTAGTGGTTACAATACCATTAATTGTTGGTGATAATGCAGTAGTTGTAATAGAAATGGTATTTGCATTAATATTACCTGCTGCAGTGGTATTGGTTTGAATACCATTTATAGATGTGGAAGGAATATTTATAGTAATGCTATTTCCTTGTGCGATATTACTAGCTGCTGTAGAATAGCCAGTTAGAATACCAACCATTGCACCTGTTGCTGTACCGGTAATACTGATAACATTGTTAGCTGTACTTTTAACGGTTGAGGCAGTACCACCAGCATTATATATAGCTGTTACAGCAGACGTACCTGAAATATTAGTAAAGGTGATATTATTGTTGGAAATTGTATCTGCTATTTCACTTGGTGTAGTTGAAGTGTAAAAGAAGTATGCTGTACCAGAGGCTGCAGTTCGGTCTATATTTGCTATATTTCCTTTAGCATTGACCAAAGCTGTAACAGTTGAGATTTGATAAATACCATATAAAGTACCTGTACTTAATATGGTTGATCCTGTTGTATTTAAAATATTACCTGTTACATTCACTGTAGCAGAAGCTGCATTTACATCTATGTAAGTAATTGTACCTGCTCCAAACGAACCAGTTCCAGATGTTGACTCTTTAATCGTCAGAATACAGTTGGTTACATTCACCGTTGTACCTGCATTTGTTCCTGCATTAATAGCTGTAACAGAACTTGTTGTTGAACCTACAGTAGGCGTTTGATTTATTACGATCGTATCTGTGCTTATCGTTTTTACACCTGAAGAATAACTTGCTCTGATTCCATTTACAGCAGCAGCGTTAGCAGCGCCAGAATTTTGATTGATGGTTACTCTATTATCACTAGCGTTGAAAGTAGCATTAGTAGCTAAACCGTGACCAAAGTCTATACCATATATTGGTTGTACACCAGTAGAAGTTAGGGTGATATTATTATTGCTAATAGTTGCGGTATAGGCAGTTGATGGTGCTGTACCACTACTCACTGAAATACCAATTAAACCAGCTGATAAAGTGTATGCTGCGGAATTAGATGTAATTGTATTATACCTTGCAGTAAAACCTGCTCCGTTTCTATACACAATACCACCTAGTACAGAAGCAGAACTTCTGTTCCATGGTCCACTTGGTGTAATTGCTGCACCAAATGTAATTCTGTTACCAGTTGTAGTTGAAGATCCACCAAAATCATTACCTGATTCATTTACTGATGCAGTAACAGGTGGGCAAACAAGGTTGATACCGATTAAAACATTTGAAATGATGTTTCCATAAAATTTGTTATTTGAGTTTGTTCCAGCTGTAGACGTTGCATCTGCTGTTGTATTTGCTCCTGGTGATGCATTAGTAGTTGTAGAAGCAGATGTAGATAAGATACCACAAGCATTTGCATATGATGCACTCAATGAAATAGTGTTATTTTGAATGGTATTATTTGATGCGCCATCTGTTGCAGAAGCGTGAATTAACAAAATACCTGCTTCGGTCATAGTATTCGTTGCACCTGTAGCAGTCACAACGTTTGCAGCATTTTCTTGAATTACACAATTTTGTATAGTAATATAATCGCCACCAACAATTTTAAAAACTGCATCTAAGTTACCTGCAGCAGTATTTGTTCCTGCAGTAAATGTAAAACCAGCGCCATCTATTACTAAACCAATGGTTGCACTACCTGTTGCTGTAATATAAAGACCAGTTCCGTTCGGCACAGTTTCATTGGCAGTCGCAGTAAATACAACCGTACCAGATCCTGTTGTAGAAGCCATACTTGCGTTCATTGCCGTTACGGCTGCTGCCATATTTGCATAAGGACTGCCTGCTGTAAATGTTGCATTAGCACATGTTCCAGTGTAAGTTACATTAACCGCTGCAAAACTCTGCTGTCCTACAAACATCAACAATAATAAACCTGCAATTGAAAGTACTTTTTTAGAACTACTTGTTATTTTTAATAAATTGATATGCAAAAAATTTGCAAGGTACTTTGTAACAAAGCGGTTGTTTGATTCTATCATATTATACTTTTTTAAGTAGGATTGCTTACGCACTAGATTCTACCAGCATTCGGATACCGGCTAGTTATATACCTGAAATGTAGAATTAGTTTTGTAAAGATTAATCCAAATTTTTATTTTAACTTATTTTTAAAATCTTTTATACGCACAATTTTTGATAAGCTATTCATATTTAAAATAGATTTTATTGAACATAAATATGCCAATCAAATTTGTTGATACAATAGTTAACCAAATATAGTGAATACAATTTGTATTAAAGGTGAATTTAATTAATTTATTTGATATAAATCAACAAAACTGATGTTAAATTTTGAATGATAATTTTATTTTAACAAATAAGGTTGTTAAATGAGAATTTACATCGTACAATGCAAAAATTTATTAAGAAATGACATTAATTTGAGTAAATAATAGAAAATAATTGTACTATTTTTCTTTATAATTCATTTTTTCTATAAAGAAGTCAAAAATTATTAAATTATTTTTCTTTTCATATCCATAAAATTTGTAATTCTATTAAAATTTCACGTCAGTAAGTCAATCAATTCCGTTAGCCAGATTCGGCATTTAGTCAGGAATGCTAAATAGTAAGTTTGTCGTATCAAAAAGCATTTCAGCCAGCACTTTGATGTAGTTTGTAAGATGAAAAATATCTTTAGTAAAGACGAAAATGCGGTTAGCGAAGACTAAGAATCAGTTAGCAAAGACGAAGATTTGGTCATTTAAGCTAAAGAACTCCTTAGCAAAGACGGATTTCTCGTTAGCTGGACCCTTGAACCTGTTAGAAAGCTCAGATTTTACTTCACTGAGCGCGCGGACAGGATCACTGAGCTCGCGAACAGGATCACTGAGCTCGCGAACAGAATCACTGAGCTCGCGAACAGAATCACTGAGCTCGCGAACAGAATCACTGAGGTCGCGGACAGGATCACTGAGGTCGCGAACTGAATCACTGAGCTCGCGAACTGAATCACTGAACTTGCGGACAGGATCACTGAGCTTGCGGACAGGATCACTGAGCTTGCGGACAGGATCACCGAGCTTGCGGACAGGATCACCGAGCTTGCGGACTGAAAATGGAATTTTCCGAACAAAAATGGAGAATCGACAAAAAAATGGCTATTGGTTTTTAAATTGAAAGAGACTGAAAAAAAGCAGCTTTATTAGCCGTTTGTTGTAATAATACTAATTTAATTAAGCCACTTGTGTTTACGATTGGTGATCCTTCGATAAACTCAGGATGACACGGATAAATTTAGGATAACGCGGATAAATTTAGAATGATATGTTCTTTTATAAAACTTGATAAAAAGAAGGTTTATTATTTATTCCTGTCACCACCTAATAACTTCACAATAACTTCTGCCCCAGAAATTTGGGTTAAAATAACTTTGGTTAAAACCATGAGCGGTACAGACAAAAACATGCCGAAAATTCCCCAAAGAAAACCCCAAAATAACAAGCCAGTTATAACAACGATTGTATTTAATGAAGTTTGCTGACCCATAAAAATTGGTTCTAAACCGGTGGCTAAAATAAAATGCAATGCGTAAATTATAAATACGAGTAAAAATACTGCACCAACTGTATCAAATTGTATGAGTGCCATCAATGCAATTGGAATTAAACTTATCATGGCACCGACAACTGGTAAAAAATTTAGAATGAATGCTAAAAAGCCCCAGAAAAAGGAAAAACGAAGTCCGAACGCAAAACACAAAGCAAAAGTGGCCAAACCATAGCAAAAGCTAATAATGAATTTGATTTTCACATAGCCAACAATCGATGATTTTACTTCTTCAAATGCTTTTATGTAACGACCACCTACTTCTATGTTTCCACCTAAATAATGCAGGTAGTTTTCGTATTTCATAATTCCAGTAAGCAACAAAATTAAATATACTGTGGTTAGCAAAAATTCTTCCGTTAACAAACCTACCTGACCGAAAATTGAACCTGAATTATTCATTAAAAAGTCGGAAGAAAAATAATTTTGCAGTTTGTCAACCATTTGGTTTAAATCTAAATCATCACCAGTTATGTTGGTGTATATTTCTAACAAACCACCGAGTTTATACTTTATTTGTGCGACAAAATATGCTTTCTCTGCAAAAATATGTTTTCCGGTTTTATAAAAAATCAGAATCAATAATGCGTTAATAGAAATGATACAAATTACAATTACACCAACGCTTACAAACATGGGAATTCTCTTTTTTTCAAACCATGCTAAAATTGGATGAACTAACAAAGCCAAGAATAATGCTAACACTAATGGCACTAATAAGTCCTGCAATAAATGAAAAATATACAAACTAGCAATTGCTGCAAAGAACACGAGTATATTTCTGATTGTCGTTAAATCTTTATTTTCAATATCCATATTATAACCATTTCTTTTTTCTAAAATATACCACAAATATGACTGTTGTCATAATACAAATTAACATTACGATGGTGAAAGCATGAGTGCTGTGCTGAAACGGCAAATCGACATTCATACCATAAATACCAGCTACTAAAGTAGGTACCATCAACGCTATGGTTACTGCGGTTAAACGATTTACCACGTGTCCTAAATTATTAGAAATAATAGATGCAAAGGCACCCATCATATTGCCTAAGATGTTAGAGTAAACGTTTGCCATTTCTAACGCTTGTGAATTATCAATCAAAATATCCTGGTATAATTCTTTCGCATCGTTATTGTCTTTTAATTCCAAAAAATCGGTGCGTTGTACTTTCAGTAAAACCATTTCATTAGCACGCAAATCGTTTACAAAATAAATTAATGCTTTTTGTAAATGCAGTAATTTATTGAGTTCCTGATTTCTACTGCTGTAATTTAATTCCTTTTCAATTTGAGAAATACGTTTATTGATTTCTCGTAAATAATACAAAAAATAGTAAACGTTGCGTTCAAAAATCTTCACTACAAACAAATTTCTGTCACTTGGTTTTACATTTTTCAGTACATTTTTTTCAAACCATTCTATCATCGGATTGTTCACCGAACAAACCGTTAAAATCATTTCTGGTATTAAAATGATACCAACAGGAATGGTAATGTATGTTGCTTCATCTTCTAAATCAAATCCTTCATTTAATATTGGCGTGTTAATTACGATTAGTTTCGCGTTGTCTTCTTTTTCATAACGAGATCGTTCGTATTGGTCAATACAATCAACAATGTAAGAAAATGGCACTTCGAGACTTATTGCTAATTTCTCAAGCTGTTCCATATTGAACGGTGGTGAAATATTTATCCAGCAATCAGCTTCTGGTTGCTCAATTGTGACTAAATGCGTTTCTTCTTTTTTATAAATTTTTACCATTGAATTCCTTCTGTTTTAAGCAACAAAACATGCATTGCATGGTTCGCAAAATTAAGTGAGTTTTTATTTTTTTTTGGTGAAACGTTAAATTTCGATATCACCTTCAAATACTTTCTGCGCTGCACCTTCTAACCAAATATTTGTAAATATAGTTCCTTGTTTATCAAATGAGACAAACAAAATTCCACCAGGTGTTTGTATCTCTATTTTTCCTTGTGATAACTGATGTTTTTCTGCGATAGATAAAGCAACTGCAACTGTTCCTGTGCCACACGATAAGGTTTCATCTTCAACACCACGTTCATACGTACGCATATAAATTTTGTCATTTTTTTCTTCCACAAAATTTACGTTAATTCCTTCATTTGAAAACTCATCGTTATACCTTATTTTCCTGGCTTCTTCCACAATTTCAAGAGTATCAATTTCATTTCTAAAACTTACATAATGTGGCGATCCGGTAAATAAAATATAATTATTTATTTCATGACGAATGTCTGAAACGTTAATCATTTTTAGTTTTACAATAGCATCTGCAATTTCAAAATCGTGTTCACCATCAATGGCGATAAATTTTCCATCTTTTTTAACAATATTCAGCAATGCAGCAAACGACGCAATACATCTTCCACCATTACCACACATGGTGCTTTCATTACCATCTGCATTGTAATATACCATTTTAAAATCATAATCAGCTTCATTTTCAAGTAACATCAAACCATCTGCACCAATACCAAATCTTCTGTCACAAAGTGCATTAATTAATTTGGTATTTTCTTTAGGAAAAATAAGCGAACGATTGTCAATTAAAATAAAATCGTTGCCAGTTCCTTGATATTTATAGAAGTGAATTTGCATACTTCAAAAGTAGTGTATTAAACTAAATTTATGTGCAAAGATATAGTTAACTTTTTTTAACGAACACTTAAGATTTTTTGACGGTTATGTTTTCAATTAGGTATGTAAATTGCGCTTAGATTTTAAACTGTTTTTTAAAGAAAAAAGATGACAAATTTTCATTTCAAAAAAGACAGAAAGAATTAAAGACACATGCGCTCCATTAAAAAACATTAAATTAATAGACATGAAAAAAATTACAAGCTACTTAATTATTGGTTGCATAAGTGCATTCATTGCCTTAGCGATTTCCAACAAGACTACTCCAAAGTTTTCCTCTTCGTTTACAGAAGAAAAAGCACCTGTAAAATTTGCCAGTTTAACCAGTGGTTTACCAAACGATGCTTTTATTCAGGCAGCCAAAGTATCAACGCCAGCAGTCGTGCACATCAACACAAAAATTAAAGTCAGTAAAAAAGATATGCGTCAAATGAATCCGTTTTACCAATTTTTTGGTGATCAATTCGGTATGCCATTTGAAATGCCTCAGCAACAAGATCAGGAAGCCAGTGGATCTGGTGTAATCATCAGTAATGATGGTTATATTGTTACGAACAACCATGTTGTTGAAGGTGCTGATGAGATAAAAGTAAATTTGTTTGACAATCGAGAATTTAAAGCAAAACTAATAGGTAAAGATCCAAGTACAGATTTGGCTGTTATAAAAATTGATAGCAAAGACCTACAATATTTGACGTTTGCCAATTCTGATGAAGTACAAGTTGGACAATGGGTTTTGGCAGTTGGCAATCCATTTAATTTGGCATCGACTGTAACTGCAGGAATTGTATCTGCGAAAACACGCAACATAAATATTTTACGAGAAAAAGCGGGCAACCTTGCGATTGAATCGTTTATACAAACCGATGCTGCCGTAAATCCAGGAAACAGTGGTGGTGCTTTAGTTGACTTAAATGGAAATTTAATTGGAATAAATTCTGCTATTGCCACGCCAACTGGTTCGTATGCTGGTTATTCGTTTGCCATTCCAGCCAATTTAGCAAAAAAAGTAGTAAAAGATATGGTAGATTTTGGCGAAGTTCAACGCGGATTTTTAGGTGTCAATATTCGTGAAGTAGATGATGAATTAGCAAAAGATTTAAAACTACCAAAAATACAAGGTGCTTACATTGCAGAAGTAAATAAAGGAAGTGCTGGCGAAGCTGGTGGTATCAAACGTGGTGATGTAATTATGAAAGTTGGCGAATCAGAAATTACTAATTCTGCTGACTTACAAGAACACATTGCGCGCTACCGACCTGGCGACAAAGTGACATTGCAAATTTTTAGAGATGGAACGATGATAAGTAAAGAAGTGACGTTAAAATCTCAGGAAAATAAAACTGAATTAACAGCAAAATCAAGTGCAAAAAAATCTGGAAATGTAATTGAAAATTTAGGCATTGAAGTAGATGCACTGAGCAGTTTAGAAGCGAAAAAATTAGGCGTTGCTGGTGGTTTAAAAGTGACCAAAATAAGCGATGGAATTATTAAACAAAATACTGATATGCAAACTGGTTTTGTCATTACTGGCATCAACAACCAAGCTCTTACCAAGAAAGATGATTTAGAAAATATAATCAGCGAAAAAAATGGAAATGGTATTTTACTAGAAGGCAAATATCCAAATCAAAATGGCTTAAAATACTATGCGTTTGGTTATTAGAGTTTAGAAATGAGATTTAGGATTTGGGAATTTAATATAATGGCGTTTAGTTAAGCAAAATAAGAACCTGAAACAATCCCGAAACTTCGGGACAGGTTGACAGCGACGCGGTAACAGCGTCGCTGTGCAGTGACGCTGTCATTCCGAAATTTTTTCGGAATCTCTTGTTTACAAAACGACATTGGATTATAATTTATGAAAAAAAAGCGACAGTATTTCTGTCGCTTTTTTTAGTCGTTAAAATCTAACTATCTTTACCACATGTCCAACACCTATTTTCAGTTCAAACAATTTAAAATTGAACAAGACAAATGCGCTATGAAAGTATGCACCGATTCTTGTTTGTTTGGTGCTTGGCTGCATGTTGAAGAAAACGTGAAAACCATATTAGATATTGGTTGTGGCACTGGTTTGCTTACGCTAATGTTAGCTCAAAAATCAGCAGCAAAAATTGATGCCGTAGAAATTGATTCATCTGCTTACTTGCAAGCAAAACAAAATATTGAGTCGTCCATTTTTTCTAATAATATTTCCATTTTCAATGAAGATATTTTGCAATTTTCAGCACATGAAAAATATGATTTTATTGTTTGCAATCCGCCATTTTATGAAAACGAAAAAGTATCAGAAACGCATGGTGAAAAATTAGCAAAACACTCTTTAAAGCTAACACTCGAAAATTTAATTCAAAAGATAAAAAAACTACTCCATACAAATGGAAAATTTGCTATACTGCTACCCTATTTTCGTGCAATCGAATTTGAAAATAAATGCAATACTAACCAACTTTACATAGAAAGAAAATTACTACTAAAGCAAACGCCAACTCATACTTATTTCAGAGTTTGTTATATGGTTGGTTTGCAAAAAACGAATGAAATTCAACTTGACACGTTGACTATAAAAGATGAAAATAACGAATACACATCTTCATTTATTTCACTATTAAAACCATATTATTTAAGTCTTTAAACTAAACAACTTCGTTTGCGAATTTCTATATAATTAATTTTAAGTGATTTTTTTTACTTCACACTTGTATTTAGAAATAAAAGATTGTAATTTTAGTTCAAACTATGTATATGGCTCGAATATTACTTTCAATTTCTTTTTTACTACTATTTTGTTCAATTAACAAAGCAGAAGAACCAAATAACAGCACAGAACGTTCAATGTTAGACACATCATTGGCACCATTTTATCATGGTGTTGCTTCAGGTGACCCAACTCCAAATGCTGTAATTATTTGGACACGCGTAACACCTGAGATAGCAGGAACCGTAACAGGAACTTGGCATGTTGCATTGGATACCTCATTTGTACAAACCATGAAATCAGGTATTTTTACAACAGATAGCACCAAAGATTATACTGTAAAAATTGATGTTACAGGTTTGCAACCAAACACTTGGTATTTTTATGAATTTACGGTAGATGGAAAAAATTCCGTTACTGGTAGAACAAAAACTGCACCTGTTTCAGGAAAATCACAACAACGTTTTGCGTTTGTATCTTGTTCAAATTATCCAAATGGTTTTTTTAACGCGTACGATAGAATTACTGAACGCAACGATATTGACGCTGTATTACATTTAGGTGATTATATTTATGAGTATGGTTCTTTTGGAATTCCAGGAAGAACAGATCAATTACCAACTTACGAAATAACAAAATTAGCTGATTATCGTCAACGATATTCTACCTACAGATTAGATCCATCTTGCAGAAATGTGCATCAGCAATATCCATTTATTTCTGTTTGGGACGACCATGAAACAGCTAATAATTCTTATACTTTAGGCGCAGACAACCATACGCAAGGTGCTGAAGGTTTGTGGTCTGACAGAAAATCGTATGGCCAAAAAGCATACGACGAATGGATGCCAATTCGATTACCTGAAACAGGAAATCCAAATAAAATATGGAGAAAAATTAGCTACGGAAATTTAGTAGATATTTTTATGTTGGATACTCGTTTGTATGATAGAAGTTTACAAGGCGGAAATACTAATGATACATCTAGACATTTAATCGGAAACGAACAAATGGAATGGCTGAAAACAGAATTAAAAAATTCAACAGCAAAATGGAAAGTGCTCGGTCAACAAGTAATGATGGGAAATCTAAAACTTTTCTGGCAAAATGGAAATGGTGTTATCTTAAATAACGATCAATGGGACGGCTATGAAGTAGACAGAAAAAAACTATACGACATTATCTTGGACAACAATATTAAAAACGTTATAGTTTTAACTGGTGACATTCATACAGCTTGGGCCATGGATTTACCTTATAATCAAGCACAATACAATGCATTTACAGGACAAGGTTCGGTTGGTGTTGAGTTTGTTTGCACCAGCGTAACTTCTGGCTCATCACCTATTCCGTTAAATGCATTTTATGGATTTGTTGGTTTATTGTTTCCTCACATTAAAAATGTTGAATTAACTAAAAAAGGTTATTCTATTTTAGATTTAACGGATGCGAAAGCACAAGGCGATTTTTATTATGTAAAAACCGTAGCAACTATAGACACCAATCAAACTTTTGATCAAGGTTGGTTTACAGAAGCTGGAACACGCTGGTTGAAAAAAGCACGCACAAAAACGACACAAGCTGAACAAAATATTTATCCAGCACCGCTAACACCAAGAACATCAACAACAGTTGGCATCAAAAATAAATCGAACAGCTTAGTGATGTTGAGTGCTTATCCAAATCCGTTTATTGATTTTATTTCCGTACAATTTAATACATCTACCAGTGCAAATTTATTTTTAAATGTGTACGATTTAAAAGGTAGTTTGGTAAAAGCTATTGATTTTGGATTTTTGCAAAAAGGTTTACATCAAAAAGTTATTAATCTTGAAAACTTAGCTTCTGGTGCATATAAAATTGTAATTACAAACAACAACGATATTATTGAACAAACTATAGAAAAATTTTAATTATGGCTACAACTAAAAAAAGCACAATAACTAGCAGTAAAAAGGCAAATAAACCTGCAGTAAAAACGGCAAAAAAATCAAGTACTGCCACTAAAGAAGTTGTAAAAGCTGTTTCATCAAAAAAACAAGATGACAAAGCAACACCTAAAGTTGAAATACTAAATCCATTTATTTATCCAATTGGTAAATGCAAATTTCCGACAGAATATTCTGAAACGGTTATCAATAAATTGATTCAAGATATACGCATCTTGCCAGAACATTTGAAAGCAATATCTAAAAAAGTAAATAAAAAGAAAAAATTACAATACAGATATCGCGAAAATGGTTGGAACATTGAGCAGATTTTACATCATGTTGCCGATAGCCATTTAAACGCATACATACGTTTTAAATGTGCACTCACCGAAAATAATCCAACCATAAAACCATACGATGAAAATCTTTGGACAGAAACGGCAGATATTCAGTTGCCGTTAAAAAATTCGGTACGTTTGGTAAAAGCATTGCATGCAAAATGGGTTTCTTTATTAGAAAACATGGATAAAAATGATTTCAAACGAACTTACTTTCATCCAGCGTATAATCGAGCAGTGCCGTTGCAAGAAGCTTTGGCTTTATATGCTTGGCATGGTAAGCATCATGTGGCGCAAATTGAAGTTGCGTTGAAAATAAATTAAACTTCTTTAACATATTTTACAAATACCATTTTTTAATTTAGATGTATTATTAATCTAAAAAATAAAAAAATGAGACCGTTAATTATCACCAAATTACCTACTGCAACGGCTGATGCCGTTAAAACAAATTTACAAAACCAAATTACAATTGTAGCACCGTTTAAAATAAATTTAAACGATGGCGAAAAAATTGGTGGACGCACAATGGCTGAAGGCAGAGAAGGACTGGCACGCTTGGTTAGCAAAATTGCGAGTGCTAATATCGAAAGTTTGGCGCGCGAACACAATCCACAAGATTTAGAAGATAGGTTGGCATACGATGCAAAAATGGAAGAACTTCGACAATTAGTAACAAAATTGAATGAAATGATTTCAGAAACACAGTTGGCAAACTCTGTAGATATTATGAGCTATGTAGATGCCTATTCAGAAAATTTACAAACGAGTCGCCGAGATAATGGCTCGCTCGATTTGGCAATGCGCGAGGTGGACGAATGGAACAAACGATTTGCACACACTACACCACCAGCAGTGTAATTATTTTTATATTTAATTGATATTCAAATAAGTACAGTAATTTTGTAATTTTTAATTTTAATGTTTATACGAGTTCCATATTATTTTATAGGAACTCGTACCTATTTTATAGGAGTTCGTTCCTTTTATGTAGGTGTTCGTATATAAAATGTACGAGCACCTACCAAATCCACAGGGCAACCTGCAAAAATGACAGCAATACCTATCTAAAACATAGGAGCTCCTACAAAAAACATAGGAAAACCTGCAAAAATGACAGCATCTCCTACAAAAAAGGTTGGAATACTTATGAAAAAGGTAGGAATAGCGATAAATGACTATTACACAAATTTAAATAGAAGAAAAATCAAACAGCGAGGCAATAGGAATATCTAATGCATTTGCGATGGCGCCAATTGTAGAAAGTGTAACATTCGTTTTCCCTTTTTCAATTCTAAATATTTGACTAAGTTCAATTTCTGCTTTATTGGCTAATAATTGTTGAGATAAATTTTGTTCAGTTCGGAGTTGTTTCACTCTTTTTCCAAAGTTTATAATTAATTCGGTATCTCTGATGCTTATCACATCGGAAAAATGAAAGATTATTTTATTTTTATTTTAGGCGTATATGCATATAATCAAATTTTTTGTTTAATATTACATAAAAATAGATAGTTTAGAAAATATAACAGTGTATTAAATAAATGAACGCTATTCTTTTTATAAACATTAAATGTATTTAGTGTATCTTTAAAATATTATTACAAAACATGAAGAATTTAAAATTAATTATTGTAACTGTTGTTTTAGCTATAACAACCAACCTATTTGCACAAACAGAAAAACAAACTCCTACAAAAGTACCAGACATGCTGCAAAATGCAGATTATGTTTTTGAAGGTACTGTTATGGATAGTAAAGGATTTTGGGTAACATTAGATCTTAGCGGTGGTGTAAAGAAGCGAACTATATTTACTTCTTTGTTAGTGCAAGTAAATAATGTTTATAAAGGCGTCGGAATGAAAGAAGGACTAGTGCAAATTTTAGTAGAAGGTGGCTTTGCTCAATCTGAGTCAAATATTAAAGAAATGGTAGAAGTTCCTTTTTACCTTGAAGATGCTGTACATACACCTAAATTTAATGCAATTGGACAAAAAGGTATTATTGCAGGAAAAATGACTTCTATTGATAAGGGAATAAAGTGGAATAAAACTATAGAAAACAATATAGTAATTGAACAACAAAGAGCAATCCTATATTGTGAAACATGTTGGGATGGTAAATATGATGCTCCTTGGCAACCATTCGATAATGCATCTGACTTAAGGAAATCAATTAAAAGTTTTAATCTAAAAACTGATTTTATTGATAGAACTGATATTGTTGAAGATAGTATTGCCAATATTCAATATCAAAAAGAGTTAGTTGAACGTAAAGAATCAGAAGCAAGGTCTATGCAATCTCAAAAAGAATATGCACGATACATGGACGCACTTACTAAAAACGATGTAATATTAAAAAAAAAACTAAACAGAAATCAAAGAAATGCACAAGTAGGCGGAAGCCTTAATATAGACACTCGAAATTTTACATATTCTACTATTGGTAGTCAAAACTATATTGAATTTGATGTCTATGTATGGGGAACACAAAATACTTTTTTTCATCAAACGTTATTACGTTTTAATTATTCCAAACAAGTATTTGGTGATTCTTTATATTTTAGAGGTGGCGTAAATGCTACAAGAGGGTCCTCTTTCAACAATATCAATTATATACTACTTCAAGGTGATGTACAAAATGATAATTTTCAATTGGTAGATTCTGTAATTTATTTTCTAATTAGCTCAAATGATTCATTAGTAAGACCCAACAGAATTACATTAACCACCACGCCAATACAATTAGTACATTTAAAATTTAAAATAAAAAATTGCGCACCTACTGCTAAAATGCAATTTATAGATATACCACGTATGGATATTTTTACAGCACATGCACCACACGCTAACGATTCTTTTTTTGGCACTGCTTATTTATCATATGATAATATTCTTCGCACCGATTACTCACCAATTCCACTTTGTCCAACTACAAAAATAACTGGTTTCTCACCATCAGTTATTCGTGCAGGAACAGGTGAAATATTAACTATAACTGGTAGTGGCTTTGGTGCTACTCGAGGAAATGGACAAGTATTATTTCCTGATGCAGATAATGTAGGTACATATTTGAAAGGTTGTGATACTATTGATTATGTAAGTTGGACAAATACCGAGATTAAAGTAAAAGTGCCGTCAATAATTGTTAATTCAAACTATACGATAAGAGGAACAGCGGGTAGTGGTAAATTCAAAGTTGTAAACAATTTGGGTTTTAGAGATAGTATAAATACAAATTTAGATGTGCAATATGCATTATTGAACTCAAAAAATGCTGGAGACCCTAATAAAAGGCGAGTTAATTTGATCTATGGAACTTGTATTAATTCTGCAAGGACATTTAAATTACATTCAAGTTTAGGTGCAAATCTTCCAGCAGCTATTATGATTGATAGTGCTATTAATATTTGGGCTCGCTTTTTAAATATAGATATCCGTATGGAAAAAGATAATTATAATGGTTACATATTTCCATCGCATACTGTTAGTCAGGATTCAATTAGTTCTATTTATGTAAATAATAATATAGATGCTTTGATGATTTTGAAAATCACTTATCGTGATATGAATATGGGAGGTATGGTACGGCAAGTGCCACTGTCAGCTTTTACCGATATTAAATATTCATCGACTTACGCTGGTATCAAACGTAAGAATCAGAAAAGAGTCATTACCCTCTATTCAAATATTTTATCGGGTTATTCAGAGAATGAAGTAGTGCCTCGTGTTCAGGCTGCTGCTGCCGATTTCAAGTTACCCGAAGGAGTCTCTATCGATATGACAGGACAGCAACAGGAACAACAGGAAACCATGTCGTTCCTTGGAAACGCATTGCTTATTTCACTCGGACTGATCTTCCTGATCCTGGTTACTCAGTTCAACTCCCTCAGCAAGCCACTCATTATTCTCACCGAAATTGTTTTCAGTTTGATTGGAGTGTTGCTTGGTTATGCTATCTTCGGAATGGAGATGTCGATACTGATGACCGGAATCGGAATTGTTGCCCTCGCCGGTATTGTGGTCAGAAATGGAATTTTGATGGTGGAATTTACCGACCTGCTGAGAGAACAGGGCATGAATCTCAGGGATGCCATCATTGAAGCCGGAAAAACAAGGATGACACCCGTACTGCTTACTGCTACAGCAACTATACTCGGACTCATTCCTCTTGCTATCGGACTCAATATCGATTTTGTAAAACTTTTCACCGAACTCGATCCACACCTGTTCTTTGGTGGTGACAGCGTTGCATTCTGGGGACCATTGTCATGGACCATGATCTTCGGACTGGGATTTGCTACCTTCCTTACTTTGGTGTTGGTGCCTGTGATGTACCTTATTTCAGAGAGATTAAAATTGAAGCTCAAAGGAGTACAGATCGGAAGAGCGTCGTGTAGGGAAAGAGTGTCTTCGCCTGTGTAG
>CALLKF010000137.1 GCA_938008535.1 uncultured Saprospirales bacterium | reverse complement strand
GTTTAGAAGTTAAACGAATTAGACATCCTTTAAATAAAAGCAATCCAACCAAAAATTAAAATCCCAATAGATTGAATCTGAATAATCTTTTAATCCAATAAATCCAAATTCAGACAATTTGCGATAAACACATGCAACTCAAAGGCACATACAAAGAAATCTGGCAAATCTCCTATCCTATTATTTTAGGAAGTTTAGCGCATTCTATTAATCAATTAATTGATACTGCCTTTTTAGGTCATTCATCAAAAGTGGCTCTAGAAGCAATAACATTGGCTGGTATTTATTACTTTGTTTTTGTATTTATCGCAGGTGGATTGGCGCGTGGTTGTCAGGTAATTATTGCTAGACATAGTGGTGAAAACAAACCAGAAAAAATTGGAATTGCATTCGATCACTTGATATTGTTGGCATTTATTTTATCAATTTTCTTAATGTTATTTTTTGGATTTGCTACCAAATATGTTTTAGCATTTGTAGTAAAATCTGTAGCCATACAAGAAGCTGCCATGAATTATATTTATATGATGAATTACGCTGTGATACCAGTGGTACTTGGATTTTGCTTCAATGGATTTTACACTGGAATAGGTAAAACAAAAATCATAACCATTGCAACTGTTTGCATGGCAATCACCAATATAATTTGTGGATACATTTTTATATTTGGAAATTTCGGTTTCCCAGCATTAGGTATTAAAGGCGCAGGCATTGCAACAGCAATTGCAGACACTGTTTTATTTTTAGTTTATGTTATACATTTTTTTTATTTCAAACAACCCAAAAAATACAATGCATTTACATTTCAATTTATTTCTTTGAAACAAATTTGGTCAATTATAAAATTATCATCACCTATCGTATTACAAAATTTAATCGGAATCGGCTCATGGTGGTATTTCTTTCTTTCTGTAGAAAAAATTGGTGAACACGAACTAGCTGTTTCTGGTATTTTAAAGAGTTTATTTGTCTTTATTGGTATTCCTGTTTGGAGCTTGGCAAGTACAAGTAATACTGTTATTAGTAATATTATTGGTCAAGGAAGAATTAATGATGTTGTTCCTGCATTGAAAAAAGTATTAGTTGTTTCTGTTGGCATTTCATTAAGTATCAATTTAATTATCGTTTTATTTCCACATCAAATACTTTCACTTTTTACAAATGACACGCAAATAATAAAAGATACGATAGCACCATTTTATACGTTAATGATTGCATTACTATTTTTCTCTTCTGGTATGATTATGAATTTTGGAATTACAGGAACAGGTGCCACTTTTATTCCAACTATTGTTGAAGTTTTTTGTTGTTTGTTTTATGTACTCTATTGTTATTATTTTGTTCAACTAAAACAAAGTGAACTTTATATTTGTTGGGGTTGTGAAGTAGTTTATTGGCTATCGTTACTCACTTTCACAACAATTTACTGGAGCACTGGTACTTGGAAAAAATACATAAAAATTTTAGATGCAAGTGCATAATTCCTTTCGTTAAATTCTTTGTTTTATCGAAAAAATATAAATTGGAAATCGTAAATTACAAATTACAAATAGTATTAAATTAATATGCAAGAAGAAAAAAAACAATGGTTTGAATTATGGTTTGATTCACCACTTTATCATATTTTATACAAACATCGCAACCAAGACGAGGCCAATCATTTTATCGATAATGTGATAAAAAAACTGGAAATAGATTATGGTAAAATATTAGATTTAGCTTGTGGAAAAGGCAGACATGCTTACTATTTAGCACAAAAAGGATTCGACACCATCGGTGTAGATTTATCGCCAGAAAGTATACAATACGCGAACACAATGTATAAATTAGACAATTTAGAATTCTATGTACACGACATGCGTTTGCCATTTCGCATCAATTATTTCGACTATATTTTTAACATTTTTACTAGCATCGGATATTTTAATGATTTAAAAGAAAACGAAAAAGTATTTGAAGCCATGCATGCTGGATTAAAAGATGGTGGTTATATTTTGATTGATTTTATGAATGCAGAAAAAGTAATTAATAACCTGACTGAAAGAGAAACGAAAGAAATTGATGGTTATAAATTTTACATTCGTAAAGCAGTTGAAAACGGAAAAATCATCAAGTATATTAATATTGAAAAAGAAGAAAAAGTGTGGATGTTTAAAGAAGAAGTACAGGCATTAATGCAACATCATTTTCATCAATTTTTAAACAATACTGGCTTTACTTTGGTTAAAGAGTATGGTGATTATGATTTAAATAAATTTAATCCAAAAAAATCAGGAAGGTATATTTTATTGGCGAAGAAAAAATAGATGTATGAGTAAAGTTATAGTAATTATTGGTGCTGGAAACGGTATCAGCAAAAGTGTTGCAGAAAAATTTGGCAACGAGCAGTTCTCAGTTTGTTTAATTTCCAGAAGAAAAGAAAAATTAGAAAAATTAACTGCCGAATTAATTGAGCAAGGAATAGATGCATATTATTTTACGGCTGATGCTGGCGACACTGACATGATGAAAGATGCATTTGATCAAATTTGGGAAAAATTTGATTTCGTAGATGTAGTCCATTATAATGCTGCTAAATTAAAACAAGTAAATATTATCAACGAAACTTCTGATTCCTTAACGCGCGATTTCAAACTCAATGTTGGTGGTGTAATGACAGCTTTAAAGTTAGTCTTACCAGATATGGAAAAGAAAAATAGCGGTGCCATTTTATTAACTGGTGGTGGTTTTGCTTTACAACCAAATCCTAATTTTGGCTCTTTAGCTATAGGAAAAGCTGGTATTCGCAACTTAGCACAATCATTAAATGAAGCACTCAAAGAAAAACAGATTTTTGTTGGAACCGTTACAGTTTGTGGTTTGGTAAGTGAACAATCAGAACAACTTTCACCTAAAAATATTGCAGATAAATTTTGGGAATTATACACAGAAAAAAACAATTGGGAAATTCAGGTATAATGTTCATTTAGAACTTTAATTATCTTTTATTAAATAAAAAAATCTCGCACATTGCGAGATTTTTTTTATTTGTTGGTTATTGAAAAGATTAATCTTTTACAAATTTAGTTGTATGTAATTTTCCTTCACCATCACTGTATTGAAGTATGTAAGTACCTTTTGCTATAGTAGAATAATCAATAGATAAAGTATTTAAACCTTTAACCACATTCATAGATTTTTCTAACACTTTTTTACCTAATACATCAAACGTAATCATATTGATATCGTATGCACTTGTTGACTGCACATCAATATTTAATATTCCTTTTGTAGG
>CALLKF010000136.1 GCA_938008535.1 uncultured Saprospirales bacterium | reverse complement strand
GTAATTATTGTAGAAGCCACCTTACACCATTTAGGGTTAAGGCAATCCGTACAGAAACTATCTCAATCAGAAATGGATGATGAAGTATTTCAGTCGGCTTCAAAAATCAGAAGTAGTGCTGCTTTTGGTGAAATAATAATCTTGATAGTGTATATACCTATTTTGTCTTTAATAGGTATTGAAGGTAAAATGTTCAAGCCAATGGCAATGACAGTTAGCTTTGCAATTTTTGGTGCATTGATATTGTCGTTAACTTATATACCTATGATGTGTGCTTTAATATTGCCTAAACAATTAAAACCACATGATACTATATCGGATAAAATGATGGCATTCTTTTACAAAATCTATCAACCATTATTAAATAAAGCTATTAGATTAAAGTACGTGCTGATAACAATTACAGTTATACTTTTTGCTACCTCATTATTTATATTTAGCAGAATGGGTGGCGAATTTATTCCGACACTTCAGGAAGGTGATTTTGCTTTTCATTGTATTTTACCACAAGGCACATCTCTTAGCCAAAGTTTAGAAACATCCATGCAAGCATCTCGAATTATAAAACAATTTGATGAGGTAAAAATGGTTGTCGGCAAAACTGGAGCAGCAGAAGTACCAACCGACCCAATGCCACCTGAAGCAACAGATATGATGATAATTCTTAAACCTCAAAAAGAATGGAAATCAGATAAAAGTTATGATGAATTAGCTGATGAAATCATCGAGCGATTAGAAGCTATTCCTGGCGTTTTCTTTGAGAAAAATCAGCCGATACAAATGCGATTTAATGAGTTAATGACAGGTATTCGACAAGATGTTGCAGTTAAAGTTTTCGGTGAAAATATGGACACACTTTTGGCGTATGCAAACAAAGTAGGCAAGATTATCCAAAAGGTAGATGGAGCAACAACACCAATGATTGAACGTGTAGATGGCTTACCTCAAATCAATGTAGAGTATGACAGAATGAGATTAGCAAACTACGGTTTAAATATTGAAGATGTAAACGATATTATCAGTACTGCATTTGCAGGAAAATCTACTGGAGTTGTATATGAGAATGAACGGAAATTTGATTTAGTAGTTCGTTTAGATAGTGCATATAGAAGTACCATTGACGATGTAAATAATTTATTTATACCTACATCATTTGGCAATCAAATACCGTTATCACAAGTTGCAAACGTATCTTATAAATTAGGTGCAGCACAAATTAGCCGTGAAGCAGGTAAGCGCAGAGTAGTCGTCGGTTTTAATGTAGATGAAAGAGATGTTCAAAGTGTTGTGGAGGAGATTCAGCACAAACTTACTGCTGAAATTAAATTGCCGTCAGGTTATTATTTCACTTATGGTGGTACGTTTGAAAATCTTCAAAAAGCATCTAAACGCTTAATGATAGCAGTACCAATTTCTTTATTGTTAATCTTTATGCTCTTATACTTCACGTTTAATTCTTTGAAACAAGCAACCTTAATTTTTACTGCTATTCCAATGAGTGCTATCGGTGGTGTTTTTGCTTTATTAATTCGTGGTATGCCTTTTAGCATTTCAGCAGGTATTGGCTTTATCGCATTGTTTGGCGTAGCGGTTTTAAACGGAATTGTTTTGATTGGCACATTTAACCAGTTAGAAAAAGATGGCTGGAATGACGTTGTTAGCCGTGTTATTGAAGGTACAAAAATTCGCTTACGACCAGTTTTAATGACAGCAACCGTAGCTTCATTAGGATTTTTACCAATGGCATTAAGTGGTAGTGCTGGTGCAGAAGTTCAGAAACCATTAGCAACAGTTGTAATTGGTGGTTTAATAACTGCTACTTTCTTAACCTTGTTTGTATTACCATTGTTATACATCATTTTCAATTCTAAAATTTCATTAAACAAAAAGCCAATGAAATCAATAACAAGCATCTTAGTAATACTATTATTATCTACACATTTTGCTAATGCACAAACCAATCAATTAAGTTTAGAAGAAATCACAAGTGTTGCACTAAAGAATAGTTCTAAACTAAAGGCAGATGAATTAGCAGTATTAGCAACTAAAAGTTTAAGTAAATCTGCAAAAGAAATACCTAAAACAAATTTCAATGTACAGTTAGGTCAATACAACAGTAAGAAATTTGATAATGCTTTTGAAATTTCACAAACGATTCCGTTTCCTTCTTTATTTTCAGCAAAGAGAGAAGCGGTTAAAGCAGAAGTTATTAGTAAAGAACTTTCTAAGCAGATAACTGAAAACGAAATTAAAGCGCAAGTACAAACGTATTATTATCAGTTAGTATTTTTTGAAAACAATAAAAACAAACTACTGCATTTAGACAGCTTGTATGTTGATTTTGTAAACGCATCTGCTTTAAGATTTAAAACTGGTGAAACAAAGCAATTAGAAAAAACAACAGCCGAAGCAAAAAGAAGTGAAATAAAATTATTGTTGCAAGAAAGCGAAAACAATATTACTGCAACGTATAATCTGCTAAAAATGTGGATGAATACAAGTGATGATTTTTCTATTGCTACTGTACAACCGTATCTACCATTGCAAACTGTTACAATTGTAGATACTAACTTGCTTGCACAAAATCCGATTATTAAAAAGATATTACAAGAAGCAACAGTTGCCGAACAAAATAAAAAAGTAGAGAAGGCAATTGGTTTACCTGATTTTACTTTTGGTTACAATAATCAATCTTTAATCGGCTTTCAAACGATTAATAATCAGGAAAAATATTTTAACGCTGGAAACCGTTTTCATGTTGGTTCTATTGGCATTGGCATACCACTTACATTTGGCGCAACTAAGGCAAAAATTAAATCTTTAGATTATCAAAAACAAGCATTACAAGCTACCGCACAAAACGAACAACATCAAATAGAAATTCAGTTGGTAAATGCGTTTCAGCAATACAACCAGTATATGTTGCAATATAATTATTATAAACAACAAGCATTGCCGACAGCAGCAGAAATAATAAAGGCAGCAAAGTTAGGTTATAAAACAGGTGATGCAAGTTATATTGAATATATACTGGCATTGCAAAATGAAACGGATGTAGAATTAAAGTATCTGCAATCTATTCATCAAATTAATCAAACAGTAGTTAATATCAATTATCTAATCAGTAAATAAACTAAGATGACAATCAATATAAAATCTTTAAACAATAAGTATTTAATGCTACTATTTGTAGTGCTACTTACTGCTTGTTCGCACAATGAAAGTGACGGACATAAACACGGCACAACACAAGAAGCTAAAGAAGAAAAAACAACAGGTGAAGTTGAAGAAGAAAGCACAGAAGCTACTATTGCATCGCTTACTGATGAACAAATCAAAACGGTAGGTATTCAGTTTGGCAGCATTGAACAAAAACAATTAACAGCTACACTTAAAGCTAACGGTGCATTGCGTGTGCCAAATAACAACAAAGCAAATGCAACATCTTTGTACGGTGGTGTTATTAAAACAATTAATGTTCAAGTCGGAAGCAATGTAAAAAGTGGTCAGGTAATTGCCACTATCACTAATCCACAGTTTATACAATTACAAGAAGAATACTTAACCGTGACAAGTAAAATTATTTATGCAGAACAAGAGTTGGCACGACAAAAAGAATTAAGTGATGGCAACGCAGGTGCTTTAAAAAATTATCAGAGTGCAGATGCAGAACTCAAAACATTGCGCACACGCAAAGCATCTCTGCAAGAACAAATACAACTCATGGGAATTAATCCGAGTAGTGTAAGCAATAATAATTTACGTTCTGCATTAGTAGTTAAAAGTCCTATTAGTGGTACAATCAGTAATGTGTTTTCTAAAATAGGAAGCTATGTAGATGTATCATCACCAGTTGCAGAAATTGTAGATAATAGTCAATTGCATTTAGACTTAAATATTTTTGAAAAAGATTTGCCGTTACTTAAAGTTGGTCAGGTAATTCACTTTACACTTACAAATAATCCTGTTAACGAATACGATGCTAAAATTTATAGTATAGGTACTACTTTTGAAAATGATAGCAAAACTATTCCTATACATTGTACTGTACAAGGTAATAAAACAGGTTTAATTGATGGTATGAATATTACTGCTATTGTGAGTTTAAATAATATTACAACAGCAGCCGTTCCAAATGAAGCTATTGTTGATGCAGAAGGTAGAAGTTTTATTTTTATTATTACTGATAAAAAACCTGATGAACATCACGATGAAGAAGAAGGACACAAGCATTCAGCAAATGAAAAACACGATGAAGAAAAAGAAAAACAACCAACTATTAATTTTGAGAGAATCGAAGTTGTAAAAGGTATTTCTAATATTGGTTATACTGCAATAACCACAGTAAATGAAATACCTAAAGATGCAAAGATTGTAACCAAAGGTGCATTCTTTGTCAATGCTAAATTAACTAATCAAGGTGAAGCACACGAACACTAAAATTAAATGCTATGAAGATAAATACTATAATGCCAGTTAAATTAATTCCGTTCTATCAATCCGAATTAAACAATGCAAAAGTATCATTTCAGAAAAATGAATTAGCTGTTAGTTGGAATCACTTAGAACGTGCGCACATCTTAGCACAACCTTATCCAATAGAACATACAGCAGTTCATTGGCAAATGCTTTTGTTCGGTATCAAAATTAAAGATACAAAAGAAGTCATTGGACAAATTCCACGATTGTTAGTCGGTGGTGTTAAATCATTTGTTGGCACAATACCTACTGGCAATACAGGTGGCGCAAATGTACCACCTTTAAAGGTAATGGAAATTCCAAACGACTTGAAAGAAATTATCAATAACACTAAAAATTAATATTCATCACTATTAAAAATAAATCAATGAAATCAATAATCAATTTAATTCTAATTACAGCAGCTTTATTTATGTTTTCAAATAATAGCACAGCACAAACACCAAATACAGTAGCAACAATTAAAACTAAAATCTATTGCGACCATTGCAGTAAATGCGAATCATGTAAATCTCGTATAGAGAAAACAGTAAAGAAACTAAAAGGAGTTAAAACTGTAACATTAGATGTGCCAAATTCAAGAATCAAGGTTTCTTACAATCCAACAGAAACAAAGATTAAAAGCATTAGAGACCAAATAAATAAAGCTGGTTATGATGCCGACGACCAAAAGGCTGCTGCTGAATATGTAGAACAATTAGATGGATGCTGTAAACAATAATTATATGGAACACAAGCATATTTACGATAAAGACGGCAAACAACTTTGCTGTACTCAGGAAGAAAAAATAAATCAACTTGCTGAAAAACACTCTGTTGAAGACGAACACCAACATACAGAAAGTCAAAGCACATTCAGGATGTTTTTACCAGCAATTATTTCTTTAGCATTGTTATTAATTGCCATTGTATTTGATAACTACATTACCCAATCATGGTTTACTGGATATATACGCATTGCATGGTATATTGTTGCTTATATTCCTGTTGGTTTTCCTGTACTTAAAGAAGCATTTGAGAGTATCAGCAAAGGCGAAATATTCTCTGAGTTTTTATTAATGAGTATTGCAACTATTGGTGCATTTGCTATTGGTGAATATCCTGAAGGTGTTGCTGTAATGTTGTTTTATGCAATCGGTGAAGTATTCCAAACATTAGCAGTTAAAAGAGCCAAAGCCAATATTAAAACATTACTTGACCAACGACCTGATACAGTAACCGTTTTGCAAAACAACGAAGCTAAAACAGTAAAAGCAGAAACGGTAAATATTGGTGATATTATACAATTAAAGTCAGGTGAAAAATTAGGTTTAGATGGTGAGTTACTTTCGGAAACTGCATCTTTCAATACAGCAGCGTTGACAGGTGAAAGCAAACCTGATACCAAACAAAAAGGTGAAATTGTTTTAGCAGGTATGATAAATCTAAATACAGTTTCTCAAATTAAAGTAACAACGGCATATAAAGATAGTAAGCTATCAAAGATATTAGAATTGGTACAAAATGCTACCGCACAAAAAGCACCAACCGAATTATTTATCAGAAAATTCGCTAAAATTTACACACCCATTGTTGTATTCTTAGCTGTTGCCATTTGTGTATTGCCAATGCTATTTGTTAGTGATTATGTATTTAGAGATTGGCTTTACAGAGCATTAGTATTCTTGGTTATCTCTTGTCCATGTGCTTTAGTTATCAGTATTCCATTAGGTTATTTTGGTGGTATTGGTGCAGCATCTCGGAACGGTATTCTATTTAAAGGAAGTAATTTTTTAGATATTATTGCCAATATCCAAAATGTGGTGATGGATAAAACAGGAACATTAACTAAAGGTGTGTTTCATGTACAAGAAGTGAATATCAAAACCGAATTTAATAAAGATGAGATACTGCAAATGGTAAATGCTTTAGAAAGCCAAAGCACACATCCAGTTGCTACTGCTATTCAAAAGTATGTAGGAAATGTAAACACATCCATTCAATTAACCAACGTTGAGGAAATTGCAGGTCATGGATTAAAAGCTAATATCAATGGTAAAGAATTATTAGTCGGTAATTTCAAGTTAATGGATAAATTCAATATTTCGTATGATGTAAATACCGATGAACTTGTTTATACTGTAATTGCGATTGCTTATGATAAAAAATTCGCTGGATATTTAACTATTGCCGATGAAATAAAAGAAGATGCACAAGATGCCGTAAATAAGTTGCACAGCATGAAAGTAAAAACTACAATGTTGAGTGGTGATAAAACTTCTGTTGTTAAATTCATCGCCGATAAATTAGGCATTGATAATGCATTTGGTGATTTGTTACCTGTAGACAAAGTAAACAAGGTAAAAGAAATTAAAGATAAGAATGAAACAGTTGCATTTGTCGGCGATGGAGTGAATGATGCACCAGTAGTAGCATTAAGCAATGTAGGTATAGCAATGGGTGGTTTAGGTAGTGATGCAACTATTGAAACGGCTGATGTTGTAATTCAGAATGATGAACCTTCTAAAATTGCAATGGCTATTAATATAGGTAAACAAACCAAACGAATCGTTTGGCAAAATATAGGATTAGCATTCACAGTAAAAGCCGTTGTGTTGATACTCGGTGCAGGTGGTTTAGCCACCATGTGGGAAGCGGTTTTTGCCGATGTTGGCGTAGCACTATTAGCTATATTAAATGCCGTTAGAATACAGAGAATGAAGTTTTAGAGTTATACTAAAAACAGTTTTGAGAATTGCTGAATAAATCAATACTGTATTGTCTTGAAAAATGTATTGCAATGTTTTTTCATATTAATTGCAATGGTATTGCAATGATTAATTAACACTAATACACCCTGTTTTTAAAGGGATTACAAGATATTGCAAT
>CALLKF010000135.1 GCA_938008535.1 uncultured Saprospirales bacterium | reverse complement strand
TAATAACATTCCAAATGCTGTAAAAAAACTTTAGTATGGTTAGTAGGAGTTTCATACAATAAAATTAAACAAAAGTTTGGAACTCTTACAACGTTACTAACTTTAAAAAATATGTCTTAGCTATGAGAGAGTTCCTTTTTATTATTCATTGAAATTCTAAAATACCTCTAAAATTAGTTTGCCATACGGTTGAAGTTGTGCGCAAGTTCATTGATTCAGTCCGCGAGCTCAATGATTCATTCAGCAAGACCATTGATTCAGTCCGCGAGGCAATTGAAGCAGATTTTTTATAATATAACAGCTTCAACAGCACATCTAACCTAAAATTTACCTTTCCTAAGCAGTTTTTTGCTATTTATAAGGGGATTTTTGTTAAATCTAACAGAATTCTTATCTTTCTTAAGCAGTTTATTACTCCATCTAACTCTGTTTTTCTTTTTCCTAAGTGGTTCAGCGGCATAGCTAACACAAAAGAATAGGCATCTAACAGAATCTTTGATACATCTAATTCAATCGCTGAACCAACTAATCAGTAAAATGAGGCGTATATTAGTGTTCTTCCTTTTGGCGAAAAGTGTTCTCGCATAAGCAAAAAGTTTTCTTCTAACTACGAAAAGTGAACAGGTTGATTACAACCGCATGTTTTGTTTCTCCACTTTTGTTATAAAACTTCTATTTCTTTATTTCTAAAACTTATTTTAACTTTGATAGCTGTAAACGAAATAAAATCAATACCAAAAAACTTACTAAAACGTACTACATAATAAAAATAATAGATGAATCCAACTGATATCAAGAATCCTGAGTATTTTCATAAAGTCGTAGATTGTCAATATGCTTGTCCTGCACATACACCAGTTCCGGAATATATTCGCCTGATTGCTGAAGAAAAATATACCGAAGCATATATGGTGAACTGGAATTCCAATGTGTTTCCAGGTGTTTTAGGCAGAACCTGCGACCGACCTTGCGAACCAGCTTGCCGTCGCGGCAGAGTAGAAGAAGAACCGGTTGCTATTTGTCGTCTTAAACGTGTTGCATCTGATTTTAAAGATAAAGAGGTAGTGAAAAGTTTAATGCCAAAAATTCCAACTGAAAAGAACGGTAAAAAAATTGCATTAATTGGTGCTGGCCCAGCTTCGTTAACGGTTGCGCGCGATTTAGCTCCTTTAGGTTATGAAATACATGTGTACGATAATCAGGAAGTTGGCGGTGGCATGATGCGCAGCCAGATTCCATCGTTTCGTTTGCCAGGTTCTGTGTTAGATGAAGAAGTAAACTATATTTTAGATTTAGGCATTCATCAGCACTTCAATACTTATGTGTCGAGCATGAAAGAAATTCTGGATAAAAAATACGATGCTATTTTTGTCGGAACAGGTGCGCCAAAAGGAAAAGATTTAAATAGTTTAGAAGGCAGAACTGCCATTACGTCAAACAATATTCATGTTGGTATCGAATGGTTGGCAAGTGTTGCTTTTGAACATACTTCTAAAATCGGTAAGAACGTAATTGTGCTTGGTGGTGGAAACACGGCTATGGATTGTTGCCGTACATCTAAACGATTAGGTGGCGAAAATGTAACGGTTGTAGTAAGAAGTCCATTCAAAGAAATGAAAGCGTCACCTTGGGAAATTGAAGATGCTCAACGCGAAGATATTCCTATTTTAGATTGCATGGTTCCGAAAGCATTCGTGTCTGAAAATGGCGTGCTCAAAGGAATGACGTTCGATAAAGTACATGCAGTGTATGATGATAAAGGAAAGCGTTCTTTAGTGTCAACTGGCGAACCAGAAATTTTTGTAGAAGCAGATGATGTGTTGGTTGCAATTGGACAAGAAAATAGTTTTCCTTGGATAGAACGCGATTTAGGAATTGAGTTTGACAAATGGGAAATTCCTGCAATCAATGCAGAAACATTTCAATCGAATGTTCCAAATATATTCTTTGGTGGTGATGCTGCATTGGGTCCAAAAAATGTAATAACAGCAGTAGCTCAAGGACATCAGGCAGCAGTTTCTATTGATTTGTTTTGCCAAGGAAAAGATATCAATCAACGACTCGATCCAATGGTGAATTTAGTAAGCCAGAAAATGGGTATTCACGAATGGATGTTTGAAAGTGCGGTTGTAAATGACGAACGTTATTTGGTGCCACACGCAGAAAAAAAACTATCCTTAAAAGACAGAAAATTAGAAGTAGAATTAGGTTTTGATGTGAACACAGCATTTAAAGAAGCGCAACGTTGTTTAAACTGCGATGTGCAAACGGTTTTCACAGAATCGCGCTGTATTGAATGCGATGCATGTATGGATATTTGTCCAACGAGTTGTATCTCATTTACAGAAAATTTAGAAGAAGAAGAATTAAGAAAAAACCTCAGCGCACCAGCACATCTACTTACGCAAGATTTATACGTTTCAGATAAATTAAAAACCAGCAGAGTGATGGTGAAAGACGAGAATGTTTGTCTGCATTGCGGTTTATGCGCAGAACGTTGCCCAACCGCAGCTTGGGACATGCAAAAATTTTTATATCAAGTAACAAAAGCAGGTAATACATGCAGCCACTAACTCCAATAATTAACGATTTCGTAGTTCGATTAGCAAACGTAAACGGTACAGGTTCTGCCAGTGCCAATAAGATGTTCGCAAGTTCTATTTATAAAATGGGCATTCCAATGACTGCCAAAAATATCTTTCCATCTAACATTCAAGGACTGCCAACCTGGTACGAAGTGCGTGTGAGCGAAAAAGGATATTTAGGTCGCCGCGATGGCATCGATTTGATGGTGTGCTTGAATCCACAAAGTATGCTGAAAGATGTAGCATCTGTGCAAGCTGGTGGTTATTTTATGTATGATAGCTCAAAGTTTTTAACCAAAGAATTTATACGCGAAGACATCAACTATATTGGTATTCCAATGACGGATCTGTGTAACGAATCTATCGAAGATCCGCGCTATAGACAACTCTTGAAAAACATGGTGTATGTTGGTGCCTTGAGTGCATTGTTAGATATAGAACATCAAGTATTGAAAGATATAATTGCAAGTGAATTTGCAAAGAAACCTAAACTAATTCCGTTAAATGAATATGCGTTACAATTAGGAATTGATTATGCAAAGAAAAACTATGCTTGTCCATTACCAATTAGAGTAGAACGCAGAGATTTGATTGGCGATTTAATTGTGATGGAAGGCAATGCCGCGGCTGGTTTAGGTGCTATTTATGGTGGCGCAACCGTTGCTGCGTGGTATCCAATTACACCATCAACATCCGTAGTTGGCGGCTTTGAAAAATATGCTAAGAAATTAAGAATAGATAAAGAAACAGGCGCGAATAAATTTGCGGTGGTGCAAGCTGAAGATGAACTGGCTGCTATCGGAATGGCAATCGGTGCTAACTGGAATGGCGCGCGTGGTTTCACTGCAACGAGCGGACCTGGTTTATCTTTAATGAATGAGTTTTTAGGATTAGCTTATTTTGCTGAAATACCTGTGGTCTTAATAGATGTGCAACGCGGTGGACCTTCAACAGGAATGCCAACACGTACACAACAATCAGATATTTTGATGGCTGCTTATGCATCGCATGGCGACACCAAACATGTGTTGTTGTTTCCATGCAATCCGAAAGAATGTTTTGAGCATACGGCTTTGGCTTTTGATTATGCAGACAGATATCAAACGCCAGTTATTGTGATGACCGATTTGGATTTAGGTATGAATGAACATCTTTCGCCACCTTTAGTTTGGAACGATGAAAGACAATACGATAAAGGAAAAGTTTTATCGGCTGCTCAACTCGATACGGTTGCAAAATGGGGTCGATATTTAGATATTGATGGCGACGGAATTCCTTACAGAACCATTCCAGGTACGCATCCAAGCAAAGGTTCGTTTTTTACACGCGGTTCTTCGCACGATGAGTTTGCGCGCTACACAGAAGACAGCAACGATTATGTGAAAAGCATGGATCGCTTAAATGTGAAATGGGAAACGATTAAGAACGAAATCATAGAACCGGAAATCTATCAGCAAAAAAATGAACATTCTATTGGTATTATTTTCTTTGGAACAACTACGTATGCAGCTTTAGAAGCAATGGATTTGTTGAAAGAAGAAGGCATTGAAACGGATGCATTGCGTATTACATCGTTTCCGTTTTCTGCTTCTATTTTAGAATTTATAGATGCACACGAAACTGTTTTTGTTATTGAACAAAACCGCGATGCACAAATGAAAAAAGTACTGACACAAGAATTAGAAGTGCATCCGAAAAAATTAGTTTCTGTGTTGAATTATGACGGTATGCCAATCACAGCAAACTATATTCATAAAACAATAGAAGAAAAATTAAAAACAATTATTTCAAAACCTCAGTTGGTGTAAATGAATCTGTGAAAATCAGTGTAATCTGTGAGAAAATATAATCGTAAATCATACATCGTAAATCGTACATAACAATGACCTATATAAAACCAAAATTTCATCATCCTGAATTACCAACCAACAGACTTGGCTATACGAAGAAAGAATACGAAGGTGTTGTTTCTACCTTGTGTGCTGGCTGCGGTCACGATTCTATTAGTGCTGCTATTGTGCAATCATGTTTTGAAATGAATATCGAACCGCATAGAGTTGCGAAGATGTCTGGCATTGGTTGTTCGTCTAAAACACCAGCATATTTTTTAAGTAATTCACATGGTTTCAATTCGGTGCATGGAAGAATGCCATCTGTGGCAACTGGTGCAAATTTGGCAAATCGCGATTTGATGTACTTAGGTGTTTCTGGCGATGGCGACAGCGCATCTATTGGAATGGGTCAGTTTGTACATGCTATTCGTCGAAATTTGAACATCACTTATATCGTTATGAATAATGGTTGTTATGGTTTAACGAAAGGACAAGATTCTGCAACGGCTGACGTTGGCTCTATCAGTAAATCTGGAATTGCAAATGAATTTAATGCAATTGATTTATGTGGTTTGGCTTTAGAATTGGGTGCTACATTTGTAGCGCGTAGTTTTTCTGGTGATAAATCGCAGTTGATTCCATTGATAAAAGTAGCGATGGCGCACAAAGGTTTTGCATTGATTGATGTGGTTTCGCCATGTGTAACATTCAACAACAACACAGGTTCTACTAAATCATACGATTATGTTCGCGAACATATGGAAGCGGTTGGTACATTCGATTATGCGCCGTACGAAAAAGAAATTACGGTTGATTATGATGATAAAGTAGAAGTAGAAATGCACGATGGTTCTAAAATTTTATTGAATAAATTAAGTAAAGATTGGGATCCGTTCAGCCGTTTTTCTGCAGTGAATAGATTATACAAAGCCAAAGCGGAAGGCGATATCTTAACCGGTTTAATTTATATTGATGAAAAAAGCCACGATTTACACGATATGATTGGAACCGTTAAGAAGCCATTAAATACACTGACAGAAAAAGAATTATGTCCTGGAAATGCAGTGTTAGAAAGCATTAACCAAGATCATCGATAGTGAAAATACAGAAATACTAATTTTATACTTATTATAATCTGTAACTTTTTACATTTACATATGCGGATTTTAAATTTTCTACTATTATCTGTTTTATTATTTCTGTGCAATATTCATGTTCATGCTCAATTGTCTAAATCAATTGATGAAATAGAAGTGCAGTATAAAGACTGTCAGCGAGCAAAGCCAGATTCTACGGTATGTTCCAGATTATATCTTTCACAAATAGATAGTATGTTAACAGTAGTTTTTGAAAAATTAAAGTCACAACTTTCATCAGAAGAAAAATTATCTTTACTAAAAGATCAGGCAAGCTGGTCAGAAAAAAAAGGGAAATTTTTCAAAAAAGAAGATGAAAACTTTGTCTATAATTTAAAAGAAGGCATTTGGACTAAAGATATGATTCGCTTTTCGTATCAAGCCAAAACTGCTTTTGTTTTAAAGCGAATCAAAACATTACTAAAGCAATTACAGGAATGATTTTAATTCCAAGTGCTACGCAACAATTGTCCGAATATTTTTTTCTTACCTAAATCTTTGTGGAAAGCAACCACACCATTGTTTGTGTATGCTTCGTTGCCATTAATGAAAACATGCTGCACTACTTTGCCGCTGCGTTTTATCAATCGATAAGAACCTTCAAAATGTGGATGAAAATCTTCGATTGGTTCGGTATTTAAATCTGTTTGTAATTTTGATGGATCAATGATAATTAAATCTGCGCGTTTGCCAACAGAAATATCGCCAGCATCAATTCCAAAAAAATCAGCAGCTTCTTTCGTAATTCTGTAAATCGCTTGTTCTATTGGTAAAATATCTGGATGATTTACAGCTTGTTTTAATAAATGCAAACCACCATCATGAAACGCCATATTTAAATTATGTGCTCCAGAATCGTTGAAGCCAGGCAAACAATGTTTATTCGATAACAACTCCATACGCACACTTTCGCGGTGATTAGATGTTTCGCATTTCCAGCGAATGCGCGTATCATGTTCAGCCAATAAATTCATAAAATGTTCTACAGGTTCAACGTTTGCTTCAATTGCCACTTGCTCAAAATTTTTGCCAACATGCGATGCAATTGGTGATTTCACAATCCACATTTCTTTCAATGCCTTTGGAAAAACAGATGCCGATTTATCATTCCATTCGTTTACAAATACCTTTCTAAATTCTGGATCTTTAAATAATTTACTTCTGTCTTCTTCAGACATACCGATGGCTTTTATCATAGAAGGAAACTCTTCAAATAATGGTGTCACAGGTCCATCACCATAATTTAAAAATGGAACAGACAATGTTTGAAATTTCATTTTAGTACGTAAAACGGTGTTGCCTAAAAATCCTAAAAGTTTCAATAAATTATAAATTCTTTCATTCGATTTTAAATCTAACGCAGCAACAATGGTTGTTTTTAAAGACTTTTTGAAAAATCCACCTTGGCTTAATCTTAAAATAGTTGCAAAAGAAGTTTTTTCAATTGCATTTGGTGTAATTTGTAAAACTCTGTTTTTTTTGCGTACCACATCTGCTAGTCTTGCATATTCAGATTTGGCAGCACGCTGTGATGGTACAGAGAAACCTAAATATTTTTCACTATAAACACCAGCCCAACGGTGAAATGGCAACATATCTATAGATATGCCAAGATAACCAACTTCCATAGCATCAGCTACAATTTTTTCCATTTGCTGCAACTCTTCTTCGCTGGCGTTTTTTTGCATAAAACTTCTATCCAAACCCATCACATGCATGCGCAAATTAGAGTGACCTAAAAACGTAGCAATGTTTGGCCCAACCGGAACCGTATCTAAATGTTCGTAATACTCACGCACATTTTTCCATTTAATATTTCCAAGCATCCAGTGGCTCAATACTTTTGCAGGAATATTTTCTACGCGCGCAAACAGATCCACAATTTCGGTATCTTTTCCAAGCGCTGCCGACAACGAGCAATTGCCAATAACCACTGTAGTTACGCCATGTCGCACCGATTCTTCCAACGCAGGCATCACTTCCACTTCCGCATCGTAATGCGCATGAATATCCAGCAAACCCGGCATTATCCACTGGTTGGTAGCATCAATTTCTTTAGCGTTTTCGATAGGTGGCGCCACATCTAAAACGGCATCAATTTTATTATCTTTTATAACAATATCTTTTTTAATGCCTTTATTTCCTAAGCCATCAAAATAAAGTCCGTTGCGAATAATAGTAGTTTGCATTTTTATATTTTATACGATAAATATACTGATTTAAAAACCTAAAAAAATACCTAAACTTATGTAAATTCTTTTTGAACTATTCAGAACTTAATTTGGTTTATGGATGGAAATGATTATTTTTGATTTTCAGTAAAAGAACATAAATATATAATGACATATTCAGTAAAAGTAATATTAGATGGAAATACGCATGAAATAAGCGTTAAAGAAGGTGAAACAATTTTAGAAGCAGCAATAGATGCAAACTTAGATCCACCATATGCTTGCCGTGTGGCTGCGTGTTGTAGTTGCAAAGCCAAGCTCATTGAAGGTGAAGTTAAAATGGATGATGATGAACCATTAACAGAAGAAGAAATTGAAGAAGGTTTTATTTTAACGTGCCAATCACATCCAAAATCAAATTGTACAGTTAATTATGATGAAGGTTAAAAAGAGTCGTGAGTCGTAAGTTGTGAGTCTTGAGAAAAAAATTACTTTCACTTCCGAATTATCGGAACACATTCACTTATATCAAAAATTCTTCGCCAACATGCAGCACTTTCAATGTTCCGTTGATGGCGTTTTCTTTTTCTAATTGTTGTAATATTTTTGCTGGTTCAGATGCTGGTTCATCTGACAAATCAAATGTTCCGTAGTGCATTGGAATAAATGTTTTCCCTTTCAATTCATGAAATCCTTGTACCGATTCTTCAGGTGATGTATGTGCCCATTCCATTACAAATTTTGGCTTATATGCACCAACCGGCATCAGGCAAACATCAAATTCAGAAAAGTATTTGTTGATTTCAGTAAAATGTTTGTCGTAACCTGTATCACCAGCAAAATAGATAGTTTTAGACGATGATTGAATGGCAAAGCTGCCCCAAAGTGTGGTGTTGTAATCGGTAACAAATCGTCTGTTCCAGTGCTTTGCCGGTAAAAAAGTAATGTCTAAATCTTCTACATTATATTGCTGCCACCACGCAGCTTCCTGAATATTGGTGAAGCCAAGTTTACGAAGCATTTTATCAAAACCTAATGGACAAAGCACTTCGCAATTTGGATTTTGTTTCGCTAATTTTTTTAAAGTCGGTTCGTCTAAATGATCGCGATGTCCGTGAGAAAGCAAAATATAATCGATATTCGTAAACGTTGAAATTGGACAAGGTAATTTATGTTTACGTTTTAAAAATGGTGTTAAATCATAAAAAACAGGATCAGTTAAAATATGCTTGTTGTTGAGTTGCATATAAAAAGATGAATGTCCAACCCAAACAATTTTATCAGTTAAGTTTTCAATAAAAGAACTGTTTGAAATTACAGTAGGCGTAAAGGTGTCGCGTTTCTTTTCAGCACGTTGTGGATTTGGAGTCAGCATCCATTTTGCTAAATTTTGAAATGGCAATTTGTCTTTTTTTACATCAAAAACAAACTCATTATCGATTACTAAGTTGCCTTTTATATCGTTTCTGATAAATTTTAAATAAGCATTAAATTGGTATGTTTTCATAAATTAGAATAAAAAAACCTGTTAGTAAAACTAACAGGTTTTGTATAAACAGTGAAATTAAATTATTGTTTAACAGGTGTGAAATCAACACGTCTATTAACTTGGTGTTGACCTTCACTTGCTGCATCTTTTACTAAAGGATCTGTTTTACCTAATGGTAATTTGATAAATCTATCTTCAGTCACTCCATAATTATCTTTTAAGAATTTAATTGCAGAATTTACACGATTTTGAGAAAGTTTATCGTTGTATTCAACAGAACCTCTTGTATCAGTATGTCCTTGAACATTCACTTTTAAATCTGGATTTGTAGCCATTATCACACCTACTTTTTTCAATTCTGCATTTGCAGCAGCAGTGATGTTTGCTTTATTTAAATCATAATAAATAGAAGTTAGCTTCCATAAGTTTTCTTCAACTTGTTTTACGCGTTTAGTCAACACTTCATCATCATAAGCAGCTCCAGTTTTTCCTGGTACAGATACAGTTGGTGTTTCAACAACAGGTAAAACGTTTTTACAGTCTACGATTGGGAAATTTGGAGAAGAGAATGGTTCAGCATCTTTAGAATCTGGACAACCATCTTTATCGCTATCTAATGTTACACCATGAGCATCTACTGCATAACCTTCAGGTGTTGTTGGTTCTTTATCAAGGATATCTAAAACGCCATCACCATCAGTATCTTTTAATTCATCTTTTTTCTTCTCTGTTTTTTGGTCAGCCATAATAAACGCTAATGGATTTACCCATTCAACATGTTCTTTTTGTGCACCAATTCTACCAAATTTGTATATGAATTGAATACTAACATCTGCAAATGCGTCTCTATTAATTTTAGATAGCGAGTTTACAACTTTTCCGTTTGTATTGCTACCAGTAAAGTTAAATGCATCTAATTTGTCAGAGTTCATAAATACGAATTGGCTTTCAACACCAATATCAAACATTTTTGTTACTTTAAATTTCATACCCATTGCTAGAGGAAAAATAACTTCTGTAAATTTATTTGTAAAACCACGTGTATATTGATTGTTTGCAATTGGTTTATCATCTTTTACATTATATATTTGAGAAGAACCACGCCAAAAACCGATACCTAATTTTGTATATACTGCAAATCTGCGAGCTTTTACTGGTTTGCCTGTAATTTTAGATTTTATATAAGAATTGTAACCCATTCCAATACCCATCCAATCTATATAAGCGCTTAAACTTGCCATGTGAAAAATGGATGTTTTGAAATAAACAGGTTGGTCGAATCCTAATTGTTTCCAATATTGTCTGTCTTCAGCGAAACCACCTTTTTCAACTGTTCTTCCAGAAACTTTTCCTAATGTATAATCAATATTTAAACCAAATGCGCTATTAAACATTTTTGTTAAACCAATACCTGCGTCCCATTGTACCTCACTTGGTTTTTTAGTTTGACGAAACCAGTCATAACTTCTTAAATCTGTGAATGGAACTGTGGCACCACCATGAATAATTAAATTCCAATCTTGTAGATATTTTTTTGAATCTACTTTGTAGTACTTTTTTGCTTGTTTCACTGTCATTGTAGAAGAATTGGCATCGCCAGCTACACCAACACCATTGTCTTTTTTAGACTTTTGAGCAAAAGAAGCAGTTGCGAAAGCAACACAGATAATAGTTAGAAAAAGGTGTTTAAAGTTTGTTTTCATTTGTTTTAGTTTATTGTTTTTCAAATGCAATAAATCAAATATCTTTTATACAAGGTGGTATTTTTGTACTGTTTTTAAAGATATTTTATTTTACTATAGTTATGATAATTTTGATAAAGATAACAATTATTAAGAAAAAATGCAAAAAACTACTAAAGATTTAAAGTTTATTCAACATAATTTAAATCTTTTGAGAAAGTTTCTTTCAAAGTTAGTAAAGCTATAAAAGCCAATCCGAACACAATTGCACCGACATACAAGTAAGAATTGATGTAAGATTGTCCATTGCTAATAAATCCACCTGCCAAAATATTGACCAAAGGAACTGCACCACGTACAAAATTAGGCGTTGATGTTGTTACAGTTGCACGTAAATTGGTGCCAAATTGTTCGGATGCTGTAATATTGAAAACTGCCCAATATCCTGCAGTGAATCCAACAATGGTGCATGCAATATAAAAATAAGTAAGATTTTGTTTTCCAACAGTTAGATAAAATGTGATAGATAAAATTGACAAGCATAAAAATAAAAGAATGGCTTTTTTTCTGCTTTTTAAATATTGACTAATTAAACCGCTGGCAATATCACCAAAACACAAACCAATATAATTAAACATGATCGCTTTTGCTGGAACAGGAATGTCTGTCATATTCATGGCTTGTCCCATTTCTTTGGAAAAAAACACAAAGGTGTTTATGCAATACCAAATTGGAATGCCAACAATTATTACAGAAAAATATTTTGAAAAAGTAGAAAAATTACGGAACAGCGATAAGAAATTTCCCTTTGAAACTGTTTTTTCTTGATCCAAATTTTTATACATACTTGATTCGGCAACACCGATACGCATAATCAACAATGCAAAACCCATTGCACCACCAATATAGTAATTGGTTCGCCAATTAATTAAATCTGGATACGATGCTAACAAACTAGCAACAACAGCACCAATGACACCAACGCTGGCAATAATTGTAGTTCCGTAGCCGCGTTTTTCTTTGCTCATGCTTTCACTTACTAATGTAATGCCTGCGCCAAGTTCGCCAGCCAAACCGAAACCAGCAATGAAACGTAATATTGTATATTGCTCAATAGTTGTAATCATTCCGTTTAAAACATTGGCTATTGAGTATAAAAAGATGGATCCAAATAATACAGAAAGTCGGCCTTTCTTATCGCCTAAAATTCCCCAAAAAATGCCACCAATAAGCATACCATACATTTGGTAATTGAACAACATTTTTCCGTACGTAGCAATGTCTGCATCTGATGTAATGCCGATTCCTTTTAAACTTATAACACGAATAACACCGAATAATACTAAATCATAAACATCAACAAAATAGCCGAGAGCAGCTACTAATATCAACAGTTTTAAACCTTTGTTTTGCGTTTCTGACATTGTTTTATAAATTTATGTTTAACAATTTACGACGAAAGGATTTTTAAAATAAATTTACTTTTAAACAAAAGTTAGTTCAATTGAAATAAGTTTTTAATCAACAACAAAAATGAAAATAGTTAGAATTTAGAAATTATTATTTCTTGTTTTCTACAACAGCCATTTTTATAATCTGCCAATAATTTTGTTTTAATAAACCAAACTTATAAAAGCCGCGTTCTTTCAATAATTCATGCAGTTTTGGTGAATTGTAAGAAGGCATATTTTGTAAAAAATGATGTTCTAAATGATAGTTGACATTCAATGGTGCAAACAAAATTTGCTCAATGAAATTAGCATAAGTGGTGCGTGTGTTTTTATATGGATCACTTTGGTCTTCAACAACAGAATGTTCTGCAATAGAGCGTACTCGTAAACTAAAATTATAAGTGGTAAAATATGCGCCAATCCATAAAAAGTATAACCAGTATTTTTCACATAAAAATAAGATAGAAAATAAAATTATATGGAATAAAATGCCACCACGAAGATTGTAATATGAATTTCTAAAAATTACTTTCCATGGACGATTCTCTACAGGTATTTTTTCGATAAAATTTCCTAAATTATATTTTATAAAACCAAGATGCATAGATGCTAAACCGAAGTTTGCTTTGATGCCAGTTAAACCAATTAAATCTCTGAATAATTTGCGCAACATACTTAATAATTTAGTTGGATAACCAGCAGTTAAACCTAAATCTGGGTCGTCTGAAGTGCCTGTTGCAATGTGATGCTGAAAATGATAAGGTCGATATTGTTCTATGTTATTAAAGATTGGATATGCACCAAAAAAATTACCAAACCAATCATTGTATTTTTTAGTTTTAAATAATGAATAATGTGACGCATCGTGCATGATGATTGCGCACCCTAATTGCTTGCCACCAATAATAAAAAGTGCAACAATAATGCTTGCTACAAAAGCGATTTTGCTGGTTGTAAAATAAGGAACAACTGCTACTAATACAAAAGAAAAAATTATCCAAAACCAAACAGAAGCAACCTCCATAAACCCTTTCCAATCTGATTTTTCGTGCAATTTTTTTATTTCATCTTTGGTTAGATATTCATTGATGATTTGCTTGTATTTCACTACCTGATGGTTTTCAGGTTTAACATTAAATTCCCAATTATTATAAGTGGTTGCCATTTTTATTAATCAATTTTTAAAAAATCTGTCATTGCTTCAAATGTTTCATTCGGAAATAAATTTAAACAAAAATGTCCACCATTTACTTGTATAAATTCTTCATCTGGCGCTGCAACAATTCGATCTGCTTTATCATGGATACGTAAAGGATTTGGTAGTGTTGATAGTATTTTATTTTCGAAAGTCATTTCAATGATTAGTGCTAATTGTTTATCTGAAAACGAATCAAAATTATCCATTATATAAGATTGAATTTTTCGGTAATTTTCGTTTTTTATCTTTTTAAGTAAATAATTTTTTAAATATTGATTTTTTACCAAACCTGTAAATGCAGCAAATAGTGTTATTCTAGGAAATTGCGGAACCATATGCAATACTTTTTTAGGATCGTTGAAAGAGCCAATCATGCAAATTGCATTTCCTTGAAGTTCGCGAATTTGAAATGCAAAATAGCCACCCATTGAATGACCGATAATTTTATCATTCGGTTGAATGTTATAGAATTTTATTAATTGAGTTGCGAATTGTTTTACAGTAATAAAAGGAAATGTAAATTTATCTAAAACAAGTCTGTAATCAACATGAATAAATTCGTGATTGTTTATTAAAGCAGTGAGTTCGTTGAAACAAAAAGTATCTTCTCCAAAGCCAGGCAATAAAAATAGTTTGTTCATAATTAAGTAAGTCAATTTTTTTACAAGATAATAATAAGTGTTAATGAATTAAAGATTTTTTCTGTTTAAGATGGAATGAATTATAAACAATAAACTTACAATTTTTGGCACGATAAATGTAACGCATTGTTAAAATAACTAATTCATAAATTACATTTTATCAATCTATTTAATTATTTTTATAAACCTTTAAATCAAAAATCATGAAAAAAAATCTACTTCTTGCAACACTCTTTTTAGCATTTATTTTTAATGCAGCAGCTCAAAAAACTGGCGACAGAATCCAAATTAACAAAGATGGGAAATGGGAACCTGGCAAATTAATTAGTTACAGCAACGGCACATACTTAGTAGATTATGATGCATGGTTTTTGGCTGATGAAGTAGTTGCTGCAGATAGAGTAATGTTTTTGAGTCCAAATAAAAATGATACAGCTAATTTTCTTGTTGTTAAAATTGATACTGTTTACAAATACAAACGTGATACTATTACCATACTTAGAAATAAAACGGATACGTTGTATAAGTACAATACAGATGTAGTGACGATTTTAAAAAATAAAATTGATACCGTTTATAAATATAATATTGCTGATGTAGTAACGATTTTGAGAAATAAAACAGACACAGTTTATAAATACAAAATTGATACAGTTACCATTCTTACAAAAGGAAAAATCGATACTATATTTAAAGGGAAAATTGATACGGTTTATAGTACGAAACCAACTACGGTAACTATCACAACTTCACCAACACCAGCTTATGCAAAATTAGAAAAAGTACAAGTAATTTTGGGTTCAAAATGGATGCCAGCAAGTATTTTAGAAGTTGTAAACGGAAGCTACAAAGTTCGCTACGTTGGCATGTCTGCTGCGTTTGATGAAGTAGTAACTGCTGATAGAATTAGAAGCAGCAAAATACTAGGTCGCAAAGTAAAAGTTTCGTGGACTGGCAATTGGTACGATGCAACTATTATACAAGTTAACGACAAAGCGAAAAAATATTTTATACACTACGATGGATGGAGTAGCACTTCTGACGAATGGGTTGGTGTAGAAAGAATTAAGTTTTAATCTGAAAACATAAAATAAAAAATGGCTTGTATCAAAAACACAAGCCATTTTTTTTTATTTAATTAAGTAAAAAAAATGTTGTTAATCAAACAAGAAAGCAATATCTTCTTGAGTAAGATTTTTTACAAAGTTTTCGTCTTCTATAATTAATGCATCTGATGTTTGTTGTTTTTTTTGTTGGATTTGAATGATTTTTTCTTCAATCGTATCTTTACAAATCATCTTATAAGCAAACACATTTTTTGTTTGTCCAATGCGATGCGTTCTGTCAACGGCTTGTTGCTGTACAGCAGTGTTCCACCATGGATCTACCAGGAAAACATAGTCTGCTGCTGTAAGGTTGATGCCAGCGTTTCCTGTTTTTAAACTCATTAAAAATACATTTACTGAATTGTCATCTTCCTGAAATTTAGAAACTAATGCTTGTCGTTCTGTAACTGCAGTGTCACCATCAAAATGATAAAATGAAATTTTATGTTGTTTCAATTCATCAGCAATTAAATACAACATTTCTTTGAATTGTGAGAAAACCAGCACTTTATTGTTTGATAAATTGTTTACAATCTCATCCATTAAAACTTTTATTTTTATAGATTCACTTGTTCTGATTTCATCGTCTTTTAATAAAGTTGGCGAACAACAAACTTGTCGCAGTTTTATAATTCCTTGCAAAATTGACAGCTTGCTTTTTCCTAAACCTTCTTGTTTAATATTTAAGAAAATACTTTTCTTTATTTGTGATTTTACTTCGTCATAAGCTTCGCGTTGTTCATCATCCATTTCGCACCACAACGTTAATTCTGTTTTTTCTGGTAAATCAGTTGCTACTTGTTGTTTGGTTCTGCGCAACACAAATGGTGCAGTGAGTTTGTGCAATGCTTCCATCTTTTCTGTGCTTCTGTTTCTGTCAATTGGTAACGCATATTCGTTTCTGAAAAATTCTTGTGTGCCTAAAAATGATGGTAATAAATAATTGAGTTGCGCATACAAATCAAACGTGTTATTCATGATTGGTGTGCCACTTAATGCAATTTTATTTTTTGCAATAATTTCGTAAACTGCCTTTGTTGCTTGTGCATACAGCGTTTTTATGTTATGACTTTCATCTAAAACAATCGTGTTCCAAAAAACAGATTTCATTAATTCTACATCAACACGCAAGGTAGAATATGCAGTAATTAATATTTGCGCATCTTCTTTAAAAAAGTTATCAAACTTGCGTTGAGTGCCATAATGTATGTATGATTTTATGGTTGGAAAGAATTTTTCTAATTCAATTTTCCAATTATAAATTAAGGAACTTGGACAAACAATAATAAATTTTTCATCAGGATTTTTTTCGTATTGTGATGCAATAAAACATATCGTTTGAATGGTTTTTCCCAAACCCATATCATCAGCTAAACATGCACCAGCACCGATTTCGCTGAGTAAGCGTAGCCATTCATAACCTTTGTGTTGATAGGCGCGAAGTGTAGCTTTTATTGACGTTGGAATTGGATAGAGTTGTTCATCTATTTGTTGCCACGTTTTCCATTTTTGCCACCAAGTATTATCTATCACAAATTTTAATTGCTGCAATTTGCTAATTTCTTCAGATTGCATCAATAACCATTTTGGAATCGTAATCGTGTCTTTATCAATTTTACTATGTTTGATAATGGTTGCATATTGCTGCATCCATTCATCATCTAAAATTCCAATTGAATTATCTTTTAATAAAACAGAACGCTGATGATTGAATAACGTCTTTTGCAACTCTTTTAAAGGCACTATTTCATCGCCAAAAGTTACTAATAACTGCGCAGTTATTAGGTTGTCGAGTGTTTGTATTTTTTCAAAATTAGTTTGTATTGGAAATGGCGAATACCTGAAATTATGCAGCATATCCATTCCAATTAACTCAATGTTTTTATCTAATAATTGATGGTAAAATTTCAAAAACCAATTCTTCTTTTTTGCTTCATCAAAAGATAAATAAAAATAGCTGTTCATTTGTTTGGCAAAATTTGAATGCGTGTTTTTTATTTCTTTTACAAAATTTATTTCTGCTTCTTTGTTTCTTTGCACACTATAAATTTCACCATTGATTGTTGTTTCATACTCATCATTAAAATTACCTTCAACCAAAATGTCATCGTATTTCCATTGTGGTGTAATCATCAAAAAAGAACCACTATTTACTTCACTTAAATAAATACAATTTACTGGTTCAGTAGAAATTATTTTCTTTTCAAATAAATTATTTTTGTTGATTGGATATTTTGGTTCGATGCGCTTAACAATATGTTGCATAAACAACGTTGCATCAGCACCATATTTTGCGTGTGGCAATTTATCTAAACTACCTAAAAATAAGGCATCTTCAAGGTTCAATAGATGATAGGTGTTTTCTTTTTGTAATAAAAAAAGGTTTCTATTAAAATGAGAAATTTCTGTTTTTTCGTTACCAATTTCAATAAAAATTTCCAATGCAAAATTGCCATTAATTAATTTTATTACATCAAAAGAAATAATAGGTTTTTGTCCAGAAAATTGACAATTCGTAATTAAATAATTTCCAGTTTTTGTATTAATTGTTCGATGATAAAGTGCAGTATTTTCTTGAATTAAAATCAATTCTTTTATGGTTTCATAAATTTCGCGCATCAATGCTTTCTGCAAATAATTTTCTAACGTACCACCAGATTTTTGTTTTTTAAATAATTTAGTTTGTTCACTAATTCTGAATTTAATATGTTCAGTAGTTAGTTTGTCGAAAGTTTGATATGCTTTTGCATCTATCTTTTTGTAGATTGCATTTAATTTATTGGCGTCTAATTTTTCTTTATCGAAATTGCTGAATTTATCACTTTTCTCAACTATTAAAATGCTGAAAATATCGTAAAAGAATACGCAATTTTCAGGATGTAAACAAAATCCAATTTTAGAAGTTGTCTTTGCTTTTAATCTCATTATTTTGAAAAGTGAAAGTGTGTTTAATCTTATACTTGTTGATGCAGATTTTCTTTTTCTAAAACAGCTAAGATTTTTTCAATGGTTTCATCAATTGTTAAAAACGATTTTCCACCGGACGCATTGCGATGACCACCACCTTCAAAGTTTTCTCTGCAAATTTTCTCAACAGAAATAGTTCCTTTACTACGGAAAGAAAGTTTAATAATTTTTGGTTCTTGTTTCAACAACACAGCAACTTTAATATCTTTTATAGTTAATGGATAATTCACTAAACCTTCTGTGTCACCAGTTTGTAAATTAAAACGATAGGCATCTTGCTTTGGAACCACAATAATTCCAACACCAATATCTTCGCGTATAATCATATTTCTAAACAATGCATTTCCTAAAAAACGTAATTTTTCTTCGCGTCCACTTTGATTCAGTTGCTCTTGAATGTTAATAATATTTAAACCACAATCCAACAAATGTGCTGTAATTTCGAGTGCTTTTTTATTGGTTGCACCATTTGAAAAACTAGCTGTATCGGTTAAAATTCCTGTGTAAATACATTCTGCAACATCTTTAGTTGGAATATAATTTTTATCACACATTTCTAAAAAACGATAAATTAATTCGCAAGTAGAACACGCTTTAACGTCGTGTAAAATCCATTCAGCATCAATTTTCGGATTTAAATGATGATCTACTAAAACCAATTTTGCAGTTGTATTTTTCTTAATCAATTCATCTAGTGGTTCAATTCTGCTTAAATCATTAAAATCTAAACAAAAAATTAAATCTGCTTCTGCAATTGCAATTTGACTTAACACTGGTTTTTCAATATAATTATATACTTCATCGCAATTTGGTAAATAACCAAAATAATGTGGAAATTCAGTCGGTGAAATCACGCGAACATTGTGTCCAAGTGGTTGTAAATAATTATACAAAGCCAACGACGAACCCATTGCATCGCCATCTGGTTTTTGATGTGTAGTGATGATAATATTTTTCGGTTCAGCTAAAAACTGCTGCAATTCTGTTATTTTCTCCATTCTTTCACAAAGATACAAAAGTGTTACGATTGTTCTTTGGCGAAAATGAAGCAAAATATCTTCATATTATTTTATAGTGAAACTTATTACTTATTACTTATCACTTATGACTTTTGCTTAATTTTGCAAAAAAATAAAACAAAAATGGCAACAAACAGAACTTTTACGATGGTTAAACCAGATGCAGTTGAAGCGAACAACACTGGTTCTATTTTAGGTATGATAACAGAAGCTGGTTTCAAAATAGTAGCAATGAAATATACAAAATTGTCTGCTGAACAAGCTGGTGCTTTTTATGAAGTACACAAAGAACGTCCATTTTATGGCGAATTAGTAGAATTTATGAGTCGCGGACCAATCGTTGCTGCTATTTTAGAAAAAGATAATGCAGTGGAAGATTTTCGTAAATTAATTGGTGCTACCAATCCAGCGCAAGCTGAAGATGGAACAATTCGTAAACGTTTCGCAAAATCAATTGGTGAAAATGCAGTACACGGTTCTGATTCTGATGAAAATGCTGCAATTGAAGGCAATTTCTTCTTTTCTGGTTTAGAAAGATTTTAAGATTTAGCTTTTCCGAAGAATATAAAGTCGTTTCATTTTATGGAACGACTTTTTTATTTTAATTGATTCAAGTACAATCGAATGGTATTTTCCAAACCTAAATAAATGGCATCGCAAATTAATGCATGACCTATGGAAACTTCATCAAGCTGTGGTAAATTTTCTTTTAGATATGTCAGGTTATCTAAATTTAAATCATGACCAGCATTGATGCCTAAACCACATTTTACTGCAATTTCACAAGTTTCTTTTATTTCTTTTATTGCGATTTCTGGATTGATAGAAAAATTTTTAGCATAAGGTCCAGTGTAATATTCAATTCTGTCTGCACCAGCTTTTGCTGTATGTTCAATTAAATTTGTAATTGGATCGATGAACAAGGAAACACGAATTCCGTTTTGTTTTAATGTTGAAATTCTATCTTTTAAAAAATCAAAATGGTTGATAGTATTCCAGCCATGATCAGACGTAATTTGTGTTGGATCATCAGGAACCAACGTACATTGATGCGGTTTCACTTTTAAAACTTCCTGCATAAAATGATCATCAGGAAAACCTTCTATATTGAATTCTGTGGTGCAAATCTCTTTTAATGGTTGTAAGTCAGAAAACTTACAATGGCGTTCGTCTGGTCGTGGATGAACCGTAATTCCTTGAGCGCCGAAACGTTCACAATCTTTGGCAACCTGAACCAAATCAGGATAATTGCTACCGCGCGAATTGCGAATCAGTGCTATTTTATTAAGGTTTACAGAAAGATTGGTCATGTTGTAAAAATAGAAAAATAGATGGAATAATTTTCATTTCAAAACTGCTTTCCACTTATCACTTTCTGCATAATCTTTAATAATTTTGTTTCGAGTGATGAGTAAATTTTCCATGTATCTTTTTAAAAACAAAAAATCAGCAATTTTACCTAAAAATCCTAGTGGTGATTGATATTCAAACACATCTTTCATAATAGTTTTGTCACCTTGTGATTCGAAAATATGATCGTGTTTGAAAGAATTAAAAATTCCTTTTGTTTGTTCGTCTCTAAAAATAAAAGGTCTATTATAATTTGTAATTTTTGAAGTAAGAAATTGTGTGATACCAAAATGTTTGGCTTGCCAAGTAACAGTTTCATTCATTTCAATTAATCCGTTTGTTTTTCCAGCAACTGCGCTTTCTTGAGTATGCTTCATGGAATGTGCATGCAAATCAATACTTCTTGACAAATCAAAACAAGTTTCGATTGGTGCATTTATTTCTGTGGTGATTTTAATAATTGGCATAACCGTTATTTATGAATAAACAAAATTACCATATCCACTACTAATTGTTACTTGTTTTTTATCAGCATGTTCCACATAACCAATAATTTGTGTATCTACGTTAAAAGATTTTGAAATAGAAATAATTTGGCTGGCGAATTTTTCATCAACATACAATTCCATTCGGTGTCCACAATTAAATACTTGGTACATTTCTTTCCAATCGGTTTTGCTTTCTTCTTGTATCAACTTAAATAATGGTGGAATTGGAAACAAATTATTTTTTACGATGTGTAAATTATCATCTATATAATGTAAAATTTTTGTTTGCGCACCACCACTGCAATGTATCATGCCATTTATATTTTGCACGCCAATTGTTTCAATAATTTTATGAATAATTGGTGCATAAGTTCGAGTAGGTGATAGCACTAATTTTCCTGCATCTAATGGTGAATCATCAATTTTATCAGTTAATAATTTGGTGCCACTATATACTAAATCCATTGGTGTATTCGGGTCATAACATTCTGGATATTTCTCTGCATAGATTTTAGAAAAAACATCATGTCGCGCAGAAGTCAAGCCATTGCTACCCATTCCACCGTTGTATTCGGTTTCGTAAGTTGCTTGTCCATAAGAACTCAAACCAACAATAACGTTTTTATCGCTAATTTTTTCATTAGAAATAACATCGCTACGTTTTAATCGCGCAGTCATCACTGCATCTACAATAATAGTGCGAACCGTATCGCCAACATCAGCCGTTTCGCCACCCATTGCGTGTACTTCAACGCCGTTTTGATGCAGCATTTCTATCACTTCATTCGTGCCATCGATAATCGCTTTTATCACTTCGCCAGAAACTAAATGTTTATTACGATTGATAATAGATGACAATAAAAAATTAGATGTTGAACCAACGCAAATTAAATCATCTGTGTTCATTACAATTGCATCTTGTGCAATGCCTTTCCAAACAGAAAGATCGCCTGTTTCTTTCCAATACATATACGCCAAAACGCTTTTTGTACCTGCGCCATCTGCATGAATGATGTTACAAAACGCATCATCAGTTCCTAAAAAGTCAGGATAGATTTTACAGAACGCATTTGGAAATAAACCTTTATCAGCATTTTTGATGGCAGCGTGTACATCATCTTTTGTTGCTGAAACACCGCGTTGATTGTATCGTTTTGAATTAGTCATTAGAGAAAAGGCATTAGAAATAATACACGAAATTACGATTTCCTTATTTAAACTTCTACTTGTGTAAAATTTATTTGTGATAAATTCAAATCAAACATTTTAAATTATAGAATTTGCAATTCACAGATAATATTCTCAAATTATTATTTAATTTAGCAATACAAACATAACTTAGTATTTTTCATTCTAAAATCAGTAACTATGTCATTATTTAAAGTAAAAGTTATTACAAACATTAGTAGTTCCTTTGCAGGAACAAATAAAAGTGCATATATGTATGCAAAAGTAACGAACTCAAAAGGTGAATATGTATTAGGATTAACCCAAAGTAATTTTACTCTACACTGCGATATTGTTCCTCCTGGTGGAAGCGGTTTTACAATAGAAAGTGTTGAAGAACAAATCAATTTTCCTGTAGGAAAAAAATGGGATTCAACACCTGGTATTTACAAACTGAAATTAAAACAACAAAATGATTGGCTTGAAGGTGTGTATTTAAGCGTTTTATTAGTTGTGAGAAACAAAGATTTTTGCTTTGAACCTTTTAGTGTAAAAGTATAAACTTTCGTTTTAAACGCCAAATTGTTCTAAATGATGATTTAAATGTATTGCCATCGCTTGGCCCCAAAGTTCTTTATTCATCACACCAAAAACTGGATGGCTGCCATCAAATTTAGTTTCGTTTATAAACTCAGTAAAATTTTCTATAAATTCTTTTTTCGTCACTTCAAAATCAGGGTCATTTTTTACTTTAAAAGATTCAGCTGTGACTAAGTTTTTAGGCCATTTTGTCATAGCTTTTATCATCAGCCAACGCGCAAACGGATTTGCCGATAAAAAGTATAATTTATCTTTCGGCACTTGTATTTTATTTATTGGAACTGAAAATGCAATGCTCAAGTGTTTCAGCATTTGCGATACTGACATGGTGCCCCATTTTCGTTGAGATGTTGCAGATAATTTCTCAATTCTTTTGAGGAATGTATCTTGGGTTGGTTTGTCAAAGAGTGTCATTTTTATAGTTTTGAAGATTGAATTATGGTAAAGATACGACTTAAAAATTTTCTAATTATTACATCTATAGAAATTTATAAATTCCCTAATTTATTTGCTCAAAAACAGCAGCAGCATGGCAACCACCAAAACCAGACGCAGTTTTTATAAAAGCACGCATCACTTTTTTTATTGGTTTTTCGCAAATTGTAATATCAACAGGAACACCAATTTTTGTAAATCCATAAGTTGGTAAAATCACATTCTCACGTAAAGAAATTATACTCATTATAGTTTCCAATAAACCAGCAGCACCCAATGTGTGTCCAAAATTTCCTTTTAAACTATTTACTGGAACAACATTTAAATTCGATAAATGAAATGCTTTTGCTTCCATTTCATCATTATATGGTGTTGCAGTTCCATGTGCTGAAATAAAATCTATCTCATCTGATGAAAGTTGTGCTTTTTCTAATGATTTATTGATTGCTAACGACAACTCTTCACCAGTTTTTGAAGGTCCAGACAAATGATTTGCATCATTACCAATTACACCAGCTTTTATCATAATTTTATTTTGAGATTGGCTTGAAGTGGATAGAATAATAGTAGCTGCAGCTTCACCCAAATTGATGCCATCTCTATCGAACGAAAATGGTTTGCAAATACCTTTACACAATGCATGAAACGATTTGAAACCAGAATATACAAACTTACTAATCGTATCTGCACCAACTACAACAGCGTTTTCATACACGCCATTTTCCAACATTCGTTTTGCATATATTATTGCTGCAATTCCAGAAATACATGCGTTTGAAATCACCACTGGTGTATTTTGATTATTAAAATGCTGAGCAATTAATTTTGCAGAATGAAACAATGAAATTCGTTTGTATAATTCAGTATTTACTTCGTTATTTTCTAACAAAGCAATATTTCCTTTTGTGGTTGAAAGTATGAAAATTGTTTTTTCTGATGAAACATCAATGGTTGCTTCTTTCAGCGATTGCTGAATTGAAGCAATAGCTAATGTTTCAAAACGCGTAAAATTATTTTGTTCATTTATGAAATGTAAAAACGAATTGTCGTCAATTAAAGAAGCATGTAATTCAGCGTCATCAATAGCAATGTTAAGTTGTTTTTGAATACCAGTTTTTCCTTGCAATACATTATCAAAATTAGCTTCAGACGTAACACCTAAAGGCGAAATAATATTATGTGCATGAATAAAGACAGAATTTGACATGAATTATATAAGCTGATGTTTTTGTTTCCATTCCAACAAAAAAGCAGGTGGTCTTAATTGTAATTTCTTAGTTGCGGTATCTAAAAAAACTTGTGTAGTAGAGCCAGTTGCAATCGTTTCATTGGTTTCTGGTGTATATATTTTATAATGTAAAATCAATTTAGAAGATGCACAATTTTCATAAGTAGTATCTATCAAAATAGTATCACCGTAATAAATCATTTTCTTGTAATCACAGTTTACATTTACAATTGGTGCTACAAAACCATTGTTAAATATATCTAAATAATGCAATCCGTATTTTTCGCCAAATGCATCGCGTCCATCTTCAAAATAGGTGAGAAAATTTCCATGCCACGCAATACCAAGTGCGTCGGTTTCGCTAAATCGAATTCTTATGGAAGTAGTTGCAGTAAGCTTACTTTGCACCATACTTTGATTTCCATTTTTTCCATTCTTTAGATTTTATGCTTCCAATAACTTCTGCAAACGGACGAGCCCAATAGTTTCTTAAACCAAAACCACCAGCTTCGCCAGCTAATTGCTCTGTGAAAATTACTTTTTTAGTACTTAAGCTAAAAAAAGTAACCCACATAGAAGCATTTACTGCGTTTTTATCCAATAAATCTACCACGAATACCATTCCAACACCATTTTTTTCGTATCCTTTTAAATCGTAATTACTGATAATTTGCGCTACTTTTTCTTCGCTTAAATCATCTTTTTCTTCCGCTTTTTCCACTAGCATTTTATTGCCATCAACTGTTTCATTCAATGCATCTGTTACATCAATTTTTAAACGAACTTCTTTTTTAACAGCTTTCTCGATGTTGTATTTATCGTATTCTGTAATAATTAAATTATTGATTCTTTTAGCTAATGGTGTGAAAACATTTCCGTCAAATGGTTCGCCATTTCCGTAATATCGTGCATGTGTAAAATCAACACCGACATAGGTAATTGGAACATTATCAGAAAATACATCAGCCGTAGATTGCGCTTTAGATTTTTTTACATTGATTGCTAAAAAAAAGATGATTAGTAAAAGAAGTGTTTGTTTTTTCATGTGTTTTAATTATTTATTAATTGTATTTAGAATTCCATTTTGTATAGTAGGTTGTCTTTATGTCTTTAATCATATCATAGAAAGGTTTTGTCCAGAAATTTCTGAACCCAAAACCTGCTGCTTTAGAGGTCATTTTCTCAGTTAATAATACTTTTTTATTTCCTAAATTAAAGAAAGTTACCCAAGCAGTAGTTGAATTTTGTGATTTATCCATATTGTCAACGATGAAAATCATACCAATTCCTTTGCCTGTGGTTTTGTATTTTCCAACAATTTTATTGATATCTGCTTCTTGTAATTTATTAATATCTCCTGGATTATAAGTTATAAATTTTTTGCCATCTATGTTTACATTTAATTTGTCTGTTAAATCTATTTTTAAATCAATGTTGCTATGTTTGATGGCTGCAGCAATGTTGTATTTTTTTGCATATTCAAACACAATCACATCATTTATTTTTTTTAGCAGATTTACCATTTCATTGCCATCAACGGTACCTGGATCGCCGTAAAATTTAGAATTTGAGAAATCAATTCCTAAGTAGGTGATTGGTGTTTCATCTGTAAAAATATCTTTTACTGTTTGAGCATTTGTGCTAACTACGTTCCATGTTAAAAAAAACAGGAAAGAAAAAGAATACAATAGTTTGTTCATGGTAATTATTTTTATGGTTTAACAAATATTCTCATTTCACAGCTTGCTATTTCTGTTCCTTCAAATATAACTTTTCCCTGAATAATATTGAAATCTAATACTTTATTTTGTGCAACAATTTCTGTTGCAATTTTTGTTCCAACTGGTGGCAACTGATTGATTTTTATATCTTTTATAGATGCAATGTATCCGATAGCGGTTGGTTTGCCTTCTTTTTTATCGATATAGCCAAAGCCAGCTGCTGCAGTTTGCGCGATGTTTTCAATGATACCGCTTTCTGATAAAAAACCGTTTTCTATAAAAATACAATCTGTTTTTATTTCAAACGAAGAAATTGTTTTCTTTTCGTCAGCGTATAGAAGATTATCTATCATTACCATTGGTGTACGCTGTGGTATGATGTCTAAAATATTTATATCTAAGATTGCTTCTTGATTCATCAAAATAAATTCAAACAAAAATAATAAATAGCAATTGGATTATTTTGTTTTTTTATTCATTATTTAGATTGGATTTTATGGTCATTAATTACAACTAAAATGACAAATTATTTTAATCGCTTAACCATTTGCAAAATATAATAAATGAAATTAAAATGTATAGTGAACGCTTAAACTATCGTTTATATTTAGTGATAATACCGTTTTTATCTATAGCATCACCATTTTTTAATTGTAATGTATTTCCATCGTTCATTTTTAGCATTCCAGTTGTGGATATGGTTGCATCGTTTTTTAGTTTTATGGTCATTTTAATAGGTCTAAGTTGTCCATTTTTGCATTGATGTAGTTTGCTGTTTTTAATATAGTAACTAAACTCAGTGAGGTTTGTGTATAACATAGCTGTTTGTTGTGATTTGACAACTTCTTGTTGTTGAATGATGCTAGTTTTGGTAGAATCCATCCAATATTTAACAGTTGATTTGGTACTCGTTTTATTGTTTACCTGAAAGGTATCAGCAACAGTGTCAATTTTTTCGATTTGTGAGTAGCTTAAAAAAGGAATTAAAATAGTTATCGTTATTAGATAGAATTTCATAGTTGTAAATTAAAGTGTGAATACTATATTTTAAATACAAAAATCATTATAAATACAGCAAATACGTTGTATATATTAATTCTTTTGTTACATAATTACTTTAATTTACATGCTGTTTTTACAATTGCATTCAATGTGAAGGATTGCAGGTTGAAATATACGAATGCGAAGAGATTGTTGGTTGGAAACCAATGGCTAAGCAACTAGTTTATAAAGCATTAATCTTTCTTATAGAAATCGTAATAGTTGAACCATTGTTCTGGATATAGTTTCAGTTTGGTTTCTAGGTTGGCAACATAATCTATTAGTACGGTTTGTTCGGTGTCGCCTTTTGATTTGTTGTAATAATATAAATCGGAAGAATAGAAATGGTAGTGTTTGTTGGTTTCTTTAAACGCATACACGTGCACAACAGGTACATTTAATTTTAAGGATAGTAGGAAAGGTCCGTACGGAAAAAGCGCATCTTCGCCTAAAAAAGGAGTGGTGATTGTTTTATTTCCAGGTAAAAATCGATCAGCGTGCATACATACAATTTCATTTTTGGCTAAAGCATTTTTTATTTGGAAAATATGTGAAAGATCGGGTTTTACTAAAATAATTTTGAATAATCGTTCGCCTGTTACTGCATCTAAATATTTTTTGATATTAGCGTCTTCGCCATCGTACATCACAATGTTTATGGACGTATTGAGGTGTTCTAACATTTGACCTGCAGCTTCCCAATTTCCGACATGTGCACTTAACAGCAAACCACCTTTTCCTTGACGTACAATTTCGTCTAAATGATGTCTTCCGTCAAAATTAAAAGTGAAGTCTGTTTTTATTTTTGCCAGCAATGCAACTTTGTCGATGATCGTTTGACCGAAAACATAATAGTTTTCGCGTAGTTTCCATAATGCTTTAAAAAATCCATAACCAAGTTTATTTTTGTATACGTACAAAATTGGTTTAGAACTTTTCCAATGAAAAAGGAAATAATGAAGTGATACGAATCGCAAAAGAAGGTAAGCACGTCTAAGTCCAAATCTTCTGAGAATATGAACGAATATTTTATAGCCAAGTGTATTTGCTTCTGATTTACCTTGCCATTGAGACATGTTATGCTTGGTTTTCTACTTGTTTGCTATTTGCAATTACATAATCATAAAAATCTTGAAAAGAAACGATATTAGTAAAATCTTCTGGTTTTACTTTAAATCCAAAATTGGATTCAATTACTACCACTAAATCTACAAAGTCTAAGCTATCTAAATCTAATGTTTTGCGCATATTTGCTTCAGGAACAATACTTGTTTCATCTGCTTCAAAATCTTCAACAAAAAAGTTATTGATCTTAGCTATTATTTCTTCGTTTTCCATGCGTGTGCTTTTTATGGTTAAATTTAATCTTTATATTTTTTTACTACTAAAGCAGAATTGGTGCCACCAAATCCAAATGAGTTAGACAAAAATACGTCAATTTTTTTATCAATTTTTTTATCTGCAATATTTAGTTTTGCTGAATATTCATCAGGATTTTCAAAGTTAATATTTGGCGCCACAAATCCATCACGCATCATTATTAAAGAATAAATAATTTCGCTGGCACCAGCCATCCAACATTCGTGACCAGTCATTGATTTTGTGGAACTAATGTATGCGTTAGTGTCTCCAAAAACTGTATGTAATGCTTGTGCTTCACTTGCATCGCCAACTGGCGTTGAGGTTGCGTGTGCGTTGATGTAATCGATTTCGTTTGCCTGCACATTTGCGTCTTTTAACGACATGTGAATGGCTTTTACAGGACCGTCAACTGTTGGATTGGAAATGTGACCACCATTTGATGAAAAACCGTAGCCAATTACTTCACCGTAAATTGGTGCGCCACGTTTTAAAGCTGATTCTAAACTTTCTAAAATAACCGTTGCTCCACCACCACTTGGAACCAAGCCATCACGATCACGATCGAAAGGACGAGATGCTTTTGTTGGTTCATCTTCTCGAATAGAAAAGGCAGACAAAGCATCGAAATTTCCCATGGAATAAATATTGGTTTCTTGTGCGCCACCGCAAACGATACAATCTTGTAAACCAGTTTTTATAAAATGATAACCTAAACCAATAGCATGTGAGCCACTTGCACAAGCGGCACTCAAAGTGAAGTTTACACCTTTTAACCGAAAAATGGTTGCTAAATTCATGGTTACAGTAGAATTTAACGACTGAAAAACAGAGCCAGAACCTGCGAACATGGTGTTTTTCTTTTCACGAATGATATCGATAGCATCAATGATTGGTTTTGCAGAACTATCGTTTCCGTACAAAATACCAACGTCATGTTTATCTATATAATCTTGATCCAAGTTTGCATTTTTAATTGCTTCTAAAGTAGCTAAGTAAGCGTATTCACCTTGTTCAGGCAACATTAATCGTGAACGTCTGTCTAGTAATTCTTTTAGATATGGTGGCTCTAAGTATCCAGTTAAACCCGAACGGTATCCAAATTCTTTTCTCAAAGCATCTAATACAATTCCTGATTTTCCATGATATAACGACTCTTTAACTGCATCGATGTTTTTTCCGATACATGAGTAAATTCCGTAACCAGTAATGACTACTCTGTTCATGGTAGCAAAGATAAAATATTTTTATAAATTAAGTAGAAAGACCACCGTTAATTGAAATAACTTGGCCAGTAATATATGATGCTGATTTAGACGCCAAAAAACCAACGGTATCTGCTACTTCTTGTGGTGTGCCAAATCGTTTCATCGGTATGTGTTCAGACAATTCTTTTTCGTTTAAATCTTTTGTCATATCAGTTGCAATAAAACCTGGAGCAACTGCATTTACTGTGATATTTCGTTTGGCAATTTCTAACGCTAATGCTTTGGTTGCGCCAATCACACCAGCTTTTGCAGCTGAATAATTGGTTTGTCCAGCCATACCTTTAGTGCCTGATAATGAAACAATATTAATAATGCGTCCGTAACGAGCAGCTAACATGTTTTTTACTACAATTTTAGAAATGTAATAAAATGCGTTTAAGTTAGAATTAATGACGCTGTGCCATTGCTCTTCTGGCATAAACACTATTAAATTATCTTGACGAATGCCTGCGTTATTTACTAATACTTCGATTTTTGCATCTTTATGAGCATCTAACCAATTGGTTAAAACAGTAGTTGTTTCTTCAGGATTAGAAACATCGAATTTTAATAACTTACATGGTGTACCTAATGCTTCAATTTTTTGTTTAGTATTATTTGCTTCCTCATCATTGCTTTTATAATTCAGCAAAATAGCAAAACCCATTTCTGCGAGTTTAATGCAAATTGCGCTACCGATTCCTCTGGAGCCACCAGTTACTAATGCGTAGTTCATTGTGTAAAATTATAAAAGGTTATTGTTTTTATCTTTAAGGTATTGATTAATCAATGCTATATTTTTGTATAACGGTTTATCTTCAATAATTACTGGGCAAATTGCTCGGATTTCTGAATAGGTTTTGAAAGAAACTTCCGATAATTTATCAGCACATTTTAAATAATCTATAGCTTGTGTAATAGCAATCGCATGAATAGACATTACTTCAAAAGCGTTTTCGATTACTTTTTTAGTGATTAGTGCTGCGTTGGTTCCCATACTTACCACATCTTGATTGTCGTTGTTGTTTGGAATACTATGCACATACATTGGATTAGAAAGCATTTGGCTTTCTGCAACGGTAGATGTAGCCGTAAATTGCAATCCTTGAACGCCAAAATTCAAACCCAATTTTCCTAAATTGATAAATGGAGTTAGTTTTTCATTTAGGTTGTTGTTTATTAAGTAATTCAATTGTCGTTCTGCTAAAATAGAAAGTTTGGTAACTGCAATTTTTAGTTTATCCATTTCCAGAGAAACATAGTCACCATGAAAATTTCCACCATGAAAAATATTTTGATTTTTTACGTCAATTACTGGATTGTCGTTTACTGAATTTAATTCATCCACCAATACTTTTTCTGCATTATCAATCGTATCTAAAACTGGACCCACAATTTGAGGAACACAACGAATAGAATAGTATTCCTGCACTTTTTCGTCCATGCGTTCTTTTGCAATTTTATGATGTTGATATAAATGGTCAGAACGCTTTTTAATGAGTTGACTGCTTTGCACTAATTGGCGCATGGCATTGGCTACTTTTTGCTGACCGTTATGATTTTTTACTTTGTTTAATTCTTCTGAGAAATGATCATCAAACGCTTCAACTAATTCATTAATCATGCTTGAAAAAATAACAGACCAATTCATTATTTTTCTAGCGTAAATAGTATTTAATAAACCAATTCCTGTCATAACAGAAGTGCCATTCATAACAGCAATTCCTTCACGTTTGTGTATAGTTAGTGGTTGAATATTTTCTTTTGAAAATACTTCAGATGAAACACTGATTTTTCCTTTGTAATTAACTTCACCTTCGCCAATTAAGGTTAAAGCTAAGTGTGCCAATTGTACTAAATCACCGCTTGCGCCAACACCACCATGTTCATAAATGCATGGTGTAATATTTTTATTGATAATGTCTTTTAAAAGTTCTACCATTTCTTTATGAACGCCTGAAAATCCTTTCATAAAAGAAGATAAACGAGCAATCATGGCTGCTTTTACATAGATTGGAGCGAGCAATGCACCGGTTCCAGAACTGTGACTTCTGATTAAATTGAGTTGAAGTTGTTTTAAGTCTTTATCGGCAATTTTGTACTGCGCCATTGGACCAAAGCCAGTATTGATACCATAAATCAATTTTCCTTTAGAAAATTCTATTAAAAATTCATATCCATTATTTACATTTTGAATTGCTTCTTCCGAAAGTTGTATTTTCTTTTCTTCAAACAGAATGGAGTAAACATCTTTAATCGATAACTCATTTTCACCTATCGTAATCATCGTGTGTAATTATAAAATATATTTAAAAATTCATGGTTTTTGTACCTACCAAAGGTATATTTTTTTATTTAAAATTTTTATTAAATGGTTGAAATAATGAGTTAGTATTTGGAATTATTAAAAATAAATGCAAAAAAAAACCTTGCCGAAGCAAGGTTTTAATAAAGAAGTACCGAAGGTGGGACTCGAACCCACACACTTGCATACACGAGTTTGAGTCGTGCGCGTCTACCATTCCGCCACTTCGGCGTTTTAGTTAAAGTCGTGAGTCATAAGTGGTAAGTCATTAGATTAATTGACAAACTTATTTCAAACTCATTTTTAAAGAACGGATTGCAAATGTAGTAAATTTTGCAAAATATTAAACAGAAATAGAAAATAATATTTTAATGAAAAAATCCACGAATAACATCCATTCCGTTAGCAAATAAAAGCAAACCTAAAATAAATATCATTCCGATGCTTTGAGCTACGTTTTGCACTTTATCGGGAACTGGTTTGCCAACTATCATTTCATAAATTAAAAACACCACATAACCACCATCTAACATTGGTATTGGCAAGATATTCATGAATGCTAAAATTACAGAAATGGTTGCCGTTAAAATCCAAAATGATTGCCAATCAAATGTATCTGGAAACATTTTTGCCATAGATGCGAAACCACCAACACTGTCTTTTAATTTTGGACCTTTTGGCTCAAATAGCATTTTTATACTTTTAAAATAATTACCTAAAGTTGAGAATGCTTTAGATGTTCCTGCTGGAATAGCACTGAATATATTATAATCAATTTTTACTGTTTTAAAATATTTTTTATAATCAGAATCAGCAGCAAAACCCAGTTTTCCTTCTTTAGTTACTTCTGCGTCTAACCAAACTGGTTCACCTTTTCTATCAACTACTAATTTTATTTTTGTGCCTGCATATAAACTTAATTGACTTTTTAATTCATCAAAAAATGGAGTTGGAACACCGTTTACAGAAACAAATTTATCGCCTTTTTGTAAACCAGCTTTTTGTGCGTTTGAGCCTGTGGAAACATCACCAACAATGGTATTTATTCTAGGTGAGATAATTGTTTGTTTTTTTAATTTTATCAGTTTAGACATAAAATCATCTTTCACTGCTAAATCTACTTTGTTGCCAGCTCTTTCTATGGTTAGTGTTTTAGCAGAATTTAGAATCATATCTTTCTGGAATCCTTCAAAAGAAGCAATTTCTTTTCCGTTGATAGCTAACAATTTATCGCCATTTTGTAAACCTAAATCATACGCTAATGAATCTTCAATAGCAATACCGTTGGTTACGTTTTTCATAGGTAAGGTTTCTTCGCCAAATTTCCATAACAAACCAGAAAAAATAACGATAGCTAACAACATATTTACCGTAACACCACCAATCATGATAATTAAGCGTTGCCATGGTTTTTTAGAACGAAATTCCCAAGGTTGCGGCTCGCTGTTTTTAAGCGTTTCTGCATCTTGCGTTTCATCAGCCATACCTGCAATTTGCACATAACCGCCAAATGGAAACCAACCGATACCATATTCTGTATCGCCAATTTTCTTTTTAAATAATGAGAAATTTCCAATGTTTGGAAAAGGAAATAAGAAGTCAAAAAATAAATAGAATTTATGTACGCGTGTGCCGAATAATTTTGCTGGAATAAAGTGACCTAATTCGTGTAAAACTACAAGTATAGATAAACTTAAAATGAATAAGATGGTTTTGGTTGCGGTTGCACCGATTGCGAATAGTAACATGTATGTTTATAATTATGAATTGTGAATTATGAATTATGAATCTAAAATTCAATCGTTCATTTTTTTGAATTAGTTTAATTTTAAATCGCAATATTACAAAAAACGTTCCGATTGGCGAAGTTATTAGTAATTAGTTAATAGTAAAGAGATTGAGTTAAATTTGGAATCTGACTAAATGTCAAAAAGGTTAGTGAGGATGAATAACTGTAGAGATTTCTTTTGCTAATTTTTTGCGAGCTTCCATTAATTCCATTTTTTTGAGCAAAGCAGCCATCATTTCTTCGAATTGTCCGTTTTGTTCAGTAGTTTTTATTTTTTCATCTAAAATTTTTATCGCTTCCATCATTTTATAATAACGAAAACGCGTCATCACCGAAACTACATCCGTTTTATAGGTTCTGTTGGCATCTTTTACTACAATTTCATGTCTGTCAAACCAGTTGGAGCTTAATTCATAAGGCGATGAAAGTAATTCCACCATCAAATCTTTAACATCTTGTTCTTCAATATTTTGAACGTTCTTTAATTCAGAAAATGGCGTTTCATTTTGATAGGCATCGATATAATATTTTACCAGTTTCTGAAACGATGGATGTTTAAATTCAATATCAACTAACTCAAAAATCACATATTCACCAACACTCAACTCTTCCGTCATTTCCAACTCTGAATATTCAACCAAAATGCGCAAAATATCGCGTTCCTGATGAAATAAATGCGGTGATTTTGATTCCGTTGCTTTTTGTGGTTCGTTATCAATTTTTAAATTTTCATTTAAAACAGCAACATCATCTTTGTCATAATCTTTTAATTTTTTTAATTGTAGCGAACGAATTTTATTGGTTTCGTTCACTAAAACTGCTTCTGTTACATCAACTATAGTTGCACATTCTTTGATATATAATTCACGTTTGATATTATCGCTGATTAACGCAATACTTTCGACAATATCTTTAATGACAGCCGTTTTTTTAATAGGATCGTGTTTTACTTCTTCAATGCCTTGCGATGCTTTGAACAAAATAAAATCTTTTTGATTTTTTCGGATGAACGCAATCGTTTCATCAGTTCCATATTTTTTAACGAATGAATCCGGATCTTCGCTATCAGGCAACAATACCACTTTTACGTTCAAACCTTGTTCCAACACGATATCCAAACCACGCAGCGCGGCTTTGATTCCTGCAGCATCACCATCGTACAAAATCACCATATTTTCGGTGAAGCGTTTGATGAGCAAAACCTGTTCTTTAGTTAATGCAGTTCCAGAGCTAGCCACTACATTTTTGATACCTGCTTGATGCAAAGAAATCACATCGGTATAACCTTCTACCAAATAGCAAACTTCTTCTTTTCTGATGTCGTTTTTTGCATGCGAAATACCATACAATACCTGACTTTTATGATAGACTTCAGTTTCTGATGTATTGATGTATTTTGGATTGTAAACACCAGTTTCTGCTTTGTTGGTCGTCAACATTCTACCACCAAACGCAACTACTTTTCCGGAAACATTAAAGATCGGAAACATAACTCTGTCTCGGAAAAAATCATAATGTTTGCCGTTTTTTTCTTTGATCAAACCAGCTTTTAGTAATATTTCTTCACTGTATCCATCTTTAATGGCTTGCTTATAAAAAGTATCAAAATTATTTGGCGAAAATCCTAATTGAAAGTTGTTTATGGTTTCATCTAAAAAACCACGTTCTTTAAAATAAGTTAAACCAATGGCTTTGCCGTCTTCCGTCTCAAGTAATTGATTTTGATAGAATTTAGAAGCATAATTTAAAGCAATTAATAAGCTATCTTTTTCGTTCTGAACTTCTTTTTGTTCGTTAGAAACCTGAGTTTCTTCTACTTCAATATGATACTTATTCGCTAAATAGCGCAATGCTTCTGGAAAATTCATTTTCTCGTGTTCCATAATGAAACCAACTGAGTCGCCGCCTTTTCCACAGCCAAAGCATTTGTAAATATTTTTATTTGGATTGACAACAAATGATGGTGTTTTTTCTTGGTGAAACGGACAATTTCCTTTGTACAAACTACCAGCTCGTTTCAGGTTCACGAAATCACCAACTACCTCATAAATTTGAGCCGTGTCAATAATTTTTGCTATGGTGTCGCGTGTAATCAATGTTGTAAAAAATAAAGTGTAAAGGTATTAAAATAAATAAACGCAAAGGTTTAAAAAATATCCGAACCATGATTTATTAGATTAAATGTTTCGCATGGTTTTTTCTACGTTCTCTTGTTTCGTATTGTTTATTTTTTCGGTTTTAGGTGTTTGTCCAAGAATTTTTCCATAGCACCGTAAAAATCAAATAAGTTGTCTTCATTAGCGAAACCATGTCCTTCATCATCTTTTACCATATATTCCACCTCTATATCTCGTTTTTTTAGTGCTTCTACCATCTGGTCGCTTTCAGCTTTGTTAACTCTTGGGTCATTAGCTCCTTGTGCTATGAACAAAGGCGTTATAATTTTGTCTGCGTGTAATGCCGGTGATACTTCTGCCAATAACAAACTGTCTTTTTTAGGGTCGCCAACCATTTCATACCACATATATAAATGAGGTTTCCAATAAGGTGGAAAGGTGTTCATAAACGTAAGCAGATTACTTATGCCAACATAATCAACAGCAGCAGCATATAGATCTGGCGTATATGTAATACCTGCAAGAGCTGCATAGCCGCCATAACTACCTCCATAGATGGCAATTCTTTTTTCATCGGCAATGCCTTGTTTTTTCAGCCATTCAGCACCGTCAGTAATATCGTCCTGCATTTTTCTGCCCCATTGTTTGAAACTTGCTTCCCAAAATTTCTTTCCGTAACCTGAGCTTCCTCTGAAATTCATTTGTAAAACAGCATAGCCACGATTTGCTAAAAATTGAACTTCTTGATTGTAATACCAACTATCTCTTACCCAAGAAGGTCCTCCGTGTGGATTGATGATAACAGGCAGATTTTTTGCTTCCAAACCGATAGGCAGTGTTAAGTATCCATGGATTTCCAAACCGTCTCTTGATTTATAGGTGATTGGTTTTACATGGCTCATTTGTTTTTCTTTAATCCAGGGAAATGGATTGGCAACTTCTTTGATATATTTGGTTTTGAAGTCATAAAGATAATATTTGAATGGTACTCTGTCGTTTCGTGTCCAGAAAATGCCTTTGGTTCGGACATCATCATAACTTACAAATTGTGTTTCGTAACCTTCAAATTTTTTGTCCAAATAGTTTTGAATTTCTTCCCATTCTTTATCAAAAAAATATTTCTCCGGTTTTTCTGCTTCCCAGTAAACAGCGGTTAATGCTTGTTTTTTTCTGTCATATCTAATATCACTTAAATCATAGTTTTTGTCGGCATACAATTCTTTTATTTCTTTCTTGTTTATTGGGTCATATTCAACTAAAACGGACTTGTCTCTTCCGATATTGGTGATAGCATAAATGGTTTTATTGACTTTATTAAAAGAAGCCGGATAGAAATTATCTTTAAATGAAGTGCTTAGTAATAACGAAAAAGTGTCTTTTTCTGAATTGCGATAACTCCAGATTCTGTTCACTCCGTCATTTTTTAAAGCAAGACGAATAATGCCGTTGTTGTCTGTAACCCAACCTCCGTAATTTTCTTTGTTGTCGTAAAGCAAGGTCAATGTACCTGTTTCTATATTCAAAAGATACGGATCAAAGTATTCTCTTACCCTTTTGTTGATTTGAACAATCAATTCTTTTTCTTTCCCATTAATATCAAGCAGGTCATCAACCACATCGGTTCTTACACCGGCGAAAGGTGTTAGTGCTTTCAAATCAGTTCCATCTGCTTTTACAGAAAACAGTTGAAAATTTTCGTCTCCACCAATGTCTTGTGAATATACAATTCTGTTGCCTTTCCAAAAATAATAACTGTATATACTTCGCACAGTGTCGTGCGTAACTAAGTATGCCGTGGTGTCACTTACTTTTTGAACATAAATGTTGGTCTTTCCTTTGTAGTCTGCACAATAACTAAAATAGTTTCCATCTGGCGAAATTCTTAACCTGGTTTTTTCTCCGTTTTTGAAGAATGTTTTTACGTCAATTAGAGGTGCAGGTGTTTCTTTCTCTTCCTGTTTGCAGGAGTTTAAAATTGTTGTCAAAACGACCAAAACAGTTAAAATTGAATTTCTAATCATATTTTGAATTTTATGGTGTTCACTAAATTAAACAAACTTAAAATACTTTATGAAAAACTTTACTATTCTATCAGTTTAAATCAATTAATAAATAACAAGCGTTCTATTTTCTAACCAAGGTCAATGTTTCATTTTGACCGCTGCGATTCATGTCAAATACCAAACTATCTTTAGTTAGTTTTTGAATTTTTACTTTTATTTCTAACTGACCTTCAGCTGTGGTATATAAATTATTATCGCGCAGAATGTAAGTTCCTTTTTCTTTGTCGCCACCAAAATCAGAATTGTAACCACCATCGGTTTGAAAAGTAAAATGCACTTGTTTTGCATCATAATCAGATGGATTTCCACCAACCAGCCATTCAGCACCATTCCAATCGCCAATCAATAGTTTTTTTTCTTCACTATTAGAACAAGAAAATGTAATCAAAAATAACACACTTAAAATAACAGAGATTTTAAAATTTTGCATAACATTCTTTTTATTTGGTTAAGATACAATTATTAGTAATAACTCTGAAATAATGACTTTATTTTGTTTGAGTTTTAATTATAAACTGTCAAATTTTCCTTTTTATTAGAATGGCACGAAAATAGACTACTTTTGCACGAAATTACAAAACAAATAAAATCAACAAATAAGTATGGCAAAGAGTAAAGTAAACATCCAACCGTTGTCTGACCGTGTTGTGATAAAAGCAGCAGAAGCAGAAACAAAAACAAAATCAGGCATTATCATTCCAGATTCGGCAAAAGAAAAACCACAAAAAGGTGAAGTAGTAGCAGTTGGACCTGGTAAAGTAGATGAACCAACTACAGTAAAAGTTGGCGATACTGTTCTTTACGGAAAATACAGCGGAACAGAGATTAGCATCGAAGGAACAGATTACTTAATTATGAGAGAATCTGACATTTTGGCAATTGTATAATGGAATCAGGAGTCAAGAGCAAAGAATCAAGATTTAAATTTCAAGCAAAACATTAAACATTAATCATTTAACATTAAACATTATTAAAAAATGAGCGCGAAACAAATAAGTTACAGCACAGAATCAAGAGATAAATTAAAAGCAGGCGTTGATGCATTGGCAAACGCAGTTAGAGTTACATTAGGACCAAAAGGCAGAAATGTAATTATCGAGAAAAAATTTGGCGCACCACACATTACTAAAGATGGTGTTACGGTAGCAAAAGAAATTGAATTGGAAGATCCGTTTGAAAATATGGGTGCACAGTTAGTAAAAGATGTAGCTTCTAAAACAAACGATGTTGCCGGTGACGGAACAACCACAGCAACGGTTTTGGCACAAGCAATCATCGGACCTGGTTTAAAATCAATCACTGCAGGTGCCAATCCAATGGACTTAAAACGTGGTATCGATAAAGCAGTACATGCAGTTGTGGCTGAATTGAAAAATATCTCTGAAAAAGTAGGTAAAGACTTTTCTAAGATCAAACAAGTTGGAACTATTTCAGCTAATAACGACGAAGAAATCGGAACTTTTATTGCAAATGCAATGGAAAAAGTAGGAACAGAAGGCGTTATCACCGTAGAAGAAGCGAAAGGAACTGAAACATATGTTGACGTTGTAGAAGGTATGCAATTCGACAGAGGTTACATTTCTCCATATTTTGTAACCAATGCAGAAAGCATGGAAGTGGAAATGGAAAAACCTTTTATCTTAATTTACGATAAAAAAGTTTCTTCCATGAAAGACTTATTGCCAATTTTGGAAAAAGTAGTTCAAACAGGTAGAGCTTTATTAATTATTGCTGAAGATGTGGAAAGCGAAGCATTAGCAACATTGGTTGTCAATCGTTTACGTGGTTCATTAAAAATTGCTGCAGTAAAAGCACCAGGTTTTGGCGACAGAAGAAAAGCAATGTTACAAGATATCGCTATCTTAACTAACGGTCAAGTGGTTTCTGATGAATTAGGTTATAAATTGGAAGATACACAAATGGATCAGTTAGGAACTGCTGAAAAAGTAGTAATTGATAAAGACAATACTACTATTATCAACGGAACTGGTAAAAAAGCAGATATTCAAGCTCGTGTAAACCAAATTAAAGCACAAATTGAAACAACTACATCTGATTATGATAAAGAAAAATTACAAGAGCGTTTAGCTAAATTATCTGGTGGTGTTGCTGTATTATATGTTGGTGCTCCTTCAGAAGTGGAAATGAAAGAGAAAAAAGATCGTGTGGACGATGCATTACACGCAACTCGTGCTGCAGTTCAAGAAGGTATTGTGCCTGGTGGAGGCGTTGCCTTAATTCGTGCAAGTGTGGCTTTAGATAAATTAAAAGGAGCAAATGAAGACGAGCAAACTGGTATCGAAATTATCAAAACTGCCTTAGAGTCACCATTGAGACAAATCTCAGAAAATGCTGGTGTTGAAGGATCTATAGTTGTGTTTAACGTTAAAAACGGTAAAAAAGATTATGGCTATAACGCTAAAACGGAAGTATATGAAAACCTATACAAAGCAGGTGTTATCGATCCAACAAAAGTAACTAGAGTTGCGTTAGAAAATGCTGCATCTATTGCATCTATGATTTTAACAACAGAATGTGCTATCGTTGAAAAACCAAGCAAAGAAGCACCACAAATGGGTGGAGGAATGCCTGGCGGAATGGGTGGCATGATGTAGTGAGACTGCAATCTATTTAGAGATTGCTTAGTCGAACTATCCTGAGTGAAGCGAAGGATCTGTTCAAATAAATGTTAGAGTTCGGAACTTTTCAAAAGTTCCGAACTCTTTTTTTTATTTGTTTTGATGATGAATTTATCAAAAAGCCATCGTTTTCACGATGGCTTCTCTTATTATAATAATCTTGGCTCTAGACTCTATAAATCTTGACTCTTAAAGCTCTCTACACCATTTCTTCCAGCACCACAGTAATAGCAGTTTCTTCACCTTTTACAACAACAATATCGTTTACTATCGTTTCTGTATATCCATCTTTCGATACTCGGATGGAGTAAGTACCCGGTTCCTTAGGCAATTGAAACTCTCCCAATGCATCGCTAGATGTCACTTCATCGCTATCTATTAATTCTATCAAGGCGTTTTCAATAATCAAGTTCGTTGTAGCATTGCGTACCACGCCGCTAAGTGTACCTTCATTCGCACTATGCGTACCATGCAGGTCATAAGTTCTGCGTGCATTCGTGTACAATCTAAAAAAACTCGGTTCTGTTAAACGCAGCAGTTGCATAATATCATCCATCTGGAAACGCAGCAAGTCACTGGTTTCACTAATCAATAAATCCAGTTCTGTTGTAGCCACAGCACGATAATCGCGCGCCACGGTTGGTGATGTCTGGTGCGCTTGGTAATCGCCAATAGCAGTATCTAGGTCAGTCATTACTGCAGCCGTAATTCCAAAAGGAGCTAAGGCAGCAAGATGAGTAGTAGCACGGTCAAAGATCATTTGTGCGTTCAGTTGTATAGTAATATCACGCTGTTTTAGTAATACACTTTCAGTATAATCAATTTCATTTCGCAGCACATCATTCTGGATAGAAGTAGCGTATGCACGTATCACACGAGCCACAATACTGGCACGTAATGCAAGCGCGCTTTTTAGGTTTGCTTTCTCAGTGGTCTTTCCTTTAATATGCAGCAACTGCACTTTTGAAATGTCATTAATAGCAAGGCACTTCGTTGTAAATAAAGCGAAAACGTTGTTTAGCGCAGCTATCAAAGCAATGATTGCGCTGTTTTGACTACATACAGCCAGCACGGTATTAAACATGGTGAGTGTATTTTCTTGACGATAATTCATGATTGTAATTTTTAAATTGAATAATTTGATTACACTTTTATAAACGCACCAAAAGCTGCTTTATTATATTCGTATATGTAAAATAATGTTAAAAAAATAAGATGCTTTCAAATAACCATTTTCTTTAATATAAAGAGGTATAAAAATTTATTAGTATAATTAGGATATATCAAAATGTTTTATTTTCTTTGTTGCAACAAACTAAACTGCTGCCTTTTCACACATGGAAAGGTTGCAGTTTTTTTTATAACCATATAAAAAATAAAATAATGAACATGAAAAATAGCCTTCTAATAGTACTACTCTTCTTGTTTTGGAGTAAAAATGCCAAAGCCGACAAAACTTACTCATTCTCGTATGATGCCAACGGCAACCGAACATCAGTAGCTTTTCAATCTACTTGTGGTGAACGCAAAAAAGATACGACTCAACGCATAGATACAATTGCGGAAAATGCCATTAAAGAAATTAAAGCGGTAACTACACCTGCAGCATATCCTAACCCGGTGCATGATTTTTTAATTGTCTCATTGCCTGAATTGCAGAAACTAGCCACCTTACAAATTTTTGACATGAACGGAAATATTGTCTTTAAAGACGATGCAGTAAGCACCTTGCAATCCGTTATAAAAACCTGCGGATTAGCAGCAGGCACCTATACCATCGTATTAAATTATGGTGCAGATAAACCTTTTGTGCAAAAAATAGTGAAGCAATAGACGCCTCACCCGATTTCGCCTACGGCGAAACCACCCTCTCCAATTGGAGAGGGAAACGTCAAACGAAGTTTGACAAAGGGTGAGGCAAAAAAATAACAAACAAATCAAAAAATCAACCACATGAAAAAATACCTTTTACCAATTATACTGCTGTTTACAGTTTTACAACTGCAAGCACAAACAGGATTAATTAATGAAACAACAATTAATAGCAGACAAATCGATCCAAGTTTAGCCGTCGGTTGTTTGGCAGGCAGTGCCAGTGTATCACTCAGTGGGAACGCCACTTACAGCATTCCTATTTATATACCAGAAGGTATTCGTGGAATGCAACCGAGTGTGTCGGTTAATTACAGCTCAGGCAGTGGAAATGGTTTAGTCGGCTACGGCTGGAATCTAAGTGCTTATTCGGCTATCAGCTACGACACCAAAAATTTATACAACGACGGCGTAGTGCAACCAAACTATGTTGATGGTGGCAGTCCGTTTTTGTTAGATGGCGGACGTTTAATTCCAATCTCTGGCACCGAATTCCGAACCGAATCAGAGTCGTTTAGTAAGATTTCACCAGACAATACAGCAGCACCCACCAAGTTTACCGTGATTACCAAATCGGGTATTACGATGGAATATGGGTTTACACCCGATGCAAAAGTGGTAAATAATGGCAAAATAGTAAAATGGTTATTAAACAAAACCAGCGATAATATTGGAAACTCCATAGTATATGCCTATGGTATTGAAAATGGCGAAACACTTTTGAAAACCATTACCTACACTGTAAATGCGAATGTTTCAACTTTGTATAACAATACCATTACATTTAATTACATCAACCGAACAGATAATAATATCTTTTTCTCTATGGAAGCAAATGCAGCCACTGTTGCTCCAATTTACAAAAAGAACATATTAAAAAGCATTGAAGTAAAAGCAGAAAGTGAAAATGTAAAAAAATATGATTTTGCGTATGGTGAAGATGGATTATATACTTACCTAAACGAAGTAACAGAAATTGGATATGAAATTGGAGGAACTCCTAAACCACTCAACTCTACTATTTTTAAATACGGTTTGGCAAATCCAACAACAAACAGTTCTGAAACCTTTACGCCAGCTGCTTCGCAAATTAGTGGTAATAAAGCCGAACTATTAACGGGTGATTTTAATGGCGACGGTTTAGAAGATATTTTTGTTGCTTATTATTCACAGGCAGCTAATTACCCAAAGAAATACAGCGATTATAAAGTCTATCTAAGAAATAGCACTGGAACTGCTTTTCCTGCTGCTGCTACACCCAGTGCATCAGGCACATTCCCAACAACATGCTATTGGAATGGCAATACTGCAACCAGCGGAACGGTGTGTAGTTTATATGTAGAATTGTATGTAACCGATGTGGATGGCAACGGCAAAAAAGATATTACCGTAGTAAAACGAGGCAAAACCAGTGCAATGTCTGAACGTTTATTTGGTGCAGATGTATTGTTTGGAAATGCAACTGCTTCTTCATTTACTTTACAGAGTTATTCAACGAATATTACATCTACCTTCATTGGCGATGTGAAAGTTTCCAATTATTTTTTAGTAGGCGATTTTGACGGTGATAACCGTACTGATTGGATTACCACTGCCACTAACGGTACAACTAATTCAGTATTACTGCATTTACCTGCACTGGGTATGTATAATAAATTCCTAAGTGACTATGGCACCCAAACATTTGACAATTGCTTAGGAAACAATATTAGATATGCAAGTAATGTAAATATTGCTGATTTTAATGGTGATGGCAAACAAGATATTATGGCTATAGCAGCCAACGTGCCTTATGGTTTAGATTGTTATGGAGAAAACCAAAAATCGGTGTATACCATAAATGCTGAAACAAACAACCTATTTTCTGTTCAATCCATTGCATTCGATATTGCAAATAATGTTTCTACCATATTTGATGTGAACAAGAAAGAAATTGATTTAAATGGTGATGGTAAAGCTGATGTTTTTTATCAACCCAATAATTTATCAAATAGTGCCTCTTCTAGATACTCAACAGGCAGAGCTCAAACTGCAAAATATACTTATATCTTAGGTGAAGTGGTTGATACTACAAAATTTAGTACGTTTCTTTTTGGCGATTATAACGGCGATGGTAAAACCGACTTTGTTCACTATTACTTAACAGGTACTACTCACAATTTCGCAGTTTATTACAGCAATGGCTTATCGTTTAAGCGCGAATTAAGCACCTTTACGTTTGGCACTGGATTCCGTCCATCCGCTACTGCCGATTTTAACGGTGATGGCAGAGATGATATTATAGATACTATTGCTGGCGGAACTGGCCAAATTCAAATCGTCAATCTTAAACCTAAAAATCAGGAGTTGTTGCTCACTAAAGTAAAAGATGGTTTTGAGCGAATGACCGAGTTTACTTATAAGTTGCATATAGACCCTACTGTATATACCTACACCAACCCAAGCACCAACACTTATCCGCTTAATACCATAGTGCCCAACTCATTTGCAGTGTCGAAAATGCAAACACCAAATGGTACTGGAATAATGGATATCTCAAACACCACGTTTACGGAATACAACTATGCCAATGCCATCTCCCACTTGGCTGGCAAAGGATTTTTGGGCTATACCACTACCAAATCGCGTGATAATTTAACGACCATTACATCAGAGCAAAACAACGATTTTTTACCTAACGACCTAATTACCACTACTAACTTTTATTTGTTTGGATTGAAAAATGCAAAAAGCTATTACAGTACCAATATATCAACACCGGGTACCAATTTAACGCTTTCTACACCAACCTATCAAACAACCGATTTAACCAACAAACGCTTCTTTTTGAAAAACACTAAAACCGTAGACAAAAATTATGTTGCCGATGTAGAAAACGAAACCAATTATACCATTGATGCCAATGGAAATGCAACGACTATTGAAAATAAAATTAATGCAATAAGTACAAACACTACTAAACAAACTACCACCACATCGGTAGGTGCAGCTCCTAATGATTTTATGGCTGCACCACCTTCTACTATACCATCATTGCCTATTGAAGTAACCACCACCAATAGTTATAATGGTTCTTATTCTACGACTACAAAGAATACATATTCCAATGGTTTGTTGCAAACAGTAATAAATTTTCACAATACACCTAAAGCAACTACCACCACTTATGAATACGATGGTGGTTTAGGACTTACCGTTGGGCTATTAACCAAACAAACCATCACTTTAAATCAACCATTGCCATCTTCAGAGTATACTGGATACCAAGGTGCAAAATATACTAAGTATGAGTATTTTCCCAATAAACGAACCATAAAAAAGACGTTTACTATGGGTACGGCTGCTGAATTATTAACACAAGAAGTTCTGAGTTACGACAAACGCTTTAATATACCTACTTCTGTGCAAGATGGAATATATACCACTTTTTATACGAATACCACATCTATTGATGCTTTTGGTAGAGTGCTTAGTACTACACAACTACCCAATAATATTACTACTGCTACTGAATATGCTTGGGACAATTCGGTTACAAATGGTATTTATAAAGTAACTACTATATCTACCACAATCGATAATCCAACACCCACCACACAAACAGCTGTTGGTTATTTCGACAGGTTTGCACGTGCTATTAAAACTACCACCGATAATTTTGGTGGTACCACAGATGCCACCACTGAATATGATGCTTTTGGTAGAGTATATAAAACCACCGCACCAGATGCATCGAATTTAGGAACACCAATGACTGTTACTAATTACTATTCGCCATCTGCTACAAATCATTATCGATTAACCTCTGTTGCTAATTCTGTAACAGGAACTACTATTTATGATTATTCAACACCAACAACAGATGGTAAAACGACTGTAAAAGTAACGGCGCCGAGTGGCGAATTTAAACAACAAGTAACCGATGCAACCGGCAGATTAACTACCAGTACGGATGCTGCAGGATCTATAACCTATAACTATAATGGGCAAGGCAAAACAGTTAGCATAGTTGCTGCTACTGCAACTACTACTATGCAATACGATGGCATTACTGGCGAACAACTCAAATTAATAGAACCCAACACCGGAACCACTGATTATAAATACAACGGCTTTGGCGAACTCATTTACCAAAAAGATGCTAAAGGGTTTGAATACAATATGGAATATGATATTTTAGGTAGAATAAAAAAGAAAACCAGAAAAACATATAGCGCCGTTCCTAATACCTTTCCAGCCTCTGCATCCGATGAAGTTACCACTTATGAGTATAAGTTAGCCAATCCGGGAAAAGAAAAATTAGAATATGTAAAAGTAAACAACAACACTGTACAAACTTATGGCTACGATGCACTACACCGTGCAAACAGTATTACAGAAGTAGTAAATCCAACCAATACCTTTAAAACTGAGACCGTTTATAACCCAGATAATAGCATTTTTTCGGTTACATATCCACAAGGAGTTACATTGAATTATGAATACACCACAAAAGGGTTTTTACAATTTGTAAAAAATGGAAGTTTAAAAATCTATGAGCAAACAGGTGCCACAAAATACAACGCACCTCGTACCTATAAATTAAACGATGGAAACATTTTAAGTAATATTGATTACAATGCTGCAGGAAATGCCACGCGCTATAATTCAGCAAAAGTAACCACACCAGCAGTGTTTGATGTGCAGGATTTAAACATGTCTTTTAATCTCAACACTGGCAACTTAGAATTACGCACAGATAAAACCAAAGGCGTTTCGCCATGGCAATCGGAAACCTTTACATACGAAGATAATAGAGACCGTTTAAGTACCATTAAAATTAATGCTTCTACACCAACATCCATGGTTTATGACGATACCAAAAACGGCAATATTAAAAGAAAGCCAGATGCAAGCACACAAGATTATACGTATGATGGTACAAAACTACATGCCGTTAAAGAAATTAAATACGCTTGTGCTGGTACCGTAAAAGATTATAAAGAAGGACAAACCATTGCTTATACTCCTTTTAATAAAGCCGCTACTTTAACGCAAATTGATACAGTGGGTGTAACTACACCTGTTGTCAATTTAGTTACCTATACCTACGGCACCAATGAAGAGCGCACCATCAGCGAATATAAAAAAAATGGAGTAGTGCAAACTAAACGCTATTACCACGGCAATTACGAAAAATTAGAAACCTATACCAGTGGCACACTCAGCAACACCAAACATATTTATTATATTAGCGGCGCCAATGGTTTGTGCGCGATAGCCACTAAAGACAATGGTGCAAGTTCTTTAACATACAACTATGTATTTACCGACCACTTAGGCAGTATACTAAAACTAACCAACAACGCAGGTGCAGCGGTAGCCGAGCAAAGCTTTGATGCTTGGGGCAGATTGCGCAACCCAAATAACTGGAGCGATTATGCTTATGTTCAACCTAATAATTCACCATTAGGCGCAGGCAACGCACCAACTGGAGGGTTCTTGGCAGGTTTTGGTTGGCTTACCAGAGGATATACGGCACACGAACACGTACCACAAGTAGACCTCATTAATATGAATGGTAGAATGTACGATGCGGTAGTAGGCAGAATGCTAAGTGCCGACCGTTATGTACAAGATGCTACCAACAGCCAGGCATATAATAGATATAGCTATGTACTCAACAACCCACTTAAATACACCGACCCAAGTGGATGGATCCGTCAACTTTCAGGACCAGATGATAATGCAAGAGAATCTGGCGACCGTGATAGCGGCGGTGGCGGTGGTGGTTCTTCTTTTATGAGTAGTTATAGCGAAATTGCAGGAATGTCTTCTATGTTTGCTCCTTCATCATTTGTGGCAAACTCTGGAACATACTATAATTGGAGTACTGGTCAATATGTAAATAATGGCAAAGAAGTATCTTATAATGAGGTAATGAGTTATTTACAACAGAGAAATTTGTTGAAATCTCCAACATCGCAACAAATAGTAAATGCTTTAAATACGTTTGCGCCCAATCGTTTTGGCTATGATTTAACGGATTTAGGCAAAGGTAAATATATATTGAATTATGTAACAGCACATGCTGACAAAGATGCAACTGGTGGCATTGGTTATGCATTTCATTCACCAATAGTAGAGTATGACAGCCGTTTTGTAAATTACGGACCATGGCGAAAAGGGTTTAATGCAGGTGTTGGTTTTGTTCCGGTTGCTGGTGGTTTGTATGATATGTACCAAGGTGCATTAGATGGCAATGGTTGGAAAATTGGCATTGGTGCTGCTATGTTGGTGTTTGATATTGTGACTGGTGGTGAAGGTACAGCTGCAAAAAATGGAGGAAAGGAATTGTATAATTTTAGTGCGAAAGCTGCAAGTCATATGGAAAATCCTGCAAGATATGTTCCATTACAAATATTAGATGATGCAATACAAACTACAAAAGGATTTGCAGATCCAAGAGGTTCACAAGCTTTGATGCATTATACTGAGATGTGGAAAAATGGTCAAATGTATAACTTAGAAGTTCTATATCATCAAGCAACAAATTCTATTTGGCATTTTAAATATACAACAAAAGGGATAGGACCATTATTAGCAATACCTTAATCATATTTATGTACACAAAAAATAACAAACAAAGATTGTATTGGCTTATTGACCAATACTTATTAGACAATATTGATGAACAAACTTTTTGCGATGAATTTTATTATTCTTATGATTTAGAATTAGATTACGAAACATTAACAGAAATAGAGAAGAAAGCATTTGCTGAATTAAGCGAAGTATCAAGTAGGTTCTCTCAGAATGATAATGACCATAAATTAGATTCGAGAGCATTTTCTACGTTACAAGAATTGAGACAAAAAATAATTGAGGCAAAAATAAAATTACAGAGTGAGTGATAAATTATTTTTAATGCAGGTGTAGGTTTTGTGCCAGTTGCAGGTGGCTTGTATGATATGTACCAAGGTGCATTAGATGGCAATGGCTGGAAAATTGGCATTGGTGCTGCTATGGTTGTATTTGATGTTGTGACAGGAGGCGAAGGGACTGCTGCAAAAAATGGAGGAGCAGAGGTCTTTAGAGCAGTTAGTAATGCAGAATTAAAATCAATAAATGAATTGGGACAGTTTACTTTACAACAAGGTGGGGTCGAGTCAAAATATTTTGCAAAATCAATAGAAGATGCTCAATGGTGGGGACAAAATTTATATCCTGATGGATTTACAATCGTCAAAGGTGTTACAACAGAATCAATTGGACATTTTTGGTCGCCTTATACAGATGGTTTAGGAGCTTATATAATTTCAAAAGAATTCTTGCCTAAAATAATACCTTATAGACCTTAAAAATAAAAAATATGCTTTCATACAATAGAGAATTTCATTTCGTTGGCGAATTAATTATTCATAGAAGCCAGATTTTAGACAAAGAATGTCAACCCAAAGATGATATTGTTAATTGGCTTTTTTTAATTATTGAAGAATACCAATATAGTTTTGTTTATAAAATAGAAAACCCGTTAGATGCAAAATACAATAATTCGTTTAAAGTAAAAATCTCATTTACAGCAAAAGATGCAATTTTAAAAGTCATTAGATTAAATCATATTTATGAGGTATGTAGAGGGCAAGAAAGCATTGGTACTATTAAGTTAATTAATAAGATTGATGAACTGTAGTTTCTCAACCCATGTGGTGGAACTATTTTAAACCAAGCTAAGCGAAGTGTTCACCGCACCGCTCGGCGAACGTCTCCGACTTCGCCGCATTGTAACTAAAGTTTGTAACTTTGTA
>CALLKF010000134.1 GCA_938008535.1 uncultured Saprospirales bacterium | reverse complement strand
AGTGGTCAGTGACTGGAGTTCAGACGTGTGCTCTTCCGATCTGAAGCAAAACACATCATATTTTGTGAAGGTTACAAAGCTATTGAAAATCCATTGTTTAATTTTATTCCTTTCACAACAGCAAAAGGCGAGTTTCTTGTTTTTAAATCTGATGAATTAAAATTAGAAACTATACTTAATAAAAACTATATTGTATTGCCAAAAGAAAATAATACATATTCATTTGGTTCAACCTTTGTATGGAATGATTTGGAAGAAACAATGACTTCAAAAAGCAGAATTGAATTGACTGATAAATTAGCTAAAATTATAAATTGTCCATTCTCAATTATTGAAGAAAAAGCTGGTATTCGACCAACTGTTAAAGATAGAAGACCAATTTTAGGAAGTCATCCAGAATATAGAAACATTCATATCTTTAATGGATTAGGAACGAAAGGCGTTTCTTTAACTCCTTATTTTTCAAAATATCTAGTTCAGAATTTATTGCATGGTCAAAAAATCAAGAAAGAGGTTTCTATTAACAGATTTTTAGATATTAAAGTCATATAATTTCTATTAACTTTGCAAGGATTAAAAAACTAAATTTAGTATGAATCATTATAAATCATTATTGAAAGTTATTCCTTTGCTAATTTTATTGGCATTAGTATACAAATTCAGGTATAAATTAAAATTACAGCAATCACCTGAAGAAGCAGCAGAAATTGTAGATTCATCTTATTATTATCATAAACCAAAAGAAATTGAACCAATTTCACATGGTACTATTATGAACCGACCATTTAATGGTATTGATGCTTCAAAACATAAAGTAGAGCACTTAATGAATAGTGGAATGGATATGATTAGCAATGATCAATATTATTTGGTAAAACTGTATGACAAGAAACAGCAAATTGAAGTTTATATTGCTATCAGAGATTTTAGATTATTAGATAAAATTCCTTTTCAAACAAAATTTGTAGATGGTCAAAAGATATTAATTACTGCTTTCGTTAAAGATGCTGTTGGTGTAAATGCAATGTTTGGTGGTACAATTTACAACAATGAAGGTTGCTTAAAATTAACAGGATATAATAAATCAAATAAAACAATTTCAGGTGTATTAGATGCTAAATTACAAGCAGTAACTGCAAATGGTTATTGTAAAATTGAAAATTTAGTTTTTAATAATGCAATCGCTGATTTCTCGAATTAATTGAGCTGATACTGCAACGTCAATAAATTATTATACAAACCATGTTCTAGTTTACTTAGTTCATGGTGGCTGCCTTGTTCTATAATTTTTCCTTGATTGATTACTAATATTTTGTCTACATTTCTAATGGTAGATAAACGGTGCGCAATGATAATTGTTGTTCTATTCTCCATTAATGTTTCTAGCGCTTGTTGCACTAATTTTTCCGATTCTGCATCTAATGCGCTGGTTGCTTCATCTAATAATAAAATAGCTGGATCTTTTAAAATTGCGCGTGCAATAGCAATACGTTGACGTTGTCCACCTGATAATTTAATGCCACGTTCACCAACAATGGTATCTAAGCCTTCAGGAAATTTTGATATAAATTCCATCGCATTTGCTTTTCTGGCTGCCATCAAAATTTCATCATCAGAAGCATTTAATTTTCCGTAGAGTATATTTTCTTTAATTGTGCCACCAAATAATAAAACTTCTTGTGGAACAATCGCTAGATTTCCTCTTAATTGCTTTAATGATATCGCATTAATGTCTGTATTATCTACCAATATCTTTCCAGCATTTACATCATAGAATTTTAGTAATAATTGAATAATGGTTGACTTTCCAGCGCCAGATGGTCCAACTAAAGCTACTTTTTCACCAGATTTTATTTCAAAATTTAAATGTTCAAAGATTGGCATGTCTAATCGCGATGGATAGGTAAATGCAACATCACTAAATTGAATTGAACCTTTTAGTTTCTGGACATTTAATGGCTGCGTATCCGTCTCCTGTGGTGTATTTAAAATGTCTACAATGCGTTCTGTTGCACCAATAGCTTTTAATATTCGGATTAATGTATCACTCATTCCAGCTAGTGATCCGCCAATAAAAACGGTGTACATTAAGAATTCAATTAATTTTCCGATTGAAAGAACCTTCGATTCGACCATTCCTGTGCCTTCCCAAAGTACAAATATTAGAGAGCCAACCATAGCAACAATAATAAACACAATAAATAATCCACGATAAATAGCACTACTTAATGCTAGGTTCATTGATTTGTCAATTCCTTTGCCAAATCGTTTCGATTCAAATAATTCATTTGTATATGCTTTTACTGCATTAATTGCTTGAAATGTTTCATCAACCACAATATTTGCTTCAGCTAATGCATCTTGCGTCTTTCTGGAATTACTTCTGATAAATCTACCAAAAAAAATTCCTAAGAATATAATTATTGGAACTGACGAAAGCATTATTATTGTTAGATGAATGTTTGTATAAAATAACAATCCAAGTCCAAATATTAAAATTGCAATTTGTCTAAAAAACTCTGCAAGTGTAAGCGATAATGTATCTTGTAATGCAGAAACATCATTCGTAATTCTACTGTTTAATTCGCCAACTCGTGTGTTTTCGAAAAATGGAATTGGTAAACAAATAATTTTGTTGTACAAATCCTTTCTAATATTTGCCAATGCTCGCTCATTTACTTGTGCAAAAAACCATACTCTTAAAAATGAAAACACGCCTTGTGACAACATTATTGCTGCTAATAACATGGCAACTTCATTTCTGTTTTTTAGAAATGCACTTTCTTTTCCTAATGAAACATCGACCAATGAACCAATAGCTTTTGGTAAAGCCATTACAGTAATACTCGAAAAAACCAAGCTAAAGATTCCTAAAAAAAAGTATCCTTTATATGGTTTAATATAGCTAAAAATTTTTTTTGCTTTTTGCAAAGAAGCTTTTGTTATTTTACTTCTTGGAATTTCATCAATTGGTCTTACTGGAACACTCACTTTTCTTTTTTATTAAGTTCACAAAAATACTACATTTTAAGCTAACAATTGATGGAGCAGGAAAGTTTACAATTATTTAGTAATCAAATCACTTCTGTATTTACTTTGCAGATTGATTTTGTGTATTTTTAGCTAAATATTTTAAGATGAAACCAGATTTTTCAAAAGATACCAACGGTTTGTTGCCAGCAATTATTCAGGATTTCCAAACAGGAAAAGTATTGATGCTTGGTTTTATGAATGAAGAAAGTTTAGCCAAAACAAATGAAATCAATAAAGTAACTTTCTTTTCGCGTAGCAAAAATCGCTTATGGACAAAAGGTGAAGAAAGCGGTAACTTTTTAGAAGTGGTTGATATTAAATTAGATTGTGATAACGATACTTTTTTGATAAAAGTTAAACCAGTCGGTGCAGTTTGTCACACAGGAAATGATACTTGCTGGAACGAAAAAAACGAAGACAATTTTTCATTCTTGCATGATTTAGAAAAAATTATTTTAGATAGAAAAATAAATCCAATCGAAAGCTCATACACTAGTTTGCTTTTTAAAAAAGGTTTGAATAAAATAGCTCAGAAAGTTGGTGAAGAAGCTGTAGAAGTAGTCATTGAAGCAAAAGATAACAACGATGATTTATTTAAAAATGAAAGCGCAGATTTGCTGTTTCATTTATTAGTTTTATTTGCCGAAAAAAATATTTCATTGAATGAAGTAGTAGATGTTTTGAAAACAAGACATCAAGTTAAATGAAATAATCTAATAATTTAAAAATGGAATAATGAATTTCACTAACTTTTAAATTACTTCATTTTTATATTATTTCGTTCTAATTTCAGCCATATAAAATCCATCAACACCATGAATTGCTGGTGAAAGTTTGATGTCTTTTACTAATTCAAAAGCAGAATTATTTTTTAAGAAATGTTGAATTTGCAATTCATTTTCACTTGGCAAAATACTACATGTTGCATAAATAAGTTTGCTATTTTTATGAATCAACGATTTGTATTTTTCAAGTAAGGATGCTTGAATTGTTTTATAATTTTCAATGTCACTATTTTTTAATTTCCATTTTACATCAGGATTTCTTTTAATCGTACCTATGCCAGAACAAGGCGCATCTATTAAAACAACATCCAAATTTTTTAAGAACATTGCTTTTTCAAATGAAATTATTTCTATGTTTTTGCAACCAGCGTTATTTGCTCGATTGGCTAATGTTTTAGTACGTTCTGGCTTAAAGTCAGTTGCATAAATTTTTCCTTTGTTTTGTAAAATCGCTGACAGATGCAAACTCTTTCCACCAGCACCAGCGCACAAATCTAGTATTGTTTGATTTGATTTTAAATCACAAAATTCACCAATTAATTGTGAACCTAAATCTTGAAATTCAAAAAAACCTGATTTATAAAAAGTAGAATTTTTCAAATTGTTTTTTGATGATATTTCAATACAGTTTTTAAAAGAAAATCCTGTTTTTTCTAATGCTGTTGGATTCGTGATTTTTGCATCAATATTCTCTTTCAATAATAATTCTAATAAATTTTGTGGTGTAATTTTTAACGTGTTAACTCTGATAAAAGTTTTTGCAGGAATATTTAATGCAGTTGCAATACTATTCCAATCTTCACCAATTTCATCGAAACATTTTTTATCTAACCATTCAGGAAAACTAATTCTTCCATCAAAATTTATCAACCAATTTTCCGGTTTAGAAATATCAAATTCACAATCAAATATTTCAGGATTTACGATTTCTTTTTTTCTGTTTAATAAACTAATCAATATATAATTATTCCAATTTCCAATCGGCCATTTTCTATTGACCATTAACTGCTCATAATTACGTTTCCATCTAACAATATCATAAATGGTTTCTGCAATAAAACTTCTATCGCGTGAACCAAATTGTTTATTGTTTAATAAAATATGCTGTACTTCTTTGTCAGCATAAATTCCATTATTAAAAATTTCGTGCAATCCATTTTTTACAATTTCCAGCAACGGTTTATGCAGTTTAATTGGCTTTGACATATTTTATTGTCTTGTAAGTTTATTTATTATTGTTTGATGTTGTGGAAATTCTTTAATTAATTTATCCTTTTCACCTAATTCAAAATTATCAAAACTAAACGCTGGAATTACAGTGCAACCACAAAAGGCGAAACCAAATTCACCAACACATTCACTGGCAAACCAATGATTTGCTTTTACAACATATTGAAAATTTAAATGCTCTTTTTTATTGGACAGAATTGTTTGATGATATTTTCCTTCTAAATCTATTTCATGTATAATAATTGCATCACCAAAATACCAATTCCATTGTTCATCTGCTTTTATTTTATGAAATGCAGAAAAATTATTTTTAGTTAGTAAAAATAAAATGGAAGAAAATAAATTATCGCTATGCAAAAAAGTACGTTTATAAAAACCACCTTCTGGATGCTTTTCTAATTGATATTGTTCTATAAAATCTTGTACGTTCAACATAGATTAATTTAAGGTCAAATTTGCACATCTTTTTTGATTAATTATAATAGGATAAGTATTTTAGAACTTCAATATGCAAAATCAGAAACCAATACTCGTATTTAAAATCGGAACTTCATCAATAACTGATAAAAATGGCAATTTAGATGAAGCCGTTGTTTTGCAAGTTGCGCATCAGATTGCCTTGTTGCACAAAAAATATCACATCGTAATGGTTTCATCTGGTGCAGTTGGTACTGGTAAAAAATTTATTAAAAATTATACTGGAAAAATTGAAGAACGAAAAGCTGCTGCTGCAATTGGTAATCCTATTTTAATTCATAAATATACAGAAGCATTTAAAAAGTATAAAATTCCTATTGCGCAAAGTTTGTGCGAACGTAGTCACTTTTCTGATAGGATTAAATTCTTACAATTGCGAGCTACATATGAAGAACTTTGGAAGAATGGAATTATTCCAATTGCGAATGAAAATGATGTGGTAAGTTCGCGAGAATTAAAATTTTCAGATAATGATGAATTAGCAACATTATTAGCTGCTGGTTTTGGTGCAGAAATTTTATTAATAGGTACTACTGTAAATGGTGTTTTGGATAAAAGTGGAAAAGTGGTAACACGAATTGATGATTTTAATGATAAGATTTTATCGCTTGCTAATAATGAAAAATCGGACGCTGGTTTAGGTGGAATGACTAGCAAACTTACCTTTGCACATTTAGCAACAAGCATGGGAATTAAAGTAGTTATTTTTTCTGCAAGAGAAAAAAATAGTTTGATAAATGCTGTAAAAGAGAAAACAGGAACGGTTTGTGTACCAAAAGTTGTTTCAAAAACTGCTCGACAAAAATGGTTAGCAAGTGGAAGTTTAGTTATTGGAAATGTTCAAGTAGATGAAGGTGCACACAAAGCTTTGTTAAAAAGAAAAAGTTTGTTAGTGGTTGGTGTACAGTCAATAAAACAGCATTTTTCTATCGATGAAGCATTTGAAATTACTGACGAAAATGGTAATGTTTTTGCTGTGGCTCGTGCTAAAATATCATCTAAAGATTTTGAAAAAAACAGCAAACAACAAAACTTAATCTTAGCGCATGCTGATGATATTGTGCTACTTTAAAAAATAAATTTCAAAAAATTTATGGAAATTATAAAACTAAAGTCGTAAATGGCATCATAATTTTTGCATCTACATGGTTCATTTTAAAGTTTTTTAATTCTTCAGGTAAATTTGTAGTTCTGAAATATTGTACAGGTTTATTTACATTTCCAAAAAAACTATTCCAATGATGTAGTAATAATACATCAGGTTTTAATTGTTGATTAATTCGAATAATATCATCGAAATTTCTGTCTTTATTCCAATAAATATGTGCTAGCATATTACAGTTTCTTTCTTTACAATTCTTCATCAACAACTCTTCTGATTTCTCTGTCATCTTTCCACCGAGCATCGCAAAGCGATATACAACACTATTTTTTTGTAATACATCAACTAAAAAAGAATTACATTTTCCCATTTTCCATTGCCATAATTTTTGAGGAAATTCTGTTAATGTATTTTCATAAATACCATCCAAAAACGTAATGTTTGCTATATGTGGTGCATGCACAGAAGCAATTGGCAACACTCTAAAGGTGCTATCTTTATCGTAAATCCAATCTATTTCGATATCATGTTTAATTTCTACTTTTTGATTTTTTTGAATTACACTACTCAGCATCAGTAAATTACTTCTATCACTTACAATTGTGGAATTTTCATTTTGTAAAAAATTCTGAATATCCATACAATGGTCGAAATGTCCATGCGAAATAGTAATCATTGAAACATTATTATACAAACTATCAGCAATGAAATTATTCAGCTTTGGTAATTTTGCCGTGCTAAAGATGGTTGAATAAATATTTGGATTACTAAAAAATGGATCGCAAACAATTTGCTTATTGTTATAATTAATTATAAAACCAGACGTTCCTAAAAATGTAAGTCGGATTTTATTTTTATTTTCTGATTTTAAAATAAAGCTTTCTATTGATGAAATCTCTAATTTCTTTCCAATGAATTCAATTTTTAATCCAGCTAAAATTAGCAAGGTAAATAGAGTTAAAATTGAATATTTTATAATCTTTTTAAGCATAGATAAAGATAAAAAAAAAGTACAAACCTTTATTCTAATTTAATATGGAGCTGTTGTAAAATGATTGTTAGTAACATAACTTTATTAAAACGAATAATAAATGGATTCTATTTTACAGTTACTTCAAGCAACTCATAAATCTTCGGTTTTAGTTAAAAATTTATCGAGAGAAAATAAAATTAATCTTTTGCTACGTTTGGCTGATTTATTGTTAGAAAATCAATCAAAAATTATACTAGAAAATAAAAAAGATTTGGATAAAATGCAGGATTCAGATCCTAAAAAAGATAGATTATTATTAAATGAAAATAGAATTAATGATTTAGCAAATAGCTTACATGATATTGTAAAATTAGACGATCCAACCAATAAAATTTTATCTGATAATATCTTAGAAAATGGTTTGCATATACAAAAAATCACCGTTCCAATTGGTGTAGTTGGTGTAATTTATGAAGCTCGACCTAACGTTACGATTGATGTTGCTGCGTTATGTTTATTTGCTGGAAATGCTGTGGTTTTGCGTGGTGGCAGCGATGCAGAATATACGAATATCACATTGGTTAAAATTATTCATCAGGTATTAAAAGAAAATAATATTGATACAAACGTAGTGCAGTTGCTTCCAGTTGATAGAAAATTTGTTACTGAATTATTGCATGCTGTAAAATTTGTTGACATTATAATTCCGCGTGGTTCGCAACAGCTAATAGATTTTGTTCGAGAAAATTCAAAAGTACCAACTATTGAAACTGGTGCTGGTGTTTGTCATACCTATGTAGAAAGCTCTGCAAATATAGAAGATGCTGTAAAAATTGTAATTAATGCAAAAACACAACGTCCGAGTGTTTGCAATGCATTAGATTCTATTTTGGTTGATAAGAAAATTGCTTTAGATTTTTTACCTAAATTAATTAAAGATTTTACAGAATTTAATGTTGAAGTTTTTGCTGATAATGAAGCGTATGATATCTTAAATCAGCAGAATTATCCTAATTTAAAAAAAGCAACTGACGATAATTTTGGTATTGAATATTTATCGCAAAAGTGTTCAGTAAAAACAGTTGAAAATATTGCTGAAGCTTTAGAGCATATTGCAAAATATTCTTCAAAACATTCAGAAGCAATTGTGTCTAATGATGCACAAAAATGCGAACGATTTTTAAATGAAGTTGATGCTGCTGCTGTTTACACGAATGCTTCAACACGTTTTACTGATGGTGCTTGCTTTGGCTTAGGTGCAGAAATTGGAATTTCAACGCAAAAACTACATGCACGCGGACCATTTGCTTTAGAAAAATTAACGATAGAAAAATGGATTGTACGTGGAAGCGGTCAAACTCGCTAATTCTCAACGTGCATGAATTTTATTTCTTTGTAAAGCTAAAATTATACTTTTTATCTTTATCTTAAGAGTTCAAATTCTATAAAGTAAAACCATGCAAAAATTATTTTTATTCATCACTTTGACCATCACTTTCACATTTACTCAAGCAATAGAAATTAATCCGAAAAACATTAAAATCATTCGTGATAAATTTGGTGTGCCACATATTTACGCCAAAACAGATGAAGAAGTTGCTTATGGTTTGGCTTGGGCAACTGCTGAAGATGATTTCAAATCTATGCAGGAAAATTTCTTAACTGTTCGTGGTCGATTGGCTGAAGTAAAAGGAAAAGATGGCGCTATCATGGATTTTTTAGCTGCGTTTGTTGGTGCAAATGAAAGCGTTGATAAATTATACGAAAACAGTTTTTCTCCAAAGTTCAAAAGTATGTTAAGTGCTTACGTGTTGGCTTGTAACAAATTTGCAAAACAACATCCAGATAAAGTTTGGATAAAAGATGTTTTTCCTGTAACTGAAAAAGATGTGATTGCTGGCTATACAGTTGGTTTAGCGTTGATGACAAATGTGCCGTTCGCTATTATGAAAATCTCAAATGGCTCTATTGAAAAATCGAGTTTGGCAACACCAAAAGGTAGTAATGGCTTTGCCGTGAACGCAAATAAAACAAAAGACGGAAATACGTTTTTAGGTATTAATTCGCATCAACCTTTGGAAGGTCCATATTCTTGGTATGAAGCACATGTACATTCTGATGAAGGTTGGGACATGTTAGGTGGCACGTTTCCAGGTGGTGTTACTATTTTTCACGGTGCCAATCAAAATTTAGGTTGGGCACACACGGTGAGTTTTGCTGATCATGATGATGTATATAAATTGCGCATGCATCCAACAGAAAAACTGACTTATTATTATGATGGAAAATGGTTGAAATTAGAAGAAAAAAAAGTAAGAATGTGGGTCAAAATATGGTGGATTATAAAAATTCCTGTCACTAAAAAATACTATAAAAGTGTGTACGGTCCAACATTAGAAAAAGATGGAAATTATTATTCAGTTCGATTTGTTTCAGCGTTTGATATTCGTGGTGCTGAACAATGGTATCACATGAATAAAGCTAAAAACTTTGATGAGTTTCAAACAGCAGTGAAAGAAATGAAAATTCCAGGTTTAAATATTATTTATGCAGATAAAGAAAATAATATAATGTTCTTAGATAACGGACATTTTCCACGCAAAAATAAAAACTATGATTGGTGGCACGTTGTTCCAGGTGATACATCTGCAACGCTCTGGAAAGCCAATGATTACTATGGTTTTGATAGTTTAGCAAAAGTGATAAATCCAAAATGCGGTTATGTTTTTAATAACAATAATACACCATTTAATTGCACATCAAAAGATGAAAATTTAGACAGAAACTCAAGTCCGTTAAAAGAAAATTATTTTAGATTTAATGATAATCGTGCATTGCGTACCAGTTTTTTATTTGCCAACAGTGGGAAAATTTCTTATGATGAATTTAAAAAAATAAAGTATGATCAATTTTTTATGGATCCAGCATATAATTATGCAATGACAAATATTGAAGATATTTTGCATTTAGATGAAAAAAAATATCCGCAAATAAAAGAAAGTATTTTGCTGATGAAAAACTGGAATCGTAGTTGTGATGTAAATAATAAACAAGCAGCGATGGTTGCTTTAGTAATTCATTTTGTAATTGATAGATTAGTTGAAGAAGGAAATTTCCCAGCAACACAAACAAAAGTGAAAGAATGGTTTTTAGTAAAATGTGTAGAAGATGCGCAAGCACATTTATTAAAACATTTTGGAAAATTGGATATTCCATTAGGTGATTTACAAAAGTTAGTACGTGGTAAAAAAGAGTTACCAATTGGTGGTGTGCCTGATGTGAATGCAGCCATGATGGTATCTAAATATAAAAACGGATTATTTAAAGCTGAAGCAGGTGAAACGTATATTGAATTGGTTCAGTTTACAAAAAATGGAACTATCATTGAAAGCATTTCGCCATATGGTGCAAGCAATGTAGAAGGCAATAAACATTACGATGACCAAATGGAATTATTTGTTGCACAAAAATGCAAAAAGATGAGCATGAATTATGATGAAATAATCAGAGACAAAGAAAGCGAGTATAGTCCTGAATAGTTAATTAATTCAAGAGATTGCGTCGCTCGTTTTTCACTCGCAATGACGTAAAATTCAACAGATTGCTTCGTGCCTCGCAATGACGTTATGATAGTAATGACGTTACAAAATAGTTTCCAGTATTTCGGGATAGTTGCTGGCGTGGTCGGCGAAGGTGGTGACGATAACTCCTTCTTCAATTTCTTCTGCCAGTTGCAAGGCTCCCAGTAAATTGGCCGCTGCGGAAGGACTCAACAACAGGCCTTCAAATTTTGCGGCATCTTTTATTAAATCAAAAGCTTCATACGTATCTACAAAGCGGTTTTCATCAGCAATCGTATCGTCATAAATTTTCGGCACAATGGCACTTTCCAGGTGCTTCCAGCCTTCCAGTCCGTGCATGGCAGAGTTAGGCTGTAAGGAAATTGTTTTTATTTCAGGATTAAGTTCTTTCAACTTTCTGCTGGTGCCGACAAAAGTTCCTGTGGTTCCCAGGCCTGCAATGAAATG
>CALLKF010000133.1 GCA_938008535.1 uncultured Saprospirales bacterium | reverse complement strand
TGCTTAGTTTTTTAACTTGTCCTTCATAAAAAACAAATCCATCTTCTGTTGTAAATTTTGCATTGCCAATTATATTTCCATCTTTGCAATTACCCTTAATAATGTAGCCGTTAATATTTTCAATGATACATTCACCATTGTCGCAGGTAGAAGAAATACATACAAACTCTAAAGTTTTTCCATTTACTTTATCTGCTGTAATGGTAAGCATGCTATTGTTTCGCAAGATTTTAAATGTATTGTTGGTAAAACCACTTTCTTTAAAAATTTTGGCGGCTTCAGGTCTTGATTTATATCTGATATTTTGTCCGTTAAACTCTGTAATAACATCATTAACTTTAAAACCGGCTTTTTCAGCAGGACTTGATTTAATTACTTTCAGAACGACTACTGAATCAGCATTTTTTGCACCGAATAAAAATCCAAATGAATAATTTTCATCTTTTAAAGAAATAGAAGGTTTGTAATAGTCAGCAGCTAATGGTGTGGTAGAAACGGATTCTTTTCTGGTTATCTGAAAAAAGCCTTTTCCGTTTTGAGCTAATTTATCAGCCGGTAAATGTGTGTTTAAATCGTTGGGCACATACAACAAATATAAAATATCATCTGCTCTGTCATATTTAAAATTACCGTTTTTAAATCCATTCAGTTCGCAAACTTTATACATGATATAAGCTACGTCTGTATTTTTTTTATTTTCAGGATGATTCTCAGAACGTGTGCCGGCAATTATTTTTTGAGCTTCTTCTGTGTTTATATTCAAAGCTTTTGCTACAATTTTTAGTTGTTTATTGTCTAATAAATCCCAGCCATTGGATGAATAGTTGTTAAAGTTTTCAATGTTTTTTACGTAATATTTTGTCTTATCTTTTATTTCCTGAGAAAAGAGCATATTACCAATAACCAAAAATATAAGCAGTAATCTTAGTCGTATCATCTTTATAAAGTTGATATAAAATTAGTCTATTTTCTTAATTAGAAAATACCAAAAAACACGTAAAAGCAAAAAAAATGCCTATCAAACGATTGGCATTTTTTTAGTGATTTTATTTATTGCTGATAGAAAGTCAATAATTCTATTATAAAAAAGTATAAAATTTTCAGTTGTAAATAAAATAATTAACAAAGGTCGAAACATTGTATCGACCTTTATTTGAAATTTATGCTGAATAAATTGGATAATCAGTATATCCTTTTTCGTCAGGAGTATAAAGCGTTTGAAAATCAACAGGAGCCAAGGCATAACCTTTTTCTATTCGTTCTACAAAATCAGGATTAGAAATAAACGGTTTGCCAAATGCAATTAAATCAGCTTTGCCAGCATCTAAATCTGCATCCGCTTTTTCTTTATCATAACCACCACTTAAAATCAATGTATTCTTAAATTTCTCTCTTGCATCAATCTTAATAGTATCTGGCACTTCAGGCGCGCCACCACTGCTGTGATCTACTAGATGAATGTATTGAATACCAATTTCATTCAAACCTTCAAATATTCTTTCATAAACAGCATCCATCGTTGATGCATCATAAGGCATGTCATTAAACACACCGTAAGGAGACAAGCGAATACCTGTTTTTTCTTTGCCAATAGCATCAGCAACTGCCTTTGCAACTTCTAACACAAACTTTGTCGGTTCGCCATATTCATCTGTTCTTTTATTACTGGTTGAACGGATAAATTGCTCAATTAAATAACCGTTTGCACCATGCAATTCCACACCATCAAAACCTGCTTCGATAGCATTTTTTGAAGCTGTTACATATTCTTGTATAGTAGCTTTTACTTCGTCTGTTGTCAATTCATGTGGAACTGGATGTGCTTGCATGCCTTGTGTGTCAGTCCACATTTCGCCTGCTGCAACAATGGCAGAAGGAGCTATTAATTTGGCACCTTCAGGTAAATTAGCATCGTGGCCAATTCTGCCTGTATGCATCAACTGAATAAATATTTTTGCACCTTGTGCATGTACTGCATCAGTTGTTTTTTTCCATCCTGTTATTTGTCCTTGATTGAAAATTCCAGGAATTCGTGCATATCCAAGTCCGTTTGGAGAAGGTGAAACACCTTCAGTAATAATTAAACCGGCGCCGGCTCTTTGCTGGTAATACGTTGCCACTAAATCATTTGGAATATTTCCAATTGATCTCGAACGTGTCATAGGTGCCATTACTACTTTATTTTTAAGTGTAAGGCCATTTTTGTTGTAAGGTTGAAGTAAAGTTGACATAAAATGATTAATTTGTTTGAATACTTGTATATACAAATGTTGAGCCATTTTGTTTTGAAAGTAAATTCTGGATGGAAATCTGACGAATAGTCAGTTTGTTATTTTAATTGGTTTAAAATGGTAAACGTATATATAAAGGTTTTTAGTTGTGATAAATATCCTGTGGTTTTCGAAGAAGGAGTAGAAAGAG
>CALLKF010000132.1 GCA_938008535.1 uncultured Saprospirales bacterium | reverse complement strand
CAAATCTGTTTGTCCTTTGTTTTGTCCGGAAACTATTAATAAATTTGGATTATTGGTAAAATCAGCACCATAAATTCGTTGAAACTTAATGATATTATTTTTTACTTTTTCTTTTTTTGCTACATCATATTGCAGCAAACGAATAATATCTTTTCTTTCAGAAATCACTGCGAGTTTGCTACCAGTTTTTGTCCATGTTAAAATTGGATACGATTTATCAAACGGATATTGATCGGAACGAAAACCACCAGTAGCAATTTTCTTTGCTTTTTTGGTTTGCAAATCCAACAAAAAGACTTTGTAAAAACCACCATCAAATGCAGCGTATGCAGCATATTTTCCATCTGCAGAAAACTTCATATCACCAATTTCAGTGTTGTTTCGCTTTTTTAATTTTATTTGTGATGTAAATTGCAAAGAGTCTCTGTCTTTTTCGTCCAACACATAACGGTTGCCATAAAAAAGCTTCCAATCGGTCATTAAACCTTTTAAAGTAGTATTGGTTGCATACGAAAAACCAGAATTAATATTATGGTTAATTCTGGTTAAATACAAAATATTTGGTATCACATCTTTTCCATACAATTCGTTCAACATGTACCAAAAAGATTGACCTGCAAATTCAGCATCTTTAGCAACTAATTTATTAAAATCTGCTTTTCTAGTCGTTTGTAAAAAATTCTTCAACTTGGTATCCAATTCAGTATTCCAATTTTCACCCATGTAAGCTGCTAAACCACTACGATACCATTTCGGTAAATTTAAAAACAAGGTGTTTTGTAGCTTTTGTTTAAAATTATTTCCAGCCATCATTTGTCGAACATACAACTCTGATAAACCTTTTAACAAATCACGTTGTAAATGTTTGTGATTACCATCAAAATGCAAAAACATTTTATTATCACGCAACACAGCTGTGCCGCCAATATTATAATCATCTTGTCCAATTCCAATATTGTTTTGCGCTAAATCTGTGATATCGTTATACACCATGATATCTACTTTGGAACGATAATGAAAATCCATCAATTCATCCAATTCTTTCAATTTTTGCTCAGCAGTTGTCCAAACAAACTTTCCAATTTCTTGTCCGCCTGGATAAAAATAAATGGCAAAATTTTCTGAATTGTAATATTGCCAATCAAATGGATGATATTGCACGCGGTTTTGTCCAAATTGCACTTGTGTAGTTTGTGCAGAAAGAAATGAGTATTGTGAAAATAGTATTGCGAAAAACAAAACGATTATTTTATTAATCATTTTGTTTGGTAAGAAACATGCTATTCTGATATTGGAAAAATAATTAATCATTCTAAAAATAAATTTTCAAGTCGCACTACAAAATACTCATTACGAAATACTACATTTACAAAATAAGTAAATCTTATGGATAACGCAAAATTAAATACAAATATTGCTTCATTTTGTTTCAATCCTTTTCAGGAAAACACCTACATTATAACGCATGCTAACAAAGATTGTTGGATCATTGATCCAGGTTGTTATACATTACAGGAACAAAAAGTGTTAATTTCTTACATTGAAAAAAATGCGTTAAATCCAGTTCGTTTGGTAAATACGCATTGTCATTTAGATCATATATACGGAAATAAGTTTATTGCAGATGAATATAAGTTGGAATTAGGTATTCACGAAAAAGAATTACCGGTTTTACAATTTGCAGAAAATGCAGCCAGAATGTATGGTGCAAAAATTCCTGACAAATTAGAACCATCTTATTTTATTTCTGAAAATGAAAAATTGCATTTAAACGATGTAGTCATTGATATTTTATTTACACCAGGACATTCGCCAGGCAGCATTTGTTTTTTAAATGCTGCTGAAAGTTATTGCATCGTTGGTGATGTATTATTTGAAGGAAGTATTGGCAGAACCGATTTACCTGGTGGAAATCATCATACTTTGATAAAATCAATAGAAAAACAATTATTAGTTTTGGATGATAAAGTGGAAATATTCAATGGACACGGCAACCCTACTTCTATTGGCGCAGAGCGCAGAAGTAATCCGTTTTTGGTGTAGAGTTATTTCCTCAAAACAATGGTCATTTGTCATATTGATTTGGAAATTTAATAATTAAATTTCCTTTACTGTCAAAGAATGAACCGTCTGCTTTCAATATAATTTCTTCGTCCAACGAATAAGTCTTTAATTTTTCAACAAATTCTATCGTGAATGATTTGATTTGTTCACTTGGGTTTGTTAAACCTTCCTCTTGCATTTCTTTTCTCGTTGTGTAAATGTCAAGATAATGTCTTACATCAAGATTCTTCATTCGTTAAATCTAAAATTTTCTGTATCAATAAAGTTAATAATCTTATTTAAATTCTAGTTCGTATGTAATATGCCATGCCAAATGCAGACAGTATTTTATTTCTTAACCGAAGTCAATGAAAGCGGAAAATGAAGCATCTACTTTTGTCCTGTTAAATAATCAAACAATAAAAAAAGATGAAAGCAGCAGTTTATACACAGTACGGTCCGCCGGAGGTCCTGCAAATTAAAGAGGTTGAAAAGCCAACGCCTAAAGACAATGAAATCCTGGTAAGAATTAAAGCCACGGCTGTTAATTCAGGTGACTGGAGATTACGGAAAGCCGATCCGTTTGCAGCACGGTTTATTTTCGGCCTGATAAAACCAAAAATAAATATCGTTGGAAGTGTTTTCTCAGGCGAAATTGAAAGTGTCGGCAAAAATGTAAAACAATTCAAAGTGGGTGACCTTGTTTTTGGTCATACAGATATGCGCTTTGGTGCTTATGCTGAATACATATGCATTCCTGAAAATACATCCATAGCATTAAAGCCTGCTGCTATTTCTCACACTCAAGCAGCTTCCATTCCTTTTGGTGCAGTCACAGCTTTACATTTTATAAAAAAGGCAATGATAAAACCAGGTCAAAAAGTGCTTATAGTTGGTGCTTCCGGTGCGGTAGGAAGTGCTGCCGTTCAACTGGCAAAATCATTTGGAGCATCTGTTACCGGAGTTTGCAGCACGGCAAATATTACGCTGGTAAAATCTATCGGAGCAGACCATGTAATAGATTATACTCAAGAGGATTTTACGCAGCATGGCGAAATGTATGATGTGATCTTTGATACAGTGAAAGCCATATCTGTTTCACGAAGCTTAAAGTCGCTTAATAAAAATGGAATTATGATCTTAAGTGCCGCAGGAATGTCTGAAATGCTGCAAGGTTTGTGGATCTCTATGACAAGCAGCAGAAAAGTATTGACAGGCGTTATCAGCCATACAGCAGCAGATATTATTTTTATTAAGGAGCTGATCGAAGCTGGTAAATTTAAACCTGTTCTTGATAAAACCTATCCATTGGAGCAAATTGCCGAAGCGCACGCCTATGTAGAAAAAGGACATAAAAAAGGAAATGTGGCCATAGAAATTTAAGCGTTAAAGCCTGTCCGCTATCCGTTTCCTGATCCTGCTTAATGATTCGGGTTTTACACCTACATAGCTTGCAATCTGGTATTGCGGTATTTTCTGAAACAAGTCAGGCCTTGATCTTAATAATTTTAAATAGCGCTGCTCGGCTGTATCGGTAGTATAGGACGACATTATTTCCTGCTGCTCTGCAAACACTTTTTCCATTACTTTTCTCGAAACGGTTTCAAATTTCGGAAAGCGCTTGTAGAGGTTTTCTTCCTTTTCCCTGTTTCCAACCACCAATGAGCAGTCCATACAGCAATCCAGAAAATGACCTGAAGGTTTGTTTTGACTAAAGCTGTTGATGGAAACTACCCACTGCTCTTCGGTAAAGAAGTTATTTGTTTTTTCGTCACCGTCAACTATATAGTATTGTCTAACACAACCTTCTAAAACAAAATAAGCTTCGGTAGAAATTTGTCCTTCTCTAAGCAAAACGGTTCCTTTCTTATACTGCTTTATGGTCATCGTTTCAACAATCGCTTCGATCTCTTCCTGCGAAAGCGGCATAATTCTTTGAAAATAGTTCAGCAGTTTATCATCCATTTAATCTGTCTGTTTGGTCTTGCTTTGGCGTCTTTTTGTATGAATAAAGATAATAATTTTATTTGTAGAGATGCGGTTTGTGGTTGGATGGTGATAATGCCTGCCATGTGCTGGGTTCGTGTTGTGGTTGGCAGGAGACACACCTGTCAACGGCAAGGCTAACGGTTGAAAATTGGCGATGGTTGTGCGTGTTTAGCACCAACTATCAATTATTTACAAATTAAATTTATTACACAAAACTTAAATTACCAAACCTACCACAACTATTGCCAATTTTTTGTTATGGGCTGGTTTTCGTCGCTATATTTTTATAGATAAGTCTAAGTGACCACCAAGACCAAGTTCAACAATTTTTTGAAGTGTAGAAATTCGAGTTTCTTTTATGTTGTTTTCAATTTTGGAAATGTAAGATTTTGTAGTACCAACTTTTGTTGCAAGTTCTTCTTGTGTTAATCCTTTCTCGAGTCTTGCTTCTTGCAATAAAACTCCAATTTTAAAATTCTTATAACCTGCTTCCAGTTCGTCACGTTTTTTTGAACCACGTTTTCCGTAGTTTTTTTCTTTGAACTCATCGAGTGTCATTATATTTTTATTTTTCGTTTTCATATTCTGTTTTTATTTTTATCGCTAATTCAATTTCTTTCTTGGGTGTCTTTTGAGTTTTCTTTTGAAATCCATTTGCTAAAACAACTAACTGTCCTTCATCGAAAAAACAGAAGATTCGAAATATATCACTACCAACTTGAACTCGAATTTCATACAAGCCGTCAATATTTTCAATATGTTTAAAATACGTTTCCGGAATTCTTTGTAATTCTTCAATTAAATCGAATGTCCAAACTATCTTTGCTTTTACTTTTTTGTTTTGCTTATCAAAAAAGGATTGAAAATAATTTTTGAAAAATATAATCTTTCTGTAACTCTGTTTTTCGTTCACTATACAAAGATATATAATGTTTCACTTAAGTGCAACTTTTTAGTATTAAAATTTTGATAAAAAATTAGTAGTTGGATATTTTCTTATCTTTTAAAATAAGCTAAGGTTGATTGACCTTATGGAATTTTTGACCAAACATATAAAATGCATCTGCTGATAATAATACTTCATTTGCCCCTGGTATTCCACTTACTTTTAATTTCCCATCTTGACACATAGCAGTATAGTCACCATTAGCTACAAAGATTCCATTTATTGTAACTATGTTTGTACCATTCTCTACTTTAATTTTTACTGTTGGGTATTTACCATATAGATTCATTTTTTCAGATTCCCAATTTCCAATTAAACTTTCACAGCTATTTGATGTAACGACTTCCTCTGTGGCACCCTGTCGATTATGACAAAAAGTAAATAAAAAAATACTACTGATTAGTAAAAGTGCGAATTTTCCGTTAGTCAAGCAGCACTTCATAGCTTGCACAAATTGATTTTGATTTTTCATAATGTTTGTATTAGTTGTATGGTTTCTAAACTTGCCCATAACTCATAAATATACGCAATTGAGTAACGCCAATACAACCAACAGTTGGCTGGCTTTGCGCAACTTTTCTTCGCGTTATCCAAATATAATTATTTTTCATCAATTACTTACTTCCCTTTCATCACCTCCATCAACGCTTCGTTTTTGGCTTTCAGCAGGTCGAGTTCTTTTTCTAATTGTGCGATGCGTTCATCTTTGGTGGTCTCGGTGGGTGCGTTGGTTTTATATTCGGCTGGTAACTGCACTGCTATGTCCATTAAAAAATTATGTTTCAGCACATGAGAAAATTCTACGAGTTTCTCTATACTCATCGTATCTGTTTTTAGGAAGTAAAATATATTCCTATACGCTAAATTCATTTTTCTGGCAAGTGCCGCTTTATAAATTCGGTTTTTTATACAATAGGCAGTGAGCATTTCGCCTGTGTTGAACTTGCTTTTTGTGTCATTCGTTTCCATAATAATTTTTGTCATTATTAGTCTATATTTTTATCATTATTAGTGATGTTTTTTATCACTATTAGTCTTTATTTATATCATTGTTAGTGATATTTTATATCATTGTTAGTGATGTTTTTAATCATTGTTAGTCTTTATTTTTATCACTATTAGTGATACTTATTATCACTGTTATTCTATAATCTTATCACTATTAGTCTTAAATTTTATCACACTTAGTGTAAGTTTTTATCACATTTTCAGCTACACACAGGCAATAAAAAATGCCACCCTAAACAGGTAGCATTTTTTCAGTCATGTAATATTTTATGGATTTTCTTGAACTGGTCTTCTTCCTAATTTCTCAAACCGTGCTTTCAATTTATCATAGCTTGCCTGCGCGCCGGGCACACCGTTCTCCGCTGCTTCTTTATATTGTGCATATGCACGATAAGCTCCTTGCATGGCTTCGCGGCCTGCTATGCGCTTGGCATCGTTTAAACGCAATAATACATTTTCATAAATGGTTTCCAGTTCATCGGATTGCTCGAAAAAAGTAAAATCTGTTGCAATGTTGCCAATATTTATCCAGTTCGGCATGATGGTCGCGCCATTAGAGTTTAGCTCGTACAACACATCTTCTACAAAGATCTTGTTGTCCACATCAATGTCGTTTTGGTTGCTGCTTCTTTCTTCAGGTGTTAAGGTAGCACCTGCCGGAATTTTAGAAATCGTAGAAGCTGCATTCGTTTTCATTGTGGTAATATCCGCAACTGGATAGGTTAAGTTCAATCTGTTTACATTTACATTTCCCATAGTCTTTTATTTTATTTATATGAATAATAGAATAAACTTACAACAGGAACCTGAAAATAAATAGCACAAATCTGGCTAACATAGATGCTTTTTCACATGTAAAATATTTGTTCTTTAAAACTTATTTTGTTAGAATAACATATACATTAAATAATTTAAAAATGTTTATAAATAATTTGAATGTTGTTAATATGTAATACGGTAAATGAGATTGCTTCACTGCGTTCGCAATGACGCGATGCGTGCGTTTAATGTTTTATAACTTTATTATTTTGCATCTATTTTATAAAAAGCTATTTTTACCAATAATTAAGAACACACATGGCAACACAAGAACAATTTTCGGCTGAAATTAATCAAGGTTACACATTTCAAGGCGCATCAATTTTAATTGGTGGTGCGATGTTAGATATGAAATCAGTACCTAACACACCTATAAAACTTCCATTAAAAACATTAAACCGTCATGGTTTAATTGCCGGCGCAACAGGAACCGGAAAAACAAAAACGATACAAACGCTTTCTGAAAAATTAGCAGAAAATGGCGTTTCCGTTTTGATGATGGATATCAAAGGCGATTTTTCCGGTATCGCAGAACCTGGTGTTTCCAATCAAAAAATTATTGACAGAACTACAGCCATAGGAACCACATGGAATCCGAAAGCATATCCTGTTGAGTTGATGTCTATTTCAAATCAAGATGGCGTGCGTATGCGTGCAACTGTTACTGAATTTGGTCCGGTTTTAATTTCAAAAATTTTAGACTTAAATGATACGCAAGAAGGCGTGGTGGCTATGGTGTTCAAATTTTGTGACGACCAAAAGTTAGGGTTGGTTGATTTGCCGGATTTTAAAAAAGTATTGCAATTTTTAACCAATGATGGAAAAGAAATTTTCGAGAAAGAATATGGTGCCGTTTCGCCGGCAACAGTTGGAACTATTTTGCGAAAAGTAGTAGAATTAGAGCAACAAGGTGCTGATTTATTTTTTGGTGAAACATCCTTTGATGTAAATGATCTTTTACGAAAAGATGAAAATGGAAGTGGCTATATCAATATTGTTCGATTAACAGATATTCAGGATAAACCAAAATTATTTTCTACGTTTATGTTGAGTTTGTTGGCTGAAGTTTATCATAAATTTCCGGAACGTGGTGACATGGATCAGCCGGAATTAATTATATTTTTAGATGAAGCGCATTTAATTTTTGACAGCGCAACTGAAGCACTGAAAGATCAATTAGAATCGATTATAAAATTGATTCGTTCAAAAGGTGTTGGTATATTTTTCTGCACACAAAATCCGAATGATATTCCGGAAAGTATTTTGGCACAGCTTGGTTTAAAAGTGCAACATGCATTGCGTGCGTTTACGGCAAAAGACAGACAAGCGATAAAATTAGTGGCTCAAAATTATCCGGAAACTGCTTATTATAAAGTAGAAGATTTAATTACGCAATTGGGTATTGGTGAAGCATTTGTAACTGCCTTAAATGAAAAAGGAATTCCAACGCCATTGGTACATACATTGATGACGCCACCACAATCGCGCATGGATATTTTAAATGATGCTGAAATGCAAACGTTGATTCAAAAATCGGCATTGTACAGAAAATATAAAGAGACAATTGATCCGGAAAGTGCGTATGAAATTTTGAGTGCAAAAATAGAACAAGCAGAACAACAACAAGCCGAACAAATTGCGCAAGAATTGCAAGAAAAAGAGCAGGCAAAATTAGAGAAAGAACAGGCAAAAGCTGAGAAAAGTACCAAAGCAGGAAAATCAACTTTAGATAAAATGCTGAATAATACGGTAACGCGCCAACTGGCACGCACCGCGACGCGTGAAGTAACACGTGGTTTGTTAGGTGTGCTAAAAGGTATGTTTAAATAGAGTAGTGAGTAATAAGTATCAAGAAATAATTTTCAAATTAAACAGAAATCATGTCAGAAATAAAATTATCAAAAATACCAACGGTTGCACCAAAAGGTTTAGACAAAGAAGCGACAAAAGCAAAAACGCTCGAATTAGTTGAAGAAATTAAAGAGCTTCAAAATGTTCTGATGGCTTCTGCAAAACGAAGTTTATTAGTCATACTTCAAGGCATGGATGCTAGTGGAAAAGACGGTGCTGCAAAAAATGTGTTTGGTGGTATCAATCCGGCAGGTGTTTCTTTACACTCATTTAAAAAACCAAGCGATGAAGAATTTGCGCATGATTTTTTATGGCGTGTGCATCACGTGGTTCCTGAAAAAGGACAGATTAAGATTTTCAACCGTTCGCATTATGAAGATGTATTGATTCAGCGTGTACATAAATGGATTGATGAAGCAATGGTAAAACAACGCTTTGATGCGATTAATAATTTTGAAAAATTACTGGAACAAAATGGCACTAAGATTTTAAAATTTTACATGCATATTTCACCAGAAGGTCAGTTAGCCAATTTGGAAGAACGCAAAACCAATCCAAAAAAAATGTTTAAACACAAAGATCAGGACTGGAAAGAACGCGAACTTTGGAAAGACTATATGGCTGCGTATGAAGATGTGTTTACCAACTGCAGTAAAGTAGAATGGATTATTATTCCAACCGATCAAAACTGGTATAAAGAATATTTGATAGCACAAAAAGTACGCGATACATTGAAAGAAATGAAACTGGAATATCCGAAACTGGTGACTGCTGAACCAAAACCAGTAGCAACAAAAAAATAATAGAATTAATTTTAGAAATACTTTTTGCAAACTGTAACGAATGGCAAAACTTTGGCAAAAAAATAATTTACCTAAGAATGAACTCGCAAAAATAGTCGAGCAATTTACTGTTGGCAACGACAGAAATTTAGATTTGCTTTTAGCCAAACATGATGTGATAGGTTCGCTTGCGCATACTAAAATGTTAGCACAAGTTGGTTTATTGACAAAAGAAGAATTGACACCCATTCAAAAAGAATTAAAAAATATTTACAAAGAAATCTTACAAAATAATTTTTCTATTGCTGATGATAATGAAGATATTCATTCAGAAATTGAATTTCGGTTAACGGAAAAATTAGGTGCTGTTGGAAAAAAAATTCACAGTGGCAGAAGCCGAAACGATCAGGTTTTGTTAGACTTAAAACTATTTACACGCGAAAAAATTATTGAAATAGTTTTAGAAACAATTGTCGTTTTTAATACATTTATCGAATTGAGCGAACAATACAAAAACAAACTTTTGCCTGGTTACACGCACTTACAATTGGCAATGCCGAGCAGTTTTGGTTTGTGGTTTGGTGCATATGCAGAAAGTTTGGTTGATGATATTGACACACTATTTGCTGCATTCAAAATAGCAAATAAAAACCCATTAGGTTCTGGTGCTGGTTATGGTGGTTCATTTCCTTTAAACAGAAAAAAAACAACTGAGCTGTTAGGATTTGAAGACTTGAATTATAACGTTGTTTATGCGCAAATGAATCGTGGCAAAATGGAAAAAAATGTGGCGTTTGCTATTTCAAACATTGCTGCAACACTTTCAAAATTTGCGATGGATTGCTGTTTGTATATGAACCAGAACTTCGATTTTATTGCATTTCCAGATGTACTAACTACAGGTTCATCGATTATGCCACACAAAAAAAATCCAGATGTTTTTGAATTGATTCGTGCAAAATGCAATAAACTTCAAAACTTGCCAAATCAGATAAATTCAATTTTAACCAATTTGCCAAGCGGTTATCATCGCGATTTACAAATTATCAAACAAGATTTTTTGCCATGTTTTGATGAACTAAAATCTTGTTTGCAAATGACAAATTTGATGCTGGAAAACATCATCATTAAAGATAAAATCTTAGATGACGAAAAATACAAACTACTATTTACGGTTGAAAGTGTAAATGAATTAGTTAATAAAGGTATGCCGTTCAGAGATGCTTATATTAAAATAGGAAATGAAGTAGAAAATGGTTCGTACAAAAAGCCAAAAAAGATAAACCACACGCACGAAGGCAGCATCGGCAATTTATGTAACGACAAAATCAAAGACAATTTGAAAAAAGTTGTACAGCAATTTCCAATTTTTGAAATTGAAACTAAAATTCAAAAACTGCTGAAATAAAACTTGGCAAAGTTTTTGATTTGACTGAATAAATTGTATTTTTATTTCTTAATCAATTAATAACACAATGAAAAAAATCACAGGATTATTCTTCGCAGCCATTCTAATGGTTGTTAGCTCAAAAGCACAAAACGTCACGGAAATGATTCCGAAAGTAATGTCAGCTATGGGAAATGCAAAAACCATGACTTATCATTTTTATGCACAAGAGCGTATGCATGATGGTAAGTACAGCAAAAGTGACGTAGAATTTAAAGTAATTGCTTCACCTTTAAAAATTAGAGCTAATGCAAAATTACCACAAACTGCACAATTAATGTATGATGCTGCTGCTTCCAAAGAAGTAAAAGTAAAAAAAGGACTTAAATTAAGTTTGAGTCCGACCAATAGTTTATTAATGAAAGGTGTACACAATCCAATTACTAGAGCAGGATTTGCAACCATTAAAAAAATATTAGAAACTAGCATTGCACAACGCAAAGGCGAAGACTTATCTACCTATGTAAAAGTTTTAGGAACAGTAAACTTCGATAGTAAAGATTGCTGGAAAGTTGAAATCAATGATGCTGACTACAAAATCATCAACTACACAGTAGCTGCAGGTGAAACATCTGTTTGGTCAATTGGTAAAAAATTGGCTATCTCAGAATATAAAATAAAAGAATTGAATGATATTGGTGATGAAGTAAAACCAGGTCAAGTTATCAAAATACCTTCTTCATACGCTAAAAAAACAACTCTATACATTGATAAAACAAACTACTTACCTATCTACCATAAAATGGAAGATGAAAAAGGTATTTACGAAATTTATGAATTCAAAGAATTAAAATTAGGCGTGAATTTAACAGACGCTGACTTCGAATTATAATTAGCTATCAAAAAAACTATTCATGAAGCGTCCGAAATTAATTTCGGACGCTTTTTTATTTACTTGAAGTAACAATTAACAAAGATTTAGTCAATAAATTATGGACGAATCATTAATTTCGGAACGAATTTTGTAAAACATACTTGAACTCAAATTTATGAAAAAACTTTTTACGCTTGTTTTATTAACCGTTTTCACAACAATCGCATTTTCGCAAGAACGAAATTTTAATATTTCGATTACGGTAAAAGGTATGGAAAACCAAATTGGAATTTTAGCAAATTATTATGCAGACAAACGCATGATAAAAGACACACTGAAATTTGATAAAAATGGAGTTGCGACTATAATAGGCAAAAAAAATATTCCTGCTGGTGTATACTTAGTCGCTTTTCCAAGTTTTCGCTACAATTCATTTGATGTCATTATTAAAGAAACTGATTTTTCTATTGTTACAGATACAGCAAATTTTATCACAAAATCTGTAGTGAAAAATTCTATAGAAAATAAGCAATTATTTGAAGATATGAATTACATGTATCCATTAGGAATACAAACTGATTCGTTGCAAAAATTAAATTCTAAATTAGTAAAAACAGATTCTGCTTATGTAAAAAACCAACGAATTATTGAAACCATTGGCAAAAAAATTACTGAACACAGAAAAACAATAGCAAAAAAATATCCATCAACTTTATACAGTAAATTAATTAAAGTGATGCAAGATCTTGATGTTCCAAAAAATGATTTAAGGAATGAAAAAGGCGCATTAGTTGATTCATTTTTTGCATTTCATTATACGCAGCAACATTATTTCGACAATGTCGATTTTGCTGATTCTGCTTTAGTTCGAAGTCCTGTTTTACACGGAAAAATTATGAAATATTTTGAACAATATGTTTTTCCAAGTCCTGATTCAATCATTAAATATGTTGACATTGTTATCAATAAAGCTAGAGCAAGCCGTGAAATGTATCAATTGGTTTTGAATGAATTATTTTCAAAATATGCACGAAGCGAAATTATGGGTTATGATGCAATCTATGTATACATGGCAGAAAAATACTATTTAAGTGGTGAAGCACCTTGGGCCGAAGCTAAAGGTTTAATGGAGTTGCGCGATAGAGTCGAAGCGGTGAAACCAACTTTATTAGGAAAAATTGCACCAAACTTTACAGCACAAGATAGCACTGGAAAAAATTATACTTTTCATGATTTTGTACCAAAAAACAAATATACGTTGTTAGTTTTCTGGAATTCAGATTGTGGTCATTGCCAAAAAGAAATTCCTGCATTAAAACAATTATACACTGATTCATTAAAACAATTAGGCGTACGCTTTTTTACTTGTTCAACCGAACAAACTGATTCCTCATTTAGAAGTTTTACTGCAAAAAATTGCAGTCCAGATTGGATTACTTGTGCTGATATGCGTGGTATGAGTGCATTTAGAAAAGAATATGATTTGATTGTAACACCAAGATTATTTTTAATTACACCAGATTATAAAATTTTAGCAAAAAATATTCCGTTAGAAAACTTAGTAGATTTTATTAAATTTCAAGATGGCTTATTAGCGAAAAAGAAAGAATAAGATCAGAATAAATAATAGTTCTAAAAAAGCCATCATTAAATGATGGCTTTTTATATACCTAAGCATTCAGAGTATCCAACGCTATTAGAAAGCAACTTGTAAAATAAAAAACTTGCTATAATTTGCAACAACATATTATCAAAACCGCTTGGTGATAAGGCTTCAACAACAGTACAAATAATTGCAATTAACAGATATTCTTTAAACGAAAAAAAAGGACAAGGTGATAGATACATTATCACAAGTACCGATACAAAAACAGCCAAACTTCCTTCAATACTTCTATAAGAAATTTTTGTTTTATCAAAACTAAAAACTCGATATTGATGTTTGCCAAAATAAGTTCCGATTGGTTCTGCAATGGCATCGCCAATACCTGTAATTAAATAGCCAAAAATGGCAAATGGACCAAATAATAAATTAGAAATTACACCACCAAAAAAGGTTGCCAAATATGAATACACAATATATTTTGTTCTGAATGGTGCATCTTTTTCGCGCGCTAATGCTTCGTAAAACAAGTTACCATCGGCTTTAATGATTGCATAAATCAACACTAACGTAACTGACCAACCTAATATAAAAACGGCTGGCAAGCCCATTTTTTGCTGACAAAAATAGGCAGCAAAAAAAATAAAAAAATGAAATGTTTTTCGTGAAAAACCGGTTCGCCATTTCAATGTTTGCTTACAAAATCCGGCAATAAATAAACTTAAAAAAGAAAACAAACAAGCAACTGGAAATAACCAGCTAATTAATTTTAACGATGGAAAGTTAGTTGTAAAAAAATCAAGAAACGTGTGAATATATTGCATTACAATTTTTTGTATGTTTTTATTGTTTTTTTTAGACAAAGAATATCCAAATTGTTATTTTATTGATATAGTTAATTATTTGTATATTTCTTTATAAAATCGTTTAGACATAAACAAATAACCATTCTTTTCGTAAAACCGATGTGCATCTAAGCGCTTAATATTACTGGTTAATTCTATTCTTAAAATATTATATTCAAAACAAAATTCTTCTAAGAAATCTAAAAAATGCTTGCCAATATTTTTATTTCTAAAATGTTCATCAACACAAAAAGAAGTCAGTCGTGCGCGTTTATTTTTTTCATGAATAAAATGACTAAAATGTAACTCAGCAAAAGCAATAACTACGTTATTTTCTTTCGCTACAAATATGCGATAATCTTTATGTTCAAAATTATTTTTAAGATTGTTTAACAGCGTTTCTTTCGTAATAAAATGTTCTAATTGATGAATCAACGAAAGTAAAGAATCAGCATCATCTAAGGTTGCATCAACAAATTTTATTGAATTTATATTTGTCATTTTTTTCAATTATTGATGAAGCTAACAATGCATCATTACACTTTCTAATCAAAATCTACAGCACCAAATTCTTTGATACCTGTTAATTGCAAACTGATTTCCCAAAGTCGATCTGCATTGTCTGAACTGATAGCTTCCATGGATGGAATCGTTGGATTTTTTCGGTACCAATACAAACCAGTTTTGTTTTGTACTTCTGGCGAAGTTGCCAAGTATATCGATGTTTGCGCACCTTTTTCTGGTGAAGTCAACACAAAGCCAAAATTATCCATCAACACTTTCATCAATGGATTTCCACTTCTACCAAAATTAGAATTTATATTTCCAGGATGCAAACAGTTTGCAGTAATATTGGTGTTGTTTTTTAATATTTTCGACAACTTTTTATTAAACAAAATATTCATCAATTTCGTGTGTCCATATTGCAACCACGAATTAAAAAATTGTTCTGCTTGCAAATCATTCCAACGCATTCCACCAAATCGATGCGCCAAAGATGCTACATTGATGATGCGCGCTTTATCAGCAGCTTTCAGTAAATCCAACAAATAATGTGTTATTAAAAAATAGCCAAGATGATTGGTAGCAAACATCATTTCTAAACCTTGTTCATTGGTTTGTCGTTCGCCAATAATTGCACCAGCATTGTTAATCAACACATCAATATGATTGTATTTCATTCTGAATTGTTTTGCAAAATTTTTAATTGAATCTTGCGAAGAAAAATCACAAATAAACAAATCACAATTATTCAAACCTGTCAATGCATTAATATCTTCTTGCACTGCTTTTGCTTTTTGTTCATTTCTACAAACTATAATTACTTGCGCACCAAGTTTAGCAATTTCTGTTGCCGTTACGCGTCCAATTCCTGAATTTCCACCTGTTATTACTACTGTTTTACCTTTCATTTTATCGATTTCTAAAGTATAAAATTACAAAATACAATTGCATTTTATTAAAACAAAAAAAACAGTTCCAAAGAACTGTTTTTTTTTATCAATTAATTGACTGTTATTAATTATCAATTGTGATTCGTTCATCAATTATACAGCCTCTAAATCGCTAAACATTCCAATAAATTTAAGCATTGCTCCTAAATTGGTGATTTTAATTTTTCCCATCATTACAGCCATTTGTCTGTTCACTCTTCCTAATTCTGCATCTTCAAAATCAGTAGCTAATGATGAAATTACACAATCAGCTTCGCCATGCAAACCTTCTTGTACTGTGCAAACGCCATCAGCAACAATTGCTGTAAATTCGCCACCAGTTTCGCCTTCTAATACAAATTGAAAATTGCCACTTTGTCCAGCAGCTTCTTCTGCTTTTAATCTGCTTGGCAATGCTAATACGATTTCTCTTGCTGTCATTTTTTATAAATTTTTATTGTTTTGAATTAATTTTATAAACAAATGTAAAAAAGTATTTTCAATTAAACAAATTTGTACCAAACGTTCGTTTGTTAATATTTTACAAAATATTGATTTTCAATAAAATAAAAATATTTAACGATAAATTTACACTAAATATTTTACCAAACGTTCGTTCAAATAGAAACTTTTTTGTAAACTTGTTTGTAATTCTGAACGTAGTGAAAAACCATGTTCAATAAACAGAAAAAGTACATTTTTATGTCTATAATAAAATCTAAAATAAACACCAACTCAGCAGCATACAAAGACAACTATCAAAAGATGTTGGCGAAAATTGAAGAGTTGAATAAACATTTGAAACAATCACTTTTTCAAGGTGAAGAAAAACACTTAGCAAAAGCAAAATCGCAAGGCAAATTTTTAGCACGTGAACGCATTGAATTATTATTAGATCAGGATTCGCCATTTTTAGAATTATTACCATTAGCTGGACTTGGTGTAAAAGGTGGATTTGGAACTGGTGGAACGATGGTTTCAGGCATCGGTTTTGTTTCTGGAAAAATGTGTTTGATAACTGCAAATGTTGGTACCAACAAAGGTGGCGCAATTGATATTGCAACATTAAAAAAAGCATTACGTATTAATGAAATTGGTGTTGAAAATAATTTACCCGCAATAAATTTAGTAGAAAGTGCAGGCGCAAATTTGCCTGATCAAGCACAGGTTTTTAATTTAGGTGGAAATAATTTTAAAGAAATTACACGTCGTTCTAAAAAAGGAATTCCAACTATTTCTATTGTTTTTGGCAACTCAACAGCTGGCGGTGCATACATTCCAGGTATGAGCGATTATGTCATCATGATAAAAAATAAAGCAAAAGTATTTTTGGCGGGACCACCTTTGGTAAAGATGGCAACAAATGAAATAGTAGATGATGAAACTTTAGGCGGCGCAGAAATGCATTCTAAAATTTCCGGTGTATCAGACTATTTAGCACAAGACGAATTAGACGGAATTCGTATTGCTCGTGAATTGATGGCTAATTTAAAATCAAATTCTGAAATCACAAATCTGAAATCTGAAATTTCTTATAAAGAACCAAATTATCCAATTGATGAATTATTAGGAATTGTTTCTGTAGATACTAAAGTTCCTTTTGATTGTCGTGAAGTAATTGCACGTATTGTTGATGGTTCTGAGTTTCATGAATTCAAAAAAGAATATGGTACCACATTGATTTGTGGTTTTGCAAAAATGCACGGTTATCCAATTGCAATCATTGGCAACAATGGAGTTCTATTCAATGATTCAGCAAACAAAGGCGCACACTTTATACAGTTGTGCAACATGAACCACACACCTATTTTATTCTTACAAAACATAACAGGTTTTATGGTTGGAAAAGAATATGAACAAAATGGCATGATCAAAGATGGCGCTAAAATGATCAACGCCGTTTCTAACTCTGAAGTACCTATGTTTACGCTGATGATGGGTGCGAGTTTTGGCGCAGGCAATTATGCGATGTGTGGTCGCGCATACAATCCGCGGTTTTTATTTTCCTATCCAAACTCAATGATTGCCGTTATGGGTTCGGAACAATTAGCCGGTGTGATGCAGATGGTCAGTCGTGAAGCAGCAATAAAATCAGGGCAACCATTTGACGAAGCACAAGCAGCACAAATGAAAGAATTTATGAAAGGCGAAATCGAAAAACAAAGCAATGCATTTTTTGCAACCGGCCAGCTTTGGGACGACGGCATCATCGATCCAAGAGACACACGACACGTATTTGGTTTAATACTTGCATTAACTTATATGAATGAAGTAAAAGGCACCAACGCTTGGGGCGTTTATCGAATGTAATTGAATTTAAGATTTAAGAATTCTGAATTAAGATTTAAAAAGTATGACTCAAAATAAAATAACAAAACTTCTCGTAGCCAATCGTGGTGAAATAGCAATACGTATTTTTAAAACATGCAGAGAAATGGGCATCGCCACAGTAGCAGTATTTTCTGATGCTGACGAGCATGCCTTGTTTGTAAAATATGCAGATGAAGCAGTTCGTATTGGCGGCAAGCAACCGAACGAATCTTATTTAGTGATTGATAAGATTATTGATGCTACAAAACAAACCGGTGCGAATGCTATTCATCCAGGCTATGGTTTCTTAAGTGAAAAAGTAGAATTTGCACAACGTGTTATTGATGCAGATATCATTTGGGTTGGACCGCATCCGAAAGCGATTGAAGTTATGGGTTCGAAAATTGGTGCAAAGAAAATTATGCAGTCGCATAATGTACCAACGATTCCAGGCTATCAAGGTGACGACCAAAGCGAATCTACCATCAAAGCAAAAGCGATTGAAATCGGCTTTCCTGTTTTATTAAAAGCAAGTGCTGGTGGTGGCGGAAAAGGTATGCGTATTGTTCGACAAGAATCTGAACTAGACAAAGCCATCAATGAAGCAAAATCAGAAGCATTGAATGGTTTTGGCGATGACACACTTTTAATTGAAAAATATTTCGATACATCACGTCACGTAGAGTTTCAAATTTTTGGTGATAAACACGGAAACGCATTACATTTATTTGAACGTGAATGCAGCATTCAGCGTCGTTATCAAAAAGTAGTGGAAGAAAGTCCTTCTCCATTTATTACAGAAGAAACGCGCAAAAAAATGGGCGATGCTGCGGTGGCAGCCTGCAAAGCAATTCAATACGATAATGCCGGAACAGTAGAGTTTATTGTGGCTCCTGACCAATCGTTTTATTTCTTAGAAGTGAATACACGCTTGCAGGTAGAACATCCAGTAACAGAAGAAGTTACAGGATTAGATTTGGTGCGTTTGCAAATTGAAGTGGCTGAAGGCAATGCGATTCCTTTTAAACAAGATGAAATTACACAAAACGGACACGCTATTGAAGTGCGTGTGTATGCAGAAGATGCAGGCAATAATTTCTTACCTGTAAGCGGTAAAATAATCGATTGGATTCCTGCAAATATTGATGGTTTGCGCTATGATACAGGTATTGAAAGTGGCTCAGAAATTTCTACTTTCTATGATCCGATGATTGCAAAAATAATTGCGAAAGGAAAAAATCGTTCGGAAGCAATTTCAAAAATGACATTGGCTTTACAGGAATTAGTATTGACAGGTTTCACCACCAATAAAAATTTCCTGACAGCTATCTTACAACATGAAGATTTTCAAAAAGGTGATTTTGATACGCATTTCTTAGATAAAAGATTTAAGTACGAAGGCGAAAAATATCCGCAGGAAACATTGGATATTTTGACTTGTGCTTTACAGCAATATCGTTTCTTACAAAGAGAAAACAACAGAACAGTTGCACAAGGTGTGCCTGCTGGCTGGCGCAACAATGCTTATCAATCTCAACAAGAAAAATATAGTTTTGGTGGCTTTGAATTTTTAGTAGAATATAAAAATTTAAATGGTGCATTAACTATTTCATTTGCTGATAAATCATTTACATCAACATATATTGTAACCAAAGACAAATGGCTAACGATAGAAATTAACAACATTCGTCGTAAATTTTTCTTTTCACAAAATGGCAATCAATATTTTGTGCATTCACCGCAGTTAGGACAAATTGTTTTATTGAGTGTAGATAAATTTCCAAACCCATTGGAAGAAACGGTGAAAGGCGGCTACATTGCACCAATGCCTGGCGAAGTGACGACAGTACTAGTAAAACCTGGCGATTCCGTAAAATCTGGTGATGCGTTATTGAAAATGATTTCTATGAAAATGGAAAGCACCATTGAAGCACATACCGATGGCGAAATTGAAGAAGTGTATGTAAGCGACAAACAATTTGTGGAAGCCGGAACGTTGTTGTTGAAGATGAAAGAGAATCAATTAAACTAAATGTTTTTATAACAACGTAGATTAAAATGGAAAAATTTAAAAAAACAGTAGACGGTATCGACTTTTATAGTAGTAAAAAGTTTAATGAAATTGATAAAGTATGGATAACTGGAATATTTAAAGGCTGTGCGGATGGTAAGTTTAAATCTCCTAAAGTATTAGAAGACCATCCTAACATTATTGGCGGAGTCATGAATATTGGAACTAAATCTACTATAAGTAACAATATAAATGATGAAAAAATCTTTATTTACTTTAGAAAAAATTGGTACACAATAAACGATATTCTTGAATTAGAAAAATGGAAAATAACATTTGATTCTTTTTACTGTAACCTTTACTCGAATCTTGAAGGAGTTGTATATTTGAGTAGTATAAAAGTATCAATTGAAGATAAATTTGGCGAATTTAACCAAACTAAGAAGCCGACACTTATTTCGGAAACATTATCTCCAACAGAAAATATTTATACTAATTTTCAATTATTGCAAAATTACAATGATGATATAAGTCTTGCTTTTTTGCAAAACTCTAGCAAAACGCCATTGGATGTATTAAATTTTAATTATTTCCAACCCAACGTCCAGAATAAAGCATCCATGAGTTTGCACCTTACTAATGGAGAAAAGCAAACTATTGTAAGTGCCTTTTCGCAAAAGAGTAATCAGCAAATGGTAGATAGATTAAAAGCATTATTGCATTAGTCTTTTAACTCCAATAAAAAAACATTTTCGATATGTTCTTGCGGAAA
>CALLKF010000131.1 GCA_938008535.1 uncultured Saprospirales bacterium | reverse complement strand
GACATAATTATTGAGGCGGCATACAATAAAAGATTAGAACTAAAGCAAGCCTATACAAATGCAGGTTCAAATATTAATCCTCTTTGCTTAATTCAACTACCAAACGCAGAAGCAGGCGTAGCAAAGAAAGAAGTTATTGAAGCATTTTTAGCTGACAAAGGAATTACAGAAACCAACGGAAAATTAGCAGTTTGGTTAAGTGAAGAAAAATCAGACGGATTAGATGTTATTTCAGACTTTGAAAGCGAAGTTGAATTTTTACTTTTTAAACAAGCTATTGATACTGGTTGGGACTGCCCAAGAGCACACATACTTGTAAAACTTCGTGACATTCAAAGTTACACTTTTGAAGTGCAAACCGTTGGACGCATACTTCGTATGCCCGAACAAATGCACTATGAAGATGAAAACTTAAATACTGGTTTCATCTTTACAAATCTTCAAAAAATTACAGTTCAAAAAGAAGATTACAATCCAAATATCATCAAGCATTTAAAGTCGGTAAGAAAACCAATTTACAAACCTTTATTGCTTTCCTCTTATTACAAAAGTCGTGTTGACTTTGGCGACATAACATTCAGTTTTGGTAAAATATTAGAAGAAGTTTTTTGCAAAGCCTTTGACATTGAAATAAATCCAATAATGGTAAATACAGCCGAAAACGGAGAGAAAATAAAAGCCAAAGGATTAACAACAGAGATTACAACTTACAAAGAAAGTTTATTGACAGACAAAAATATTAAAGGAATAGAATTTGACCAAATGTTAGGCGATTTAAATGATAGTGATGACAGAACTACATTAGCAAAATTAGCTGACAATGATTTGCAAGATATGTTCAGTTCTGTTGTCAAAGAGAATTTAAGTGGTTTTGCACCAAAGCGTTCTGTTCCGACAGTGAGGGGTGCAATTTATCTATGGTTCAAAAAGTATTTAGGTATCAATTACCAAATGGAAAATGGTATAATTCATATTCAATACTTGTTTATGCACTACAAAAATTTAGACAAATTTTCTGAACTGTTGAGCAAAGCAACAGGAGAATATAAACCAATTAAGAAAGCAGAAGTAAAAGCAAAAATTGAAGAAACTGTTTACGACTGGGACATTAAGAAAGAGGAATTTTTCAATCAACACACAGACGAAAAACTGGACTACAAGCTTTGTATTTACGAACCTTGCTATTTAGCAAAAGACCGTTCAACACCTGAAAAGGAATTTGAAAAGCATCTTGAAACAAAAGAAGACAAAATAGAATGGTGGTTTAAAAACGGAGTTAGTAAAAAAGATTTTTTTGGTATTAAATATGAAGAGAATGATTTACCACAAACGTTTTATACTGACTATATAATTCAATTGGCATCAGGCAAGACTTTCATTGGCGATACGAAAGCGGGTAGCACAGCGACAGAAGCAAAATCAAGAGCCGAAGCATTACAAGCATACATCAAAGACCAAAACACAAAAGGGAAAAACTTAATTGGTGGCATCATCATCAAAGATGACACAAAAAAATGGAGAGTAAACCAACAGGATGAATATTTATATGACAAGAACGATTTAACTAAGTGGGAATATTTTGACAACATAATTTAGCCAACAAGCCATCGCAAAAAATCCACATCAACTATGTTCAGACAAAGCAGTATAAATGGCGGTTTATTCTACGCAGCATGTTTAAGGTAAATAAAAAGCATTGTTTATCCATTCTAATCAAAGTTTAGTTGAATTTAATGTTCTTCCAATCATAGATTGGTTTAGCTAATACACACGAGATTGGAATCTCGCGCGAAACGTTGTGTAAACAACATCTTATCATAAATACATATTCAATACCTATCTTCTAAAAGTATCTGTTTACAACTCCATTTCTGTAAATAATGTAACTAATCTAACGATTTGTGTAATGCTTTCAGCTATAAATATGCTCAATTTTGAAGCAATTATGATTGGTGTTTTAGTATGCCAATCATACTAAAGCTATTTTATGGAAAAGAAAACAAAGAGGTCTTTAATTGCAACGCTTATTATAATAGTATCCATTGTTGTGTTGGTAATTGTGTTTATTTCGCCCATTGCAAAATACCTGATTGAAAAATACGACGTAAAATATACCGGAAGAGAAATTAAAACAGGGTTGGTGTATGTCAATCCGTTTACCGGTTATATTCATATTGGCAACTTAAAATTATATGAATTAAAAAACGATTCAATTTTTATTCAAGCTGAAGGTTTAAATGTAAATTTTAACTGGACAAAACTAATCTTTAGTAAAACCTATGAAATTAGCAGCTTAACGGTCGATCATCCAATTTTTAATATCGTGCAGCAAAGAAAGAATTTTAATTTTAATGACATCATCGCTAAGTTTACACCTAAAGAAAAGAAACTGGTAAAAGATGCGCGCACCAAATTAAATATTCTGGATATTGAAATTATTGAAGGACGTGTGAACTACAGAGAATTGGTGATTCCTGTAACTTATTTTCTTAAAAATATTAATATAGAAAGCACCGGCATGTGGTGGAACCGTGATACGATGGCTGTTAAATTCAATCTAAAAAACGGACCTTCTACTGGTGATATAAAAGGCAAAACAACTATCAATTTAACTAAAAAAAGATACCGCTTAGATTTAGGAATTCAGAACTTTGATTTACAATTTATGGAACAATACATTCGCGATTTGGCGAATTATGGAAGTTTCAGAGCAAACCTCGATGCAGATATACATGCGAACGGTGGATTTAATAGTGTTTTAGAAACACAGGCAAAAGGATATGTTGCCATAAACGATTTCCATTTTGGAAAAACAGCCAAAGAAGATTTCTTATCAATCGATAGGTTATTCATTTCTTTTAAAGATGTAAATCCGGCAAAATTTAGATACGATATGGATTCTGTTATTATTACTCATCCATTTTTTATGTACGAACGATATGATTACTTGGATAATTTACAAAGAATGTTTGGTGCCGGTGGTTCTAAAATAAAAGAAGCACATGCAGATTCTACTAAGTTTAATCCAATTTTTACCATCGCCACACAAATTCAACAGATAGCCATTAATTTTTTACAAAGCTATTATCAGGTGGATAGAGTTGCACTGAATAATGGTGATATAAAATTTAACGATTACGCTATTCGTGAAAAATTTTCTATTGGTTTAAATCCATTA
>CALLKF010000130.1 GCA_938008535.1 uncultured Saprospirales bacterium | reverse complement strand
GAACACAATTTAAAAGCAATTCACAACAAGTCTTTTGGTGATACAATTTTGAACTTGTTGTTACCAATATTCAAAGAACACAATTTAAAAGCAATTCACAACCACACGATAGAAGTTCTTCGGATAAGATTGGTTGTTACCAATATTCAAAGAACACAATTTAAAAGCAATTCACAACCAGAGATTGGTAGCGGACAACAAAGTGGAAGTTGTTACCAATATTCAAAGAACACAATTTAAAAGCAATTCACAACCTATTACACAAAATCCAATTGTTGGTAGAAGTTGTTACCAATATTCAAAGAACACAATTTAAAAGCAATTCACAACTCGTGTCCGTCGATCTGTATCTAATCATGTGTTGTTACCAATATTCAAAGAACACAATTTAAAAGCAATTCACAACCAGGCGTAGGAAACCCGGATAACGAAATGGGTTGTTACCAATATTCAAAGAACACAATTTAAAAGCAATTCACAACTTGCAGTTGACTACCTTTAAGATGCAGGTAGTTGTTACCAATATTCAAAGAACACAATTTAAAAGCAATTCACAACGGTATCAAAGCTGTTTCAGGTGCCACGAATGTTGTTACCAATATTCAAAGAACACAATTTAAAAGCAATTCACAACAGTGATGTTACACCGTATTTTTTATAGTTGGTTGTTACCAATATTCAAAGAACACAATTTAAAAGCAATTCACAACTCAACACGGTGACCAAATGCTGCTTCTGTGGTTGTTACCAATATTCAAAGAACACAATTTAAAAGCAATTCACAACCAAAGGCATGGACGAACTTATTGGCAAACAGTTGTTACCAATATTCAAAGAACACAATTTAAAAGCAATTCACAACAGGATAGAGTTGCTGCAGGCGCATCACCGGGTTGTTACCAATATTCAAAGAACACAATTTAAAAGCAATTCACAACGTTTCGAAGTATCGGAATCAGACAAGCAAGGTTGTTACCAATATTCAAAGAACACAATTTAAAAGCAATTCACAACGAAAATACCAAAAGTTCCATCCAAAAAATTGTTGTTACCAATATTCAAAGAACACAATTTAAAAGCAATTCACAACTTATTGTGCGTTTCCTGCTTCCTGGCATTCGTTGTTACCAATATTCAAAGAACACAATTTAAAAGCAATTCACAACTAGTAAGTATTATAATTGAAGAAACAGAATGTTGTTACCAATATTCAAAGAACACAATTTAAAAGCAATTCACAACTACTTAAAGCGTCTTTGTATGCTAACATTGGTTGTTACCAATATTCAAAGAACACAATTTAAAAGCAATTCACAACTTTGTGCACCTACCTTTAAAGCAATGTTAGGTTGTTACCAATATTCAAAGAACACAATTTAAAAGCAATTCACAACGATGGTGATACTAAACTAACACAAGCTTTAGTTGTTACCAATATTCAAAGAACACAATTTAAAAGCAATTCACAACAGCGTAATTTAAATGATTTGCGCAAGGCATGTTGTTACCAATATTCAAAGAACACAATTTAAAAGCAATTCACAACTACCGGTGTTTGATGCTAAAAATCGAATTAGTTGTTACCAATATTCAAAGAACACAATTTAAAAGCAATTCACAACTACTTAAATTTCAATACTTTCATTTCCATTGTTGTTACCAATATTCAAAGAACACAATTTAAAAGCAATTCACAACTATTTATCTTTTCCTTTGTCGAATATACGTGTTGTTACCAATATTCAAAGAACACAATTTAAAAGCAATTCACAACTATGACATCACAAATGATTGTGATAATTGCGTTGTTACCAATATTCAAAGAACACAATTTAAAAGCAATTCACAACTCGATATAGATATCGCCGTAAGGTGTAACCGTTGTTACCAATATTCAAAGAACACAATTTAAAAGCAATTCACAACCAGCTTATGGAACTTATTTAATTGCAACAGGTTGTTACCAATATTCAAAGAACACAATTTAAAAGCAATTCACAACTCTTTATCATCATAGCTGCGTGTTTGTAGTGTTGTTACCAATATTCAAAGAACACAATTTAAAAGCAATTCACAACGTAAGAGAAATATAAATTACAGAATTAATGGTTGTTACCAATATTCAAAGAACACAATTTAAAAGCAATTCACAACACCGGCTGTTAATTGGAAATCGTTTACACTGTTGTTACCAATATTCAAAGAACACAATTTAAAAGCAATTCACAACTATTGTAATGTTAATTTTGTTGATTTAATTGTTGTTACCAATATTCAAAGAACACAATTTAAAAGCAATTCACAACTCGCAATCGATACTGCCTTTACTTCACGTTGTTGTTACCAATATTCAAAGAACACAATTTAAAAGCAATTCACAACTGAAATTGCGCTAAAGTCTGAATCTTATATGTTGTTACCAATATTCAAAGAACACAATTTAAAAGCAATTAAACAAATAAACAAACATAAACCAAATTTCCCAAACGTCACAAACCACCAGCTTTCCCATCAACCACACTTTACAAAAATCACTCATATAAAACCAAATCTCGCACTTGCCAAACCAAACCTGCTGCACGCTAAATCATTAGTTATCAATAAAATAACAAAAGTCGTGCACGCCAAATGAAAAATACGACACGCCAAATCAAATGTTGTGAACGCCAAACGCAATGTTGTGCACGCCAAATGGAAAGTGATGCAAGCAAAATGAAGCGTGGTGCACGCCAAATGGAAAATCCGACACGCCAAATGAAGAGTAATGCACGCCAAACGAAATGTGCGACATACCAAATGGAAAATCGTGCAGACCAAATGACAGATGCTACATACCAAATGACAGGTGATGCAAGCCAAATGGAAAGTGCGACAAGCCAAATGAAAAATCCGACAAGCCAAATAGTAGGTGCTGGAAGCCAAATGAAGAGTGCAAAAAACCAAATAAATACGGAAAAGTACCAAATACTGATGTCACAAACCCAAACAGCACCTGCAAACAAAAATAAAGGCAGAGGAGAAGTTCAGATAAGGTATAATAAAGAGAAAATAAATCATCTGTCAATACTAATGACTCATCACTCTTCACTCATCACTTACATATAATCCGCATCATACCCAAAACGGTATTCCATTAAGTAGCCAAGTGCGTCTTCTACTTTTAAATCTTCAAAAAGCACTCTGTAAATTGCCTGGATAATTGGTAGTTTTATATCGGTTGAATCTGCCAGTTTTTTACTGATGCTGACCGTTTTTATACCTTCTGCTACTTCTGATGAAGTCGCAATAATTTGTTCTAAAGTTTCACCTTTTGCCAAACGCGCGCCAACCGTATAGTTTCGGCTTAATGGTGAAGTACACGTTGCCACTAAATCGCCAATACCAGCCAGTCCTAAGAACGCGTGTTTATCGGCACCCATTGCTGTAGATAATCTGATGATTTCGCCTAAACCACGTGTAATTAAAAATGCCATCGCATTATTGCCATAACCTAAACCGCCAAGCGCGCCTGCCGCCAAGGCCATGGAGTTTTTGAGTACACCAGCTAGTTCAACTGCATAAATATCGTTGTTGCTATATACTTGCAAACGTTTGCTTCGTATCGCTGTTTCACCTTCTTTAATAACTTCTTCAAACTTGCTGGCAATCACTGTTGCAGCTGGATGAAAATCTGCAATTTCGCGTGCTAAATTCGGACCACTCATACAACCAACTCTGCGCACGGTGGTTTCTTCCAAAATTACTTTGCTCATCGTATAAATATCCGAAGGAAACAAAATCAAATCTTTGTCTAAAATGGTTTTGCCTTCTTCTAATTTTATATCAAATCCTTTGGTGCAATGAATTAAGATATGGTCTGGTCGTAAATGCGGTGACGCATCGCGCATCAGTTGCCGAAAAGAATCAGAAGGCACCGATGGAAAAAGCAAATAGCAACGGTCGGCAATTTCATTCAAATCAGCAGTTGCAGTAATGTTCTTGTGAATAGCTTGTCCGTTGTTGATTCGTTCTTTATTAATTTGTTCAACAGCATCTGGTCGTCTGGAATAGAAGAGTACTTCGCCGTTTTCCGCCAATAAGTTAGCAACAGCAGTACCAAAACTACCTGCACCAATTACGCCAACAGGTGCTTTATCCGATGTGTTTTTGTAAGCCATAGCCATCCATTCGGTTGTGATAGTAATATAATAATTTCAAATCTTCGCTGGTGATATTTCCTTTTTTGGTTCTCAATAAAGGCAAATTTGGATGATACATACTCATCTGTTCAATACCTAAATCAATAATTTCTGGTAATTCTTTAGTGGTAATATGTGAAGCCAGTTTTAGTTGCTTTCTGTTGTTCAACATATACAATTCATCGATTGCACGTTTCATGTTGGTTTTAAAACTATCGAAATCAATTTCACGGTCTTCTTCTGGTGTGCGCAACATGGTAAATATATCTGGACTATCGAGTTGTTTGCGCAATAATTCAAACGCCACAAATGCCACCACATGTGATGCATACACTACATTATTGTATTTAAAAGCAGCCACAATTTTATCGCCAAGCATTTGAGTGTAAATACTTTCGCGTTGTGCATCTATTTTCATAACACCCTTGTTCATGAAGTATTGTCGAACGTCTATTTTTCTGTCTAATTTATCCAAACTAAAACCATCATCATCTAAATTATTACCAAAAACATCCATGGGTTCACCTAACGACAAAGTAATTTCAGATGATTTAGAGAATGTTTCCCAGAAAAACTTCCAAACGGTTTTCCAAGGTGGCATGTTGTTTTCCTGTGTTAAGTATTGTTCTTTTCCAGTGCGCTTTAAATGTTCTTCAATTAAGGAAGATGCTTCCAAAACAAACGGATAACTAATGGTTAATGGCACTACAAATATTTTAGTTGCCAAGGTAGATGGATTAGTGAAATAGTGTTCGCGTTGCGCTTCCATCACAGTTCCTAACAAACCTAATTTTAAATCATTTTCTATATTTCCAGCGCGAGAACGGGTTCCACCTGGAAAAAAGATGGTATTGGCACCAGCAATGACATTTGTTTTTGAATACGATTTTAATGTCTCAACATAAATAGGATTTTTCTTTCGTCGGTCTAATTTATATGGACCGAGATTACTCATCAATAAATTGAACATTTTGGAATTGAATAAATTCAAACCGGCACCGTACTGAAACGCAGGCAGACCGATGTAATCCATACCGAAACCAATAATGACTGAATCTAAATTGCTAAAATGTGTAGGCACTAAAATAACAGTTCCTTTGGTAACTAAATTTCGGATTTTATCGACTGGACCAGCCACAATAAGCTTGTCTTTTAGCTTTTCATCTGGATAAAATAAACCTTTAAAACCACCAAAATGCGCATTGAACAATCGGGCAAAAATACGACGTAATATTTGCCGCGCCATCCAGAATACACCAGGTTTAAAGTTACCGCAAATCTCATGAGTGTAGCGCGACACAATTTCATGCAACATTTCCTGATGCAATTCTTGCGATTTATGCTCTTCAATCAGTGATGGATCGGCAACAAATAGTTGTTTCTTTATTTTTGCCCAAAATTCATTTTCATCTTCTGGATCCACTTCCCAAGAATCAGTCTTAATTCGGATGCGTTCTAAATACAAGGTTTTTTGTATCAGTTCGCGTATTTTTTCATTGGTTGGATATGCTTTATTAAACTCAATGAGTGTATCTGCAATAGACGCCTGCATAATCTTATCCTTTTTTAAAGCGATAAGATTAATTGGCCAGTCTTTAATTTTTGGTATTACAGAATCTAACATGCTAATTATTCGTGTGTAAATTAAAATTATTATTCTGAAAAACTACTGTTACAAAGATAATTTTTATACTTTCAAATTTCAATAGAATGATATATAAACCACATAAGTGGTAATTTTAATTCAACTAAATGTTAGATTATGCGTTTCTCACCAACCATAAAAACAGATGCTGCGGAACTGGAAACTATTATTTCTAAAGGTGAAGGTGTTCAGTTGGATTTTAAACAAACTATTTCTAATCAACGAAAAATTGGAAGAACAATCGCTGCATTTGCCAACAACAAAGGCGGAACCTTATTGATTGGCGTAAAAGACAATGGTTTGGTTTTAGGTTGCGATTGCGAAGAAGAAATGTATATGATTCATGAAGCTGCCGAACATTTCTGCGAACCACCGGTAGATGTCTATTTTACCATTTATGAATTGGATGATGATGTGGCTGTGTTAGCAGTTGAAATTAAAAACAGTTTGCGAAAACCGCATTTTGCTTTAGACGATAACGACGATTGGCAACTATATATGCGCAATAACGACAAAACCATGGTTGCATCTAAATCTACCAAAAAAATGATAGAAACAGAAGACGATGAAGAAGAACTCGATATGAATAATTTAGATTCTAAAGAAAAATTCGTGTTAGATTATTTGAACAAAAAGGAACTCATTATGGCAAAAGAATTGAGTAATCGATTGAATATTTCTTTGCAACGTGCCAATAAAATACTCATTAAACTAATGAAATTAGGTACTATTTTACAACATAAAGATGCGCGTGGTGAATATTATACTATTCGATAAAAGTCAATAAATGGTTTAATATTCTGTGTAAATCAATGTCTTCTGAGTAAAAATTCTATTAATCAATAACAATACCTTATTCGATTGAATGGTTGAAATTCAAAATTCTATGCTTAATTTTGTAGCATCATGAGTTATACCATCGCCATAATTGGAAGACCAAACGTAGGAAAATCGACATTATTTAACCGATTATTAGGAGCACGCAAAGCTATTGTAGATGATTTTAGCGGTGTTACGCGCGATCGTCAATATGGAGTTACAGAATGGAATGGTAAATCATTTAATGTGATTGATACTGGTGGTTTTGTATCACATACAGACGATATTTTTGAAAAAGAAATTAAAAAACAAGTTCGATTAGCCATTGTTGAAGCTAATATTTTGGTGTTTATGGTGGATGTAACGACTGGAATTACCGATTTAGACGAAAGTTTAGCACAAGAACTGCGTAAAGCTAAAAAACCAGTGTTGTTATGCGTTAATAAAGTTGACAACACTGAAAGAAGTTATATTGCCAATGAGTTTTATGGTTTAGGTTTCGATGAATTGTTTTGTGTTTCGTCGATGAGTGGTAGCGGAACTGGCGAAATTTTAGATAGAATTACCGAATTAATTCCAGATGATATTGAAAATGCAGAAGACCAATATGCTGATTTACCAAAAATTACCATTGTTGGCCAGCCAAACGTTGGAAAATCAACGTTGTTGAACGCATTAATTGGTGAAGAAAGAAATATTGTTACTGATATTGCTGGAACCACGCGCGATTCCATTCACACACATTACAATTTATACGGAAAAGAATTTTTGCTGATTGATACTGCAGGTATTCGTAAGAAAAATAAAGTACACGAAGATTTAGAATTTTATTCGGTGATTCGTGCTATTAAAGCAATCGATGAAGCAGATGTTTGTATTTTGGTACTCGACGCAACCGTTGGCATTGAAGGTCAGGATATGAAGATCTTCGACATCATGGAAACGCATAAAAAAGGTATTGTTATTTTAGTGAATAAATGGGACGCGATTGAAAAAGATTCTAAAACCATTTTAGGATATACTGAAAAGATCAAAGAGAAAATTGCGCCATTTACGGATATTCCAATCTTGTTTATTTCTGCTTTAGAGAAACAACGTATCTACCAGGCGATTGATACCGTGCTGGAAGTATATAACAATCGCCAGATTAAAATACCTACACACAAACTCAATGAAGTGATGTTGGCTGAAATTGAAAAATATCATCCACCAGCGTATCGTGGTGAGTACATCAAAATAAAATACGTTACGCAATTACCAACTAAAGTTCCAAGTTTTGCCTTCTTCTGCAATCATCCAGATTACATAAAAGGTGCTTATAAAAATTATTTAGAAAACAGATTGCGAGCAAACTTTCCGTTGTCAGGTGTTCCAATTAATATTTTCTTTAGAAAGAAATAAGATTGCAATTTCCTGTGTGTTTTCATTTTTATTTCTACTATTTCATATCTTACTTAAAGGTAAATCAAAGAATTTATCTTTAATATTTATTAACATTTTAATTGTAATATTCATGCTTATTTTTCGTTTTAAATAAAACGTAAATCATGGATTGGTCAGAATTTAAGTATGAAAAAAGCAAGCTTCCGCAAGAACCGAGTGAATATGCAAAATTTATGGATGCGCTTAAAATAAAATGGCATGAAGAGTTAGTGAATGATGAAAACTTAAAGAGATACATAGAAAAGTTCCGAAGCCATAGTCCAATAAATTTTGAATCCTTTGTGTTTCAAATAATAGAAAAGAAATTGCACTTGATTAATTGTCAAAGTCTATTCATTTCAAGAAAAGATTATACACCTGATATCAGATATAGAAAAGAAGCAGAACGCACCATAGAATGGATTCAACAAAAAAAACTATTCAACATACAATGTCTCTGGCGAGCCAATCAGTTTGAGCATCCTTTATTAAAATGTACTTATGATTTTCATTTCTGGGAAAAACACATTCATGATTGTCCTTTCTTAGAACCTGTAACTCAGCAGGAAATTCAAACCATGCAAATTTATTTACGTTCACCAAATTCAGAGCCGTTACATTTTCATCATTTTATGCTGTCATTCCAGGATTACGATGAATTATTAGAAACAGAAGGTGATGATGAACAGTACATCAATATGCCAGATTGGTATGAGTTTTATGATGGTTACAGAGGCACAGGATATTTACTGAAACTGCCGGATTTACGCGGCCAGCAAGAAGAGCGTTTGAGAGCTATATCGCTGGCAGAAAATAAACGAAAGGAAAAAGAAAATCCAACATCACCACAAAATACAAATATAGATACACGTCCATTCTTTTGGATGCATGACGAGGTCTCAAATTATTTTAAACTGTTTGAAGAAGATATTTTTTTTAAGGAATTGAATAATATATCTAAAGAGGAATCTAAAAAATTCGAAGAAGAAGAAGATTATGAATTTGACCAAGCACTGGAAATTCTAAAAGAAGCAAATGAAGATATTTATATTGTAGGTGGTAAAGAATGGAGAGAAGCGATCAAAGAAACAGCACTTCGTTACATTAATAAAATGGTAGCAGATGACTTGGATGTATTATATGAAGTAGATGCATTGTTTGAAGAATTAAATATCAGCACAGTAAAAGAAGACTTAACTGAAGAAGCATTAGAACACAGTAAACACAGAGTGAAATGGTTAAAAGAAGCAGCAATCAAAGCCGGCGAAGAACCCAATAAATATTGGTAGACACAATAAAAAAGGTTCGGAACTCTTAAAATAGTTCCGGACCTTTTTTATGAATGAAAATAAAATCTTATTTCTTCATTTCTAACATCGCACGTTGAATCATTCTATCATCTTGTGCATTTACTAAGAAATAGCCATCGCTTTTCCATACTTGTTTTGCCAAGTATGCTTTTAATTTTCCTGATAAATAATATTTTGATTTTTCTGTGTAAGCAGCATTTGATTTAGATGCACCATGTGTGTAGCAATAATTTACAAATTCAGCATATAGATTGTCGTTAAAAACAAAATTATTTTTAAAATCAACAGCAGATTTATATTTAGTAAACTCAGCATTGTGTGCATTAAAATAATCATAAGCAAATGATTGAATTAAGCTCAATCCAAAAATTTCATTTACAAATGGATTGAACATAGAAGTATCTAAAGGTATAAATATATCAGGTGTAATGCCACCATCTGCATATACAGTTCTGCCTTTTACTAATGTTTTATATACTTTTTTGCTGTTTTGTTTAATGCTATCAGCGTTAAACACTTCGCCATCTTTAAAGCGTTTACTGATGTCGCCATAATAATCAGATACATTATCTTCATAAGGACGTTGAATACATCGTCCACTTGGTGTAAAGTATTTTGCAACTGTTAATCGCACAGAGCTGCCATCGCCTAACGGATATTCTTGTTGCACCAAACCTTTTCCAAAAGTACGTCGACCGATTATAATACCACGATCCCAATCTTGTATAGCACCACTTACAATTTCGCTGGCAGAAGCAGAACCTTCATCGATTAAAATAATTAATTTTCCTTCTTCAAACAAACCCATGTTTTGCGATTTTTCATATGAGCGTGGCATCGATCTTCCTTCAGTATAAACAATATTTTTGGTGCCTGCTAAAAATTCATCGGCCATTAAAGTTGCCTGATCCATAAAACCACCTGGATTTTGACGCAAATCGAGAATTAACTTTTTCATGCCATTTTTTTGCTGCATCGCATCCAATTTTTCCATGAATTCTCTGTAAGTATTTTTTGCAAAACGATTTACTTTTATGTAACCAACTTCATTATCTAACATAAAACCAGCATCAACACTATAAATAGGAATTTTATTTCTTTTGATAGTGTATGTGACTAATTTTTTAGTGCCATTTTTTAGCATGGTTACTTTTACCTTGGTGTCTTTCGGACCTTTTAACTTCTTCATCACAAATTCATTCGTGATTTTTTTTCCTGTTGCAACAGAATCATCTATCAAAATAATTTTATCACCAGCACCAATGCCAGCTTGCTCAGAAGGTCCACCACTGATTGGTGTAACCACAGAGATTGTGTCATTGATAATCATAAATTCAATTCCAATTCCTTCAAAATTTCCATCCATCATTTCGGCTTCGTGAGACATTTCCAAAGGTGGTAAATACACGCTGTGTGGATCTAATTCTTCTAACATTTTTGCAATGGCATCATCGTATAATTTTTGCGTATTTACAGTATCAACATAACGTGCTTCTATTAATTGTAAAATATTTTCGAGCTTTGAGTTGCCATCGCTGTTGCTATACATGCTTGATTTTGCTGTATTTCTATCTTGTATTTTATAGCCAATATAAATGCCACCAGCCAAGATAATTGAAATCAGTAATGGATAAAATGCTTTGTTCATATTCATGGTGCAAATGTAAAGTTTTCCGTTTTAATTGCATCTTAAATAAATTTAATTTATTGAGTGATTGGAGACGTCATCGCTAGGCACGAAGCGATCTGCTCATAAATGGATTGCTTCACTTCGTTCGCAATGACGGTTTAACTTAGACAACAACGAATAACATTTTTTAACTATATTTTAGGTGTCAGTTGATAGCGTCATATAAAATTTATTAATTAATTGAATAACAGTTTGTTGTAATAGATAATTTTAGTTAGAAGTATCATAAAATTTAATCTAATTTTTAAAACATTTTTTTATTGTATCAAATTTGTATCACAACTAAAAATTAAAAATTATGCAAAAGCAACTCTTAATTATTCCAATGATGTTCATCGCGTTTATTGCAAACGCCATCAATATCAACGATTCTAAAGTAACAGAAGTTACTGTGTTTAGAAATTACGCCAAAGAAACCAGAATTGGCAGCATCGGCTTGCAAAGCGGCAACAACGAAATTATCATTAGCAATGTTTCGTTGTACATGGATGAAAATTCTATACAAGTGGCAACGAAAGGTAATGTGAAAATTTTGTCAGTTTCTACGCGCACCAATTATTTAACTGATAAAAATTACATGATTATGAAAAAGAACATGGGCTCAGCCGACAGAATTATTCGCATTTTGATTGCAGCGGTTTTTGCAGTATTGTATTTTACAGGTACTGTAACTGGTACAATTGGCTTAGTATTACTGGTATTAGGTGGTGTATTCTTGTTTACATCCA
>CALLKF010000129.1 GCA_938008535.1 uncultured Saprospirales bacterium | reverse complement strand
TTGGTAGAATTAAATCTTTTGAAAAAGAAATATCCAAACATACTGGTGTTACCAGATTTTACAGCATGTAATATTCTTCATTCACATCAATCCAAAATATTAACGGAATGGCCAAATAAAACCGAAATTCCGAATGAAAAAATATTGCAAAAAGTAGTTTCAAAAATAGGAAATGATTCGTCATTAATTTTCGCATTTGCTACTTATCAAACTGCTATACTACAAGATAGTTTACTTCGTATTCCAAACAACGGTTTAGATTATCCAATTATTCGTTTCGCTAAAAACAATTCCACCAAAAGCGAAGATTATAACTATTTTGAGATTTACAAGTCGAAGTAAAACACTTTCACTTTCATTCAAACTTTCACTTTCCATCATTCCATCTATAACTTTCATTTTCAAAACCACATAAATCAATTACTCTGTCAATTACAGTTGCTGCAACATCTTCTATTGTTTGCGGTTTGCTATAAAAACTCGGCGTGGCTGGACAAATAATTCCACCAGCTTCCGTTATGGTTTTCATATTGTTGATTTGAATTAAATTATAAGGTGTTTCACGAGCAACTAAAATTAATTTTCGTCTTTCTTTTAAAATTACATCTGCAGCACGTGTCGTCAAATCGTTAGAAATTCCAGCTGCAATTCTTGCTAAAGTTCCCATCGAACATGGACAAATAATCATCGTGTCATATTTGGCAGAACCAGAAGCAAACGGAGCCATAAAATCATTCTTGTCATAAAATTGAAATGGATAATTTGAATAATCTTCTGTGTCTAATTCATGCTTCCAAACTGTTTTTGCATTGTCACTCATTATTATTCCAATCTTTTCAATCTGATTGTTAATACGTAATAACTTGTCTAACAGCACCTTAGCGTAAATTGATCCACTGGCACCTGTAACCGAAATAACTATTTTCCTTTTCAACATTTATTTTTATACTTTTACATTTATATCAAAGTTGGTATTAAATTTGCAATACTCATAAGAAAACAAAAAAAAGATGAAAAAGTTAAATAAAATTTGGTTGTTTCTTGTAGTTGCATTACTAAGCATTTCAAAATTTGCTGATGCAAAAACAGAATTAACTAGTTCAACTGAAGTTAAATGGACAACATTTGACAAAGTTTTAGAAGAAGCAAAAGCTGGAAATAAAAAATTTATTTTAGTTGATTTGTATACCGACTGGTGTGGTTGGTGTAAAAAAATGGATGAAAATGTTTTTAACGAAGCTTCTATTTCTACTGAATTAAACGCAGATTTTGCTGCCGTAAAATTTAATGCAGAAACTGCAGAACCAGTTTTATTTAAAGGCAAAACATATACATTCACTAAAGACGGACAGCGTGGTGCAAATCAGTTGGCTTTAGAATTAGGTAAAGTAGGTAATAAATTAGGTTATCCAACAATCGTTATATTAGATGTAGAAGGAAAAAAACTACAAGCGTTTCCTGGCTATAAAGATGTTCAAACAATGTCAGTGATTTTAAATTATTTTAAAAGCGAAAGCTATAAAAAAATGGATTTTCAACAATTTCAATCTGGTCAATAAAAACTATATACGTAACAATGAACACAATTAAAATAAAATTATTCTTGCCAATGCTTTTCACAGTATTGGCAATTTCTTGTTTTGCAACTGGCAATACCAAACCAAAACCCAAAAGTAAAACAACTACAACAACTACTGCAAAACAAGTTAAAACTGAAACTACAACAGTTGCTAAAATCGAGACAGCTGAAAAAAAAATCAAGTGGTTAACTTGGGAACAAATGGTAAAATTGAATGAAAAAAATCCAAAGAAAATATTTATTGATTTTTATACTTCGTGGTGTGGTTGGTGCAAAGTTATGGACAAAAATACCTTTGAAGATACAATAGTTGCAGAAATTATGATGAAAGATTTTTATTGCGTAAAATTTGATGCAGAACGAAAAGATACAATCACTTTTTTAAATAAACAATGGCCTTGGATTGCAGGTGGTCGTGGTGGTTACCATACATTAGCTGCTTATTTTATGCAAAACCAACTTTCTTACCCAACTTTTTGTGTGCTAACATCAAAATTTGAATTAATTTCACCACTAAAAGGTTATATCGCAGTTCCACAATTTGAACCAACTATAAGTTTTTTAGCACAAGATTTTTGGATGCCATCTAAAAATAAAAATATTGAAACATACAAACAAGAATATAAAAGTCCGAGAACAACACCTTGGGTTCAACCTCAATAAAATATAACTTGAAAGCTACTTTCCAGTAGCTTTTTTTATTTTCAAAATATGAAGAAGATTATACTTGTTTCCACTTTTTCCTTTTTTTGCTTGCTTGTATTTGCCGCAAACAAAAAGAAAGGAACTATTGCTACTAATTCCGAAAACAATAAAATAAAACTGGATGAACCTTTAAAGACGAATAATTCATTGCTTTGGCAGATTTCTGGAAACGGATTGAAAAAAGCATCGTACTTATTTGGTACCATACATGAAATTAATTCAGCTGATTTTTATCTTGGAAAAAATGCATTGAAAAAAATTAAAAATTCAGATGAAATTATTCTGGAAGTTGACTTAAATAAAGTGGATGTTTTAAAATTAGCACAAGCAAGTATGTTGCCTGATAATAAAACAATTAAAGATTATTTATCTGATACAGATTACCTTTCTTTGAAAAAATTCATGAAAGATACATTGAAAATAAATAGCTATAATTTTGATGGTTCTTATGCAAAAATGAAACCTTTCTTTTTAGAACAACTTATCTTTTCAAATACAACAGATGATAAGCTATATTATGAACTAGAAATTAAAAAAATCGCAGACGATAAAAATATTTCACAATCTGGTTTGGAAACGATGACAGAACAATTAGAATTTTTAGATGAGATTCCAATTAAAGATCAATTGGAAAGTATTTTAAAAACAATAAAAAATTATACTGTTGAAAATAATAAATTCAACCAGTTGATAGATAATTATAAAAAACAAGATCTTGCTGCATTAAATAAAGCATTTGAGGAAGAAGAAGACACTGTTTTAAAACATAAATTAGTCGACAAACGCAATACTAATTGGATTCCAAAAATAATAGCAAATATACAATCTAAATCATGTTTCATAGCTGTTGGTGCAGGTCATCTTGCAGGTGAAAATGGCTTAATCAATCTTCTCAAAAAACAAGGTTATTCTGTTGAGCCAATCTCAATTAATTAATTGACAGTTAACAATTAACGATTAACAATTAATCGTTGTCAAATAACAATTTTGTATTTTTGCATACAAGACTTCAAAGTTTTTAAAACCTTGAAGGTCTTGTATAAATCGCAATTTGAAACAGACATGGAATTACCAAAAATTTTAGACCACACGCAAATTGAAACCAAATGGTACAAACATTGGTTAGATAAAAAATATTTTAATTCAGTTCCTGACGAACGCGAACCTTATACAATTGTCATTCCACCACCAAACGTAACTGGTGTGTTGCACATGGGTCATATGCTGAATAATACTATTCAAGATGTATTGATTCGTAAAGCGCGTATGCAAGGCAAGAATGCTTGTTGGGTGCCTGGTACAGATCATGCTTCTATCGCAACCGAAGCTAAAGTAGTTAATTTGTTGAAAGAACAAGGCATCTCTAAAAAAGATATCACACGTGAACAATTTTTAGAACACGCTTGGGTTTGGAAAGAAAAATATGGCGGAATTATTTTGAAACAATTAGAAAAATTAGGTGCTTCGTGCGATTGGGACAGAACACGTTTCACGATGGAAAAAGATTTAAGTGAAGCCGTAATTGATGTCTTTATCGACTTACACAAAAAAGAAAAAATATATCGTGGTGTGCGTATGGTAAACTGGGATCCAAAAGGTTTAACTGCGGTTTCGGATGAAGAAGTAATTCATAAAGAAGTAAACTCTAAGTTGTTTTATGTTCGATATAAAATTGATGGTACTTCTGACGAATGGATAACGATTGCAACTACGCGACCAGAAACAATTCTTGGTGATACAGCGATTTGCGTACATCCAGATGATGAACGCTATAAACATTTAAAAGGAAAATTTGCAGTTGTTCCTTTAATCAATCGTGTGATACCCATTATTTTTGATGATTATATTGATATTGAGTTTGGAACAGGTGCATTAAAAGTAACGCCAGCACACGATATCAACGATTACAATTTAGGGATTAAACATAATTTAGAAGTGATTGATACACTCAATGATGATGGTACGTTGAGCGAAAAAGCACAGCTATATATTGGCGAAGATAGATTTGCTGTTCGTAAAAAAATTGCAATTGATTTAGAAGAAAAAGGTCATTTGGTAAAGATTGAAGAAATCAAAAATAAAGTTGGGTATTCAGAAAGAACCGATGCTGTTATCGAACCAAAATTATCGATGCAATGGTTTCTGAAAATGGATGAATTGGCAAAACCTGCTTTGGAAAATGTGATGAATGACAATATCAAACTCATTCCAGAAAAATTCAAAAACACCTACAAACATTGGATGGAAAATGTACACGATTGGTGCATTTCTCGTCAACTTTGGTGGGGCCATCGCATTCCAGCGTGGTACGATGAAAAAGGAAATGTTGTGGTTGCTAAAACAGAAGCAGAAGCCATTGAATTATTCAAATCTAAATTTAACATTCAACATTCAACATTTAACATTACTCAAGATGAAGATGTACTCGATACTTGGTTCTCTTCGTGGTTGTGGCCAATATCTGTTTTTGATGGATTCAAAAATCCTGACGGTGCAGATATTAATTATTATTATCCAACGAATGATTTAGTAACCGCACCAGAAATTTTATTCTTTTGGGTAGCTCGTATGATCATGGCTGGTTATGAATATAAAAAAGAAAAGCCATTTACCAATGTGTATCTCACAGGAATTGTAAGAGATAAACAAGGTCGTAAAATGTCGAAATCATTAGGTAATTCACCTGATCCATTGGATTTGATTGAGAAATATTCAGCTGATGGTGTGCGAACAGGTATGTTGTTTTGTTCACCTGCAGGAAACGATTTACCATTCGATGAAAAATTGTGCGAACAAGGCAGAAATTTTACGAATAAAATTTGGAATGCATTAAGACTTGTAAAAGGTTGGGAAATTTCTCACGACTCACGACTCACGACTAATGACTCTGTCTTCATTTGGTTTGAAAACAAACTGGAATTACTAAAAGAAAATTTAGAAAAATCGTATGCTTCGTATCGTCTTTCTGAAGCATTGATTGATTTGTATAAATTTATATGGGACGACTTTTGCTCTTGGTATTTAGAATTTGTAAAACCTCCTTTTGGAGAAAAAATTGATGCTGTTTCTTATCAAAAAACCGTTGCTTATTTTGAAGAGTTAATGAAATTATTGCATCCATTCATGCCGTTTATTTCAGAAGAAATTTATCATCATTTAAACGAAGAAAGAACAGAAGACATTTGCGTTGCAACTTATCCAACCAATAAATTATTTGATAGCAATATTATTCACGAAGGTGAAAAATTAAAAGAAGTCATTTCGTCAATACGTGACGTTAGAAATAAAAACGGTTTATCACCAAAAATAACATTAACAGTTTATGTACAAGCAAAAGACAAATCATTGTATAATAAATTTGGTGTGTTGATAGAAAAAATAGCTAATATCCATCCAGTTAATTTTACAGAAACTGAAGTAGCGAAAACAGTTTCGCAACTTATACAAACAGATAAAATTTATATTGAAACAGGTATTGAAATTGATACTGACAATGAAAAGAAAAAAATCATTGAAGAAATAAATTATTACAAAGGTTTTATTGAAAGTGTAAATAAAAAACTATCAAACGAAAAGTTTGTTACTAATGCAAAACCAGAGATTATTGAAAACGAACGTAAAAAAATGGCTGACGGACAATCAAAATTACAATCATTAGAAGCAGCTTTAAACGCATTTAATTAAAAAATCATGAAAAGAGTTTTTATTTATTTTATCTTATTTATTTTATCGTCATTTAATTCATTGGCACAATCAATTAATAGTAATCGTTATTCTGATAAGTTTGCACTTTCTATAGATATTTTAAATGCTGTTCAAAATCATAATATTCAACAGCTGGAATCAATTGCAAAATCGCTAACTATTCCGTACAGTATTTATGTAAAAGATATGTTGCCATTGTACAAAAAAAATGATAATAACAATACATTTCCAGAGAATGAAATCTATCCTTCATCGCTTTATATAACAGACTCATTGCTTTATAATAAATACGCTACCAATTTTTATTTTGGTACACTAATTCAATCATTACTGAATGATGCAGCTACTGATTCTAATTTTGGAACCAATGTATATGTGGCTTTTAATAATGAAAACAGAATACTATCAGACAATATTTATTCAAATTATATCGGTTTATTATTTGAAACCAAAAAATCTGTGAAGATTATTAATTTGGAGGCATTGACTACTTTTAATAATACGTTATACAGTATGCGTCAAGCGCAATATAATTCTTATTCTAAAGAAGAATTGCCTCGCTATTTAATGAAAAAAATGCCAGAAAGTATTACTGTGTACAAGTTAACAGGCAACAATTTTACTCGATACAATAATGACACTATCCAATTCAACAATGTTGATTATTCAATTTTTGGTGATGATGTAGCAACCATAGAAAGCTATGATGAAGCTGGTTTACAAAAAAATAGTACTGAAGAAAAAGATGGAAAAGATAAAAATATCACTAAAGAATTAATCGTTCAAAAAGATTCAATGGTACTTGATAGATCCGAAGAAATGCCTTCCTTTCAAAATGGCACAAAAGGTCTCAATAAATTCTTGAAAGAAAATTTACGTTATCCAAAAGAAGCATTAAAAAAGAAGATTGAAGGTAATATAATTGTTCGCTTAATGATTGATAAAGATGGAAGTGTTAAAGATCCAATTATTCTAAAAGATAATTTAGGTGCAGGTTGCGCTGAAGAAGCATTGCGTTTGGTACAGAAAATGCCTAAATGGTGGCCTGGAAAAGAAAAAGGAAAAGCAGTAAAAGTATATTATACATTACCTATTTCATTCACTATTCCAAAATAAGTAATTATATATTCTATTCTATTTTACACTTTATATTTCAACACGATCATCGTCAATCTTGAAATATTAAGTAAGTTATCTTTTTCATCGTAAATTTTTATTTCCCAAACCTGTGTCTTTGCGCCAATGTGTATAGGTTTTGCAATACCAAAAACAAAACCATCGCGTGCACTTTTCAAATGATTAGAATTAATATCCAAACCCAATGCATATTCTTTTGAATTGTCTAAACATAAATTGGCTGCAGTGCTTCCAAGCGTTTCTGCAAGCACTACATGAGCACCACCATGCAACAAACCCATCGGCTGATGTGTACGTTTATCAACTGGCATTTTTGCTTTAATAAAATCATCTCCAATTTCCATAAACTCAATACCAATATGTTCAACTAACGTGTTTTTACTATTGTTTTGAAGTGCTGCTAATGTAATATTTGGTGTCTTCCAGATTTGCATTTTTTTTATTTGTTGTTAAAGTTAATGATTTTTTTCAATGCAAATAATCAATCCTATTTTATAAACAATGAGTAGTACTAGATAAAATTATTTGTATTTTTATTGAATGCAAAAATTCATTTTATTATTACTGTTTTTTAATTCATTTCAAAAAATCAGTGCGCAAACCTGGGTCGATTCATTAGATGTGTATGCACGAGAAAAATATATGCCTGCATCAAAATTCCAATGGACTTGGATGAAAGCTTCTTTACTGTATACCATGGTAAAACAATATGATAATTGCACCGATGAAAAGAAAAAAATATACCTGCAATTTATTCAAACAGCAATGGATAAAACTGTTGCTGTTGCCAACGGAAAAAAACCAAATGCAGTAGCAGCTGGACTTGGAATGGCATTTTTAGTAAGAGTAACAAAAGAAGAAAAATATAAAAAAGTTTGTGATAAAATCTTTGCTGATTATATGAAAATAAAACGAACCAAAGAAGGTGGAGTTTCACATTTACGAAACGATGTCGAACTTTGGGACGATACCGTTTTTATGATTGGTCAATTTTTATTGGAAATGTATAAAGCAACAAATGATGAAAAATACATTGACGAACTTGTAAAACAAATAACCATACATCATGATAAATTACAAGATAAAAAAAGTGGACTTTGGGTACATGGTTATGATGAAGACAGAAAATCGCACTGTACTTTTTGCGGACAATTAAACTGGCCAGAAAAAACAACAGGCAAGAGTGCAGAAGTTTGGGGTCGAGGCAATGGATGGATTGTAGTAACCTTGTCTGATGCTTTAGATATTATACCGAAAACAAATCCAAGTTGGAATCTGTTGGCAACCTACTTAAAAGAAATGATTGAACATTTACCAGAATTGCAAAACCAACAAAACGGACATTGGTATCAGTTACCTGTGAGAAATACAGAACCTAAAAATTATATTGAAAGCTCTTCAACTGCAATGTTTGCATACGGAATTTCAAAAGCTATTCAATTAGGTTTAGTAAAAGATACTACTTATCAAAAAAGTATAGATTTAGCGTATAGTGGTTTACGAAATTATAGCATTAAACCAGTTTCAACAAAATACATAACAACCAAAAATGTTTGCAAAGGAACTTGCATTGGCAACAAAACTTATTATCTAAAACGAAAAGTAAAAAACGAAAAACCATACAGCATTGGTATGTTTATTAACTTTGGAAGATTGTATGAAGCTCAAAAATTTAATCAATAAAAAATTAAAAAGAAGATTCAGGTTGAACCTTTTATTTTATAATAGATTTTGTTTTACTTTAATAATTTCCATAATAATTGATCTTACATTTTCTTTAAAGTTCGTTTAATCTTTTTCCTTTATGATTTTTGAAATTGGTGTGTTTAGGTTCGCCAATCATTTGTTTTCCATATATACTATTATGTCCTGAAATTAAATAAGCTACAACACAAGCAATAGCAACATAAACGCCACAATCGCTACCAAATAATTCTATTGCCATCATGCTGCAAGCTAGCGGTGTATTTGTTGCACCTGCAAATACTGCCACAAAACCCATACCTGCTAATAGTCCAGTAGGTAATGGAATTACATAGGATAAAGCATTTCCTAAGGTTGCGCCAATAAAAAACAATGGCGTTACTTCGCCACCTTTAAAACTAGCTGCTAGTGTAATGATGGTAAATGCCATTTTTAAGATAAAATCGTATGCTGGTAGTTGTTGATTAAATGAATCTACTATGGTAGGAATACCTAAGCCAATGTATTTTGTAGTGCCAATTGCCCAAACTGCTATCGCAACCAAAATTCCACCAACCATTGGTCGAAGTGGCGGAAATGTAATTTTTGATTTGAAAATTGAACCAATGAAATGAATGGTTTTAGTAAATGTAGCGGCACATAAACCGAATGCAATACCTGCAAGAATTGCATAAATAATATTGAGAACCGATAGTGCTGGAATTAGGTTGATATGATAATGTGTATGATTGGTGTGCCAAAGTTTAGTAACAAAATCTGCGATGATAGCAGCTGCAAATGCAGGAAAAATAGCATCATACTTTAGCCGTCCAATAATAAATACTTCTAACCCAAATATGGCACCAGCTAATGGTGTGCCAAATACTGAACCAAAACCAGCAGCAATGGCAGCAATAAGTAAGATTTTTCGTTCACTTTCTATTAATCGAAAAGGTTTACTGAATTGATCGGAAATAGCACCAGCCATTTGTAAAGCAGTGCCTTCGCGACCAGCAGAACCACCAAATAAATGAGTAGCCATTGTTCCAATATAAATAAAAGGAGCCATGCGAAATGGTATTATTTCTTTTGGATTGTGAATGGAATCAATTAATAAGTTGTTGCCAGCTTCAATATCTTTTCCCAAATAAAAATAAAGTAGACCAATGATAAAACCACCAATTGGTAAAAAGGCAATCAACCATAAATGATGTTCACGATAATTAGTTATCCAATCTAAAGATTGTAGAAAACCAGCTGATGCAGAACCAACAAAAATACCAATAATTGAACTAATTAAAAGCCATTTTAAAATATATGGTATTGCTGGATGGCGATTAAAAAAAATACGAAATTGCAAATTGATTTTTTCGAAAGATGTTTTTTGTTTTGTAGTTGACATATTTCTCCTGATTAAATGTTTTTCCATTAATAATCAGGCGTCATCAGCTTTTTAAGGCGGTTCAAATAGGAAGACACCATTTCCTTTTTACGATTAATACAAATGTAGTAATTAAAATTTAAGTATACAAACCAGCATATTTCATTTCAGTAGAACAGTATCAAAAATAAGGTTGAAGTGTTTTTCTATTTGATTGTATTTAAAAATATAAAGTAATTATTTTAGTGCTATTCAAAAAAAAACCATCACAAATTTGTGATGGTTAAAATGGTTATAATTCTTATAATATCAGTTTAGATTACCACATGGTTGCTCTTTTTTCTAAAGGGAAAAACATGTTGTCACCTGGTTTTACGTTAAATGCTTTGTGAAATTCTGGCAAATTACCTAAAACACCATTAACTCTAAATTTAGCAGGTGAGTGCTCGTTCGTAAGAATTTGGTTTCTCAATGCTTCCGGACGCATATGATCGCGCCAAATGATTGCATAATTAACAAAGAAACGTTGTTCAGGTGTTAAACCATTAATTAATTTTGTATTGTCAGGATTTGCTTTTTTAAATGCGTTGTAAGAAATAATCATACCACCTAAATCTGCAATATTTTCACCTTGAGTTAATTCGCCGTTCACATGTAAACTATCAATTTCAAACGCATTGTATTGTTCAACAAATTTATTTGTTAAACCATTGTATGCTTTTTTATCATCTTCAGACCACCAATTTTTCAAGTTTCCGTCGCCATCAAATTGGCTACCTTGATCATCAAAGCCATGTGTAATTTCGTGGCCAATAACCATACCGATTCCGCCGTAATTTACTGCATCATCGCCATTTGGATAAAAGAAAGGTGGTTGTAAAATTGCTGCTGGAAACACAATTTCATTCATAGTAGGGTTGTAGTATGCATTCACTGTCTGAGGACCCATGCCCCATTCTGTGCGGTCAATTTTGTCTTTTTTCAAACGTGCTAAAACTCGCAAGTTTTCGTTAGCTGCGCAGTTTAGGTAATTTAAAACATACGCTTGTTTTTTAATGTCTAAGTTTTCATACGTCCACCATTTGTCCGGATAGCCAATTTTCACATCAATTTTTTGTAATTTATCCAAAGCTTTTGCTTTTGTATCAGCACCCATCCAAGATAATGCACCGATTCTATCTGCAAGAGATGCTTTGATATTATTTACTAAAACTAATGAACGAGCTTTTGCTTGAGGTGGAAAGTTTGTTTTTACATATTCTTGTCCAATTATATCACGTAAATAGTTTTCTGCAACACCAGAAACACGTTTCCATCTTGGTTCTTTTACTTTTGCACCACTCAATACTTTGCCAAAGAAATCAAAACGAGCATCTACAAATTCTTCACTTAAATATTTTGCAGTGCTGTTCATAAATTCAAAAGCCAGGTATGATTTCCATTTATCGTTTGGAATAGTCATACGTAAGCTGTCTAAGCCGTGCATAAATCCAACTTGTCCTACCACAATTTCTTTTGGAGTTACATTCATTTCTTTAAAGAATGCGTCCCATTCAATACCTTTAAAATCAGCTTTTAATTTTTCATATGTGTAAAGGTTGTAGTTTTTTTCAGGATCGCG
>CALLKF010000128.1 GCA_938008535.1 uncultured Saprospirales bacterium | reverse complement strand
TTAGCAAAAAAAAATTATCAAACCATAAAATAACAAAACAATGTTTGGAATTAGTTACATAAAATTTGACTCGATGACGTATGTTATTCAGTTTAAAAATGGAAATATTGCAAAAGAAGGTCGTGGACTTTCGTTCTTCTATTTTGCACCAAATACATCTATTGCAGTAGTGCCAATTGGTAGTAATGATTTGCCATTTATTTTTAATGAAACCACGAACGATTATCAAAGTATTTCCATTCAAGGTCAAGTCACTTATAAAATTGGAAATCCAAAGCAATTAGCTGAACTATTAGATTTTACGGTAGATGCAAACGGAATTTATAAAAAAAATGATGCAGAAAAATTAAGTCAACGTATCATTAATGAAGCACAAACAGCAACATCATCTTTCATACATGAACTTGGTTTAAAAGAATCCATTCGTTCTGCAAAAATGATTGAAACAAAGATTGCAGATGGTTTAAATGCATCAAAAGCCATTTCTATTTTAGGTATAGAAATTTTAAGTGTTAGTATTTTAGCTATTCGTGCAACACCAGAAATGGAACGTGCCTTAGAAACAGAAACACGCGAAAAATTATCGCAAGAAGCAGACCAAGCTGTTTATGAAAGAAGAAATTTTGCAGTTGAACAAGAACGCAAAATAAAAGAAAGTGAATTGAATACGGAAATTGCAGTTGAAGAAAAAAAGAAACAAATTGATGAGAAGAAAATGGAAGCTGAAGTGCAGCGCGCAGACAATGAACGCAAATTAGCTGAAATGAAAGTGCAAGCTGATATTGCCATTGAAACTGAACGAAAAGCATTGATTGAGCAAAAGACTGCGAACGAAAGAAAAGAAGCTGAAACACAAGCATTTATTATAGATGCGACGCTGAAACCATATAAAGAAATTGATTGGAAAATATTAACTGCACTACAAAATAACACCGACCCAAAATTCAATATTTCATTAGCTTTTAGAGAATTGGCGCAAAATGCAGAAAAAATTGGAACGCTAAATATCAGTCCAGATTTGTTAGATTCGATGATTAATCAAAAATAAAGAATGAGCATCGAATACGCTATCGTAGTTAAAAATAAAACACGTTTAGAAACGTTAATCAATCGATTTAATACAAAAGCGCAAGCCAAATTTTATATCGAACATGCTGGTGGAAATTTTGATGATTATGAAATAGAAAATGAAAATTTTCATCAATCACTTTCGTTAGTTCAGCGACAACTTTCAATGGTTTTAAAAAATAAAATTATTGAACGTACTTTTTTGCCATCGTTTTTATTTAATAAAAATCAAGTAGTTATTGTAATTGGTCAAGATGGTTTAGTTGCAAATACTGCAAAATATGTGAATGAAATTCCAATAGTTGCAATAAATCCTGATATTGAACGATATGATGGTGTTTTGTTGCCTTTTATTCCAACTAATTTTATGGATGTCATTGAGAATGTGATCAACAATAACTACACATCAAAAATTGCAACACTAGCAGAAGCTCAATTAAATGATGGACAACGCTTGCTTGCTTTTAATGATTTTTTTATTGGCGCATCATCTCATATTTCAGCACGATATAAAATTTCTTACAACAATAAAGTTGAAAATCAATCGTCGTCTGGAATTATTGTTTCTACAAAATCTGGCTCTACTGGTTGGCTGAGTTCTGTTTACAATATGTCTATTGGTTTGCATGATTTTATTGAACATAACAATAAAAAAAAACATAAAATTATCGACTTAAAAGATGATGAATTAATGTTTGCTGTACGTGAACCATTTTTAAGTAAGAAATCAAAAATAGATTTAGTTGCAGGAATTATTTCAGCAGAAGATAAATTAACGGTTGAATCATTTATGCCAACAAACGGTGTACTTTTTTCAGATGGAATTGAATCTGATTTTTTGCATTTTAACGTTGGTTCAATAGTAAAAATTGGCATTGCCAAAGAAAAAGCAAACTTGGTTTGGGAATAATATAAAATTATTTATTTCTCATCAAACCATAACTATATACACTTTCTAATAAATTTTCCTGTAGATTTTCTTGATTGAAAATATAGTTTGATGCCATTGCACCTGACGTATATGCAGCTTCCATTAACATAGAAGGAACCGGCAATTTGACCCAATCTCCAGCTAAAAATAAATTTGGAATTTCTGTTTTTATAGTTGGTCTGTTTTTGTATTGATTTAAATGGAACGCCGGAAAATCATCGCGGTGCTGAAAATACTCATGTTTAATTTTCATACCTTTTAATTCAGCAAAATAGTGATACAATTCATCCAATAATTGTTTCTTAATTTGTTCATTGTCTTTTAAATCGTCAGACAAAGAATATGAATGTAATTCAAAAATTCCACCATTATTTTTTTGGCTCCAAGCAGCAGATTCTTTTTCCATTTTATGATAAAAAGTAACACTATCTAAACACTTTAATCTGTCTGTAAAAACGAAATAAGGCAAATCTTTTTGTGTTTCAAATTTGTCTGTCCAAACACGCAGAACAGCATATCTGTCAGTACATTTGAGTGATTCAAAATTATTTTTCAAAGCAGGAAACTGATGCAAACTATCTGAATTAGCAATTAAATTTTTAGCATGTTTTACGTCTAAACTCAAAATACAGTAATCAAAAATATCATCTTGAATTTTGAATTTTCCATCCGTATATTCTATCTTATTAATTGCTGTATTTCTCTTAATTTTTCCATTATGTTTTACTATAAATTCTTCTGTTGGTTTTAAGAAAGTATGTTCAAAATCGTCATTCAATACATCATAAATCAAACCATCATCATTACTTAAAAAATAAAAATGAAATCCTTTAATTAATTCTGCTAAACTCATTTTATGTGGTTCTGCAAAAAACGCACGAGCAAAACTATTAAATACCAAACGCATATGACTTGGCATCATGGTTTGTTTTGCAAATGTTTCAAAACTTACGCTGTCATATTTTTCAAATGTTTTTGTTGGATGAAAACGCAACAACTTCAAAAATGAAATCGATAATGGATTGATGAATGTAAAAAAGTTCACCACACCTTTTTTTCTCAAGTCAACAATATTTAAACCTGGTGTATTGTCGATGCCTGCAAAACCTTGCTGTTTGCCGTTTTGATAAAAAATAACATAATCAGAAATTGGAATCAGATGTTTGTACACATCTATCTTTTTCATAAAATTTCTAAGATTATAGTACTGTCTAAAAAATGCATGAAAACCATGTTCAACTTGCAGCGTTTCACCATTGCTTTCAAACTTCCATGAACCAACTTTTCCACCTAAATAATCATTTTTTTCAAATAATGTAACATCAAAACCACGTTCTGCTAAGTTGGCAGCAGCACTTAAACCTGCAATTCCTGCACCAATAATTGCTACTTTTTTTTGTATAGTAACATTTTTAGGCAAACTCGAATCAATAGTATTTATTGCTACTTTATAGTTTTTTAATTTTGATTTAATTTTTGAACGTAGCCAGTTTTTCATATAATTTAGATTAACTTTTCTAAAGTTTAAAACTTTAGAAAAGTTATTGATTAATAGTTTTACGTTTCCATAATTTCATAAACTCAAACGTCACATCATCTGATTTAATTAATAAATCCGACTTTCCTGTTTCTTGTCGAATACGTTTATTATTTTCTAGAAATGCAATATCTTCCTGCACAATTTTTATAGATTTATTTAACATAAATTGTTTGGCAAATGGCAATGGTAAAAATCCTAAAATATTTTTCCATAAAGTAACCTGACACATACAAACCGTATTTTCATCTACCTGATAAAAATGTTCGTAAATCACCATGTGTCTGTCTTTGAAACGAATATCGAGTTTGGAAATATTCGGAAACCAAAATCCAAAGTGCGTTTCTACTTTTTTATTATTTCCAAAATAAATGCGCTCAAAAATACTTCTATCATTATCTCGGAAATATTGACCAATCAATGAGTGTTCATCGACTTTTACATTAAACTCAATTTGTTCATCTTTCAATGCACCCATCATTCCTTTGATAGAATTTCGATGCACATGATTGATATGATAAGCATCAAACAAACTTTCGGCAACCAACTGCAAATCAGCATTGATAAAATGATAATTATACACCATTGGATATGCATCCATTTCGTGCATTGGTGGAATTAATGAAACATCTCTTTTTTGCTCGTCACCTATCCAAATCCAAACGGATTTATATTTTATTTCAACTTGATATTTTTTAATTTTTGCTGAAGCAGGAATGCGTTCTTCGTTTGGCAAAGATGGTATTACCACACATTTTCCTTCACAATTATATTCCCAACCATGATAACCACATTTTAAATTTTCTCCTTGAATATATCCAAGAGAGAGATTTACATTTCGATGGCAACATCTATCTTCTACTACACAAATTTTTCCAGATGCTGCTTTAAAAACAACTATTTCTTCTCCACAAATTTTCTTTTTAAGTGGATTTTGATGATTTAATTCATCTAAAAAACAAGCTAAATACCATTGATTGACTATGTACATACTAATTGAGTAACAAGATAAAAATAAGTTTGTTTAGATTTTTTTTATTTCAAGACAAAATTCAAAATACCGAAAAATAAAAACTGGATTATTAAAATTATGGTAGCAAACTTATTCTCAACTTTTCCATTTATGAATCTAAATAAATAAAATAAACATAACGACAACACAAACCACGCAATATAATTTTGTATTGGAATAATGCCGTTTTGCCATTGCCAAAAATCTAATTTTATAGCTATTGGTTCTATCAAAAAATCTAATAAAGTCATTAACAAAGCAGCACAAAAACTAAACACAAAAACAGATGGTATTTTGCTCAATGATGTTGCTATGCAATATATCAATAATAACCAATTAAAACCCATCATCAACGGTACGTCAAATACTTTAAAACCAAGTGTTTTGCCATAATTGTATGTTCCAAATACTGCTTGCGTTTTTACACCAATTACTTCAATAAAAAATCCAAATAAAAAGATAAAAATGAGTGAACAAACAAACTTAAAATTCCAATTTTTGTGAAATACAAAAGCATATACTGTTGTTACTAATAAATTAATTGGTGTGAGCTGTAAAAATAATTTTTGCTCTTCTTGATTCGTACAACAAATTCCGCAAATGCCAACGATATAAATAACGATGATATTGAAAACAGAAATGCGAAACCAATTATTTTTTAGGAATAAGATCATCTACAATTTTTGCTGATAAAACACTTAACGGAATGCCACCACCTGGATGCACGCTGCCACCACAAAAATACAAACCTTTAATTTTACTGCTAAAATTAGAATGGCGCAAAAATGCAGCAAATTTATTGTTCGAACTATTTCCGTACAACGAACCTTGCCACGATAAATTTCTGGTTTCAATAATTCGAGGTTCCAAAATGTCTTCTACTTCAATTAATGATTCAATATCTTCGTTTAGAATTCTGCTCAATTTAGCAATAATATTTTTTCGTGCATTTTTTATTAAGGTGTCCCAATCTTGACCAGTATGTGGTGGTGTATTAATCATTACAAACCAATTTTCACAACCTTTTGGCGCGTCATCTTTTTCGTATTTTGATGAAATATTAATATAAATAGTTAAATCTTCTGCTAAACTTTGTTGTTTAAAAAACCTGTCAAATTCGTGTTTATAATCTTTACTGAAAAAGATATTATGCAAACCTAACTCAGGAAATTCTTTTTTTATTCCAAGATAAAAAACCATAGCTGACAATGCTCTTGGCTGATTTAATGTTTTTTCTGGATGCTTTTCGTTAGGCAATAATTTACGATACGTATAAGCAACATCCATATTGCTAATCACTAAATCAACTGGTAAAAATTCAGACTTCGCAACGTCTATATGTTTGTTGTCTTCTCGTTTTACTTCATTAAAACTTAAGCCAATTACTTTTTTCTTTTCTACTTTTATTTCATTCACTTTTGTATTGAAATGAAAGTGCACACCGAGCTCAACAGCTAAATTATATACTGAACGAGAAATAGAAACCATGCCACCTTTTGGAAAAAACGCACCTACATTATGTTCCAAATGTGGAATTACATTTAAAGTTCCTGGTGCTTCGTATGGATTAGAACCATTGTAAGTGGCAAAGCGATCAAAATACTGCACCAATTTTGCATCATTAAATTTTTTATGATTGATGTCGTGCATCGTCGTAAATAAATTCAATGTTTTTAGATTGGCACTGATTTTCATTAAATCAATAAATGAAAAATTCTCGTAATGATGAATGGATTGATGCAAAAAAGTTTCAGCAGTTAATTCATACAATTTTTTACTGTTTTCGAAATGATGTAAAATATCTTTTTTATTTCCATTTAGTTGAACAGCCATTTCATCAGCTGATTTTTCAGCACTTGCATGGGTTTTATAACGCGTACCATCTTCATAAAAATAATGCGTAATTGGATCTAATTTTTGATATGGACAATAATCTGAAAATTTTTTGCCAACAGTTGCAAATAAATCTTCAAAATATTCAGGCATCGTAAATAAACTTGGTCCAGCATCAAATCGATAATTTCCGATAGAAATTTCACATAATTTTCCACCTGGATAGCCATTTGCTTCAAACATGTGTACTTCATAACCGCGCGCTGCCATACGAACTGCACTTGATAAACCAGCAATTCCACTTCCAATTATTCCAACTTTTTTCTTCATAATTACAAAATAAACTAATTAAGTGCCATTTTGTTTAATAAACATTTAAAAAAATTATCTTTTATCAAACATCAATCAAAAATATTCAACAATTAACCAACAAAGTTTCAGTATCTTAAACAATAAGTCTTAATTTGTGTTTATAGATACATAAATTTTATTTTTTTGTGAGTAAGAAGGTTTTAATAATTGGATCCGGTTTAGGAAGTTTAGCAACAGCATTGCGTTTAACAAAGCATGGTTATCAGGTTGAAATAGTTGAAAAACATCATCAAGCAGGTGGACGATTAAATCAATTAAAAAAAGATGGTTTTACGTTTGATGTTGGACCTTCTTTTTTTAGTATGAGTTATGAATTTACAGAATTGTTTGATTACTGTAATATTCCAAATCCATTGCAAATGAACGAACTGAATCCAGTATACACCGTTTATTTTGCTGATAAAAAAGATCCATATTTTATTTACAAAGAATTGGATAAATTGGCTAAGGAGTTTTCTAAAATTGAAGAAAATTTTGAAGTAAAAGCGAAAAAATATTTAAAGAAAGCGGCAGAAATCTTTCACGATACAGAACATGTAATCATCAAAAGAAATTATGACAATTTATTTCAATATGCAGTTTCGCTAGCGACTGTTCCTATGAAACATTCGCCATTGCTGGTGCGCTCCATGTGGACACAATTAGAGCACCATTTTGATTCAAATGATGTGAAAGTAATTTTTTCGTTAGTAGCATTTTTTTTAGGTTCAACACCTTTTGATACACCAGCCGTTTATAGTTTGTTAAATTATACTGAACTGCAACACGATGGTTATTGGAACATAAAAGGTGGAATGTATAAAATTGTAGAAGAAATACAAAAAATACTTATAAATCGTGATGTAAAATTTCATTTTAATACTGAAATTGTAGATATCAAAAATAGTGGAAAAAATATTGATTATTTTGTCGACCAAAATGGGAAACAATGGAAAGCAGACATTTATGTTTGCAATTCAGATGCTGCTGCTTTTCGTGGACAAATTTTAAAACGAAAAAAATTCACAAAACCAAAATTAGATAAAAAGCACTGGACGCTTGCTCCATTTACTATTTATTTAGGTGTGAAAGGAAAAATAAATAATCTTCATCATCACAATTATTTTTTAGGTACTAATTTTAAAGAATATGCTGACAATATTTTTAAACTTACTGTGAATCCTGAAAAACCTTATTACTATGTAAACGTTCCTTCTAAATCAAATGAAGATTGTGCACCAGAAGGTTGTGAAAATATATTTATACTTTGTCCAGTTCCTGACCGTCGTTACAAACATGATTGGAGCGACCGCGAAGAATTGGCTGCTAATATTTTAAAAGATTTATCTAAAAGAATTGATTTTGACTTGATAGAAAACACAGTTTCAAAAACAATTTATGCACCAGATGATTGGGAAAAAATGTTCAATTTGTATCAAGGTTCTGGCTTAGGATTGGCACATGGTTTGAATCAAGTTGCAGCTATGCGACCAAAAAATAAAGACGAAAAATTAGACAATTTATATTACGTTGGCGCAAGCACTATTCCAGGAACTGGATTGCCAATTGTAGTAATCGGATCAAAATTAGTAACAGAAAGAATTTTAGAAGATGGAAAAAGATAGCATCGCATTATATAATCAAACATGCATGCAATGCAGTGAATTAATTACCAAAAATTATTCCACTTCATTTTCATTAGGCATTCGTGTTTTTGATAAAGAATTTCGAAATCCAATTTATGGAATTTATGGTTTTGTTCGCTTTGCTGATGAAATTGTAGATACATTTCATCAACACAACAAAAAAGAATTGCTGGATGATTTTCGCATGGAAACATTTAAAGCCATCGAACAAAAAATAAGTTTAAATCCAGCGTTACATAGTTTTCAGTTAGTAGTAAATGAATTTGAAATTGAACATCAGTTAATCATTGATTTTTTAGATTCTATGGAAATGGATTTATATAAAACTACTTATGAAAGCAAAGAAATGTATAACAAATATATTTACGGTTCAGCTGAAGTGGTAGGTTTAATGTGCTTACAAATTTTCAGTAAACGTGATAAAAATTTGTTCGACCAATTAGCGCCTTATGCTAAAAGTTTAGGTGCTGCTTTTCAGAAAATAAATTTCTTACGCGATATGAACAGCGATAAAGAAGAACGTGGTCGTGTTTATTTTCCAGGAATTGATTTGACGCATTTTGATGAATCTACCAAACAAGAAATTTTAAAAGATATTCAACAAGATTTTGATAAAGCATTGATTGGTATTAAGTTGTTACCAAAAGGTGCTCGACGTGGTGTTTACTTAGCTTACGTTTATTACTTAAATTTATTCAAAAACATTCGTAAAGCATCCATTGAAAAAATATTACAAGAACGAATTCGTGTTAGCGATAAAAGAAAAGCGTATTTATTGATGAATACAATGGTGAAAAATCAATTTAATTTGTTGTAATATTGAGTATTGTCTGCAAAATACACATACTTATTTTTAATGCTCGGAACCATAGTTGGCCCAGTTTTATTGAGTTTCGATAAACGTGTTTCGTTTTACAAAAAATGGAAATTTTTACCAATTCCATTATTCATCACACTTCTTTATTTTGTAATTTGGGATTCATATTTCACAAAAATTGGTATTTGGAAATTTAATGACAACTATATTTTAGGATGGAAAATCTTATTGTTGCCAATAGAAGAATGGCTGTTTTTTATTCTTGTTCCATTTGCATGTATTTTTATTTATGAATGCGCAAATTTTTACATCAAAAAAGATATTTTACAAAAATACGCATACCAACTAAATGGAATTATTTTATTAATTATTTCTGTAGTTGCCATTTTAAATTTTCACAAAACCTACACTTCATTTAATTTTATTTCTGCTGCTATTTTAATGGCATATGTGCAATTTATTTTAAAACCAACTTGGCTTGGTAGATTTTATATCGGTTATTTTATTTCATTAATTCCGTTTTTTTTAGTGAATGGAATATTAACCTATTTACCAGTAGTAACTTATAATAATGCAGAAAATTTAGGTATCCGCATATTCACCATTCCAATAGAAGACACCATCTATTGCCTACTTTTATTATTGATGAATGTGACCGTGTATGAATGGCTCAAGCAAAGAAAAAATATCTAAAATAAAATGTAATTTTGTTTATCAATAAATAATACACATGAACAAAGTAGTAAAAAATGCAGAAGAAGCCATTCAAGGTTTAGAAGATAATATGACCATTATTTTAGGTGGATTTGGTTTATGTGGTATTCCTGAAAACAGCATCGCAGCTTTAGTAAAAAAAGGCGTAAAAGGTTTAACATGTATTTCCAACAATGCTGGTGTTGATGGCTTTGGTTTAGGTTTATTATTAGAAAAACATCAGATAAAAAAAATGATCTCATCGTATGTAGGTGAGAACGCAGAATTTGAAAGACAATTATTAAGCGGTGAATTAGAAGTTGAATTAATTCCACAAGGAACATTGGCTGAACGTTGCAGAGCAGGTGCTGCAGGCATTCCAGCATTTTTTACACCAGCTGGTTACGCAACAGAAGTTGCTGAAGGAAAAGAAGTACGTGAATTTCATGGAAAAATGTATGTAATGGAACATTGGCTGAAAGCAGATTTCGCTATTATCAAAGCATGGAAAGGCGACACACATGGTAATTTAATTTTCAGAAAAACTACACGAAATTTTAATATACCAATGGCTGGCGCTGGAAAAATTACCATTGCTGAAGTAGAAGAATTAGTACCTGCTGGCGAACTCGATCCAGATCAAATTCATACACCAGGAATTTTTGTAAAAAGAATTTTTCAAGGTGAGAAATTTGAAAAACGCATTGAACAAAGAACGGTGCGTGCAAAATTATAATAACCAATAACAAACAAAAATGTTAGATAAAAACGGAATCGCAAAACGAATTGCGCAAGAATTAAAAGATGGTTACTACGTAAATCTTGGAATTGGAATTCCAACATTGGTTGCCAATTATATTCCTGAAGGAATGGACATTACGTTTCAATCAGAGAATGGTATGTTAGGCATGGGTTCGTTTCCTATTGATGGCGAAGAAGATGCAGATTTGATTAATGCTGGCAAACAAACTGTCACGATTTTAGAAGGCGGTTCCTATTTTGATTCAGCAACAAGTTTTGCGATGATACGCGGCGAACATGTAGATTTAACTGTACTTGGCGCAATGGAAGTAAGTGAAACTGGTGATATTGCAAATTGGAAAATTCCTGGAAAAATGGTGAAAGGTATGGGTGGCGCGATGGACTTGGTGGCTTCTGCAAAAAATATTATTGTAGCGATGCAACATGTAAATAAAGCCGGTGAATCAAAGCTGTTGCCAACATGTTCGTTACCACTAACTGGTGTTGGCTGTGTTAAAAGGATTGTTACTGAATTAGCTGTTTTAGATGTTACTGAAAATGGTTTTAAATTAATTGAGCGTGCGCCTGGTGTTAGTGTAGAAGAAATACAAAAAGCAACAGAAGGAAAATTAATAGTTGATGGCGAAATTCCTGAAATGAAAATCTAAAATTCATAACTATGTATATTTATAGTATTACCATTCAAATTGACAAAGATGCAGAAAGCGCATGGCTAAAATACATGCAAAAAAACATGTAGGTGAAGTGCTTGCAACTGGTTATTTCATTAGTTGTTCCATCCGAAAATCAGTTCCAGAAAAGAGTTCAGTATATTCACTTTATAACATAGAATATATTGCAAAAAATGAAGATGATTACATTTCTTATGAGTACGAATTTGCAGAAGAATTACGCAATGATGTTAAAAAACATTTTGATGGAAAATTTACTGTAAAGCGTAATTTCTACGAAGTTATTTTAGATAAAAAAAATTAGCAAAAAAAAATTAAAATCTTCTAAACGTATTTTGTCCTGCTCGTTTTGCTTTTAAGATATGTTCAAAATCCTGTTCATTTTTTAAAAGCGAACCAAAGTATGGTGGTTGTGCAGCAACGAAATCAATTTTTTCT
>CALLKF010000127.1 GCA_938008535.1 uncultured Saprospirales bacterium | reverse complement strand
CTACATCATTGCCGATTGGGAAATTATGCCTTACGATGTACTTTGGGACATTTTTGTGGATCTGGCTAAGAAATAATTGTCTGAACCAAAATATCACAGAGTACACTGTGATTCTCAGAAAGTACAGCAATGAAAAACTAATTGTTTTCTCTGTGTAACTCTGTGATATTATTTGTTATGCTAAGGCTTGAAGCAACTTTTTTGCTCTTAGATTCTGTAGATTTGGACAGATTATTTCCGCGAAATCCGAGTAATCTGTGAGGAAAATTACACTCTATGAAACATCTTCGCAAACTGCATCATAGCAGCAATATTAGTTACACGAATTTGGCCACCCATAAACGCCATCGTCGGATCCATTCTGCCTAATTCAATATCTTCGTACGTTTTAGCGTCAGTCGTAATCACACATTCAGCATCGCCATTCAAACCTTCTTCTACTTTCGCTTCGCCGTCTTTCACATGAAGCGTGTACTGTCCACCGGTGTCACCTGCAATATCAAATTGAAAAACCGTAGAATAAGTTGTTGCTTTATCTTTTTTAATACGCAATGGAATCGATAGAATTATTTCTTTCGCTGTCTGCGGATTGCCCCAATTTTTTTCAGGCGCAGCAGTCGTGGAGGCAGATTTTATTTCTTCAGGATTAGAATATACTTTCTTATAACGAACATCATCAATAATTATTTTAGATAAAATTTCGCGCATAATTTGCGTGGTGCCACCAACTATAGTGCCCACACGCGCATCGCGGTATGCACGTGCAATTGGAAAATCTTCCATATAGCCATAGCCACCAAACATCTGCAGACATTTATCGACTATTTTATTGCCGAGTTCCGTCATATACAATTTCACCATCGAACATTCCTTCACCGGAATTTCGCCGTTTTGGTACAGCCAACATGCGTTGTAGGTCATTTGTTTTCCGGCTTCCAGTTCCGTATATAATTGAACCATATCGTGGCGCAGCACCTGGAATTTTTTAATTTGTCTGCCGAATGCTTCGCGCTCATTCATGTATTTCAGCGTTTCTTCCAGGCAAGCTTCGGCGCCACCAACACCTAAAATACCAGCCACCAAACGCTCTAACTGGAAACTTTCCATGATATAGAAAAAACCCATGCCTTCTTTGCCAACAATATTAGAAATAGGCACGCGCACATTATCAAAAGCCAATTCGCCAGTGTCAGAAGAATGCCAACCAATTTTTTTGAGCTGAGTAGAAGAGAAGCCAGGCGTTCCGCGTTCCACCACAATTAAGCTGATGCCGTTGATGCCTGCATTTAAATCAGTTTTACAAGCTACCACCACAAAGTCGCAGAAATGACCATTGGTGATAAATGTTTTAGAACCATTGATGATATAATGATCGCCGTCTTTCGTTGCAGTTGTGCGCATCGATTGCACATCTGAGCCACCAAATGGTTCGGTCACCGCAATCGCACCTACTTTTTTTCCTTCAATTGATGGTTTTAGAAAACGCTCTTTCAATTCATCGCTACCAGCTTCTGCAATATGATTGGTTGCCATGTATTGATGCACACTCACCGCAGCACAAACACCTGCGTAATTGCTTTTCGCCAACTCTTCCAAATAAGCACACGTATAAAAAATATCAGCTTTTGAGCCACCAGATTGTTCATCGTGATTGATACCAAGAAAACCTTGTTCACCTAATTTTACAAATAAATCTCGTGGAATCTTTTCGTCTTTTTCCCATTGATTTCCGAAAGGTGCAATTTCCTTTGCAACAAATTGCTTAACGCTGTCTCTGAATAATTCGTGTTCTTCTGTAAAGTATTGTGATTTCATTTAAGTGCTTTTATTGTTTTTTTTTGTAAGATTTATAGTTGTCGAACTTGTCATGCTGAGTTTAACGAAGCATTATTTTGTAAACATTTTACTCACTACTAATTCTTTGCTGCCTGCTTCGTATTTATAAAAACCTTCGCCACTTTTTGCACCTAAGTAACCTGCAGTGACCATATTTACCAGCAACGGACAAGGTGCATATTTAGGATTTCCAAAGCCATCATGCAATACACGCAGAATTGCTAAGCAAACGTCTAAGCCAATAAAATCAGCCAGTTGGAGCGGACCCATCGGATGCGCCATGCCCAATTTCATCACCGTATCAATTTCATAAACACCAGCTACATTTTCATACAACGTGTAAATCGCTTCGTTTATCATAGGCATTAAAATACGGTTGGCAACAAAACCTGGATAGTCATTAACTTCAACAGGAATTTTTTGCAGATTTTTTGAAACGTCAAAAACCAATGCATTTGTTTCAGAAGATGTAGCATAACCACGAATGACTTCTACCAGTTTCATCACTGGAACTGGATTCATAAAATGCATACCAATTACTTTATCTGGACGCTTAGTAACCGCACCAATTTTTGTAATAGAAATAGAAGAAGTATTACTTGCCAAAATACAATGTGGTGCACAAATCTCATCTAGTTCTTTAAAAATCTTTTCTTTGATTGAAAAATTTTCAGAAGCAGCTTCAATCACTAAATCGCTGTTTGGTGCGCAATCTTTTACAGACGTAAATGTTTTAATATTTGCAAGTGTTTGCTGCTTTTGTTCTTCTGTAAGTGTTTGCTTTTGTACTTGTCGGTCGAGATTTTTTGTAATGGTAACAATGGCTTTATCGAGTGCTGCTTGAGCAATATCTACTAGCGAAACGTTATAGCCAAATTGTGCGCAAACATGTGCAATACCGTTTCCCATAGTTCCTGAACCGATAACCGTTATATTTTTGATTGACATTTTATCTGTATTTTTTATTGTTATTAATGGAGTAGATAGAATTTATGACTAATCATTTTTGTTTTGTATGCAATCTCTTGTGCTCATTTTTTGTAAATTTGTCTGCAAGTTAGTAAAGTTGGTAGAATTAAAAAACTTTGAAACTTAATGATTAATCACATTTGGAATAAATCATTTTTAATAATTTTTTGTTACATTTAAAGTTGTAAATATAAATGATATGATACGAACAGTAATAGTTCCAGATAAAAATACAATTCAAGTGTCTTTAACAATACCTGAAGATTATATTGGTAAAGAAATTGAAATTTTGGCTTATAGCAAAAATGAAGGATTGGTAAAAAAAAATAAAACACAATCTATGGCTAATTTTTTAGGTATTTTGAGTGATAAAACTGCGGAATCATTAAGAGAACAAGTTGCTAAAACGCGTGATGAATGGGACGAACGTTTAAATAAACAATATTAATTTTTTTTAATGTACTTACTTGACACGAATACCGTTATAGATTTTTTCAACTCAAAACTTCCACAAAAAGGTATAACACTTTTATCAAATACAGAACCTTTCATATCTGTTGTAACTCGTATAGAATTATTTGCAAGTACTATCATTACTGTACAAGAAAAATTATTGTTAGAAGAGTTTGTACAAATGGCTACAATTTTTGATTCTATTAATGAAGAAATTGTAAAACAAACTATTCTTATTCGCCAACAAAATAAAGTAAAATTACCTGATGCCATTATTGCAGCAATAGCAATAGTACACCAACTTACACTGGTAACTCGTAATACTTCTGATTTTAATAATATTCATGGATTAGATGTGATTAATCCTTGGAATTTATAATTATGTTATAAAACAAGTCACGTAGGATATTTATTTAACTAACATGCAATTCCAGCGCTACACATTAATTTACAAAAGTCAAGAACAAATAAACAGGATTGAGTCAGCTGATTTTTCTGTTTTTGAAAATGAACACTTGAAAATTGAATTTTTATTAGAAGATGCTGAAGATGGAAAACGATATCATTCAGTTATTTATCCAAAAAATAAAATAGAATTAGTTGATTTTTATATTGAAACTTCCTTTGAATACAAAGACACCAACAATGTTTTTTGCAATGGTTTTCAATCATGGACAGAAACGAAGTTGTTTACAAAAACAGAAAAGCTAAAGGCACAGCGTCGTGGAATTAAAGCGATTGGTGAAGCTTATGGTGATGGTTTGTTTTATTCGTACAAAAACAAAAAAGGCGTAGTTCACAGTTTTACGTATACATACATTAAACTACCAAAAAGAAAAATATATTTTTTAGGTTCTTTAAATGATGATAATGGCTACACAATTTTTGAACACCATACAAATGAAAATAAATTAACTATTCAAAAAGATTGTAAAGGTTTGATAATTGAAGAAAGCACTACATTACTTGATTTTTATAGCTGCGAACATTTTGAGTTTATATGTTTTCAATCGTATTTTCACTTACAAAATTTAAAACAAATTAATGCAAAACCAGCCATTGGTTGGACGAGTTGGTACTATTATTACACTAATATTTCTGAAAAAATTATACAAGACAATATCGATGCATTTGTCAATAATAATGTGCCAATTGAAATTTTTCAAATAGATGATGGTTGGCAAAAATCAGTAGGTGATTGGCTTAATTTTAATCATAAATTTCCGAATGGTTTAAAAAATATGGTTGAGAAGATTCACCATCAAAATATTAAAGCAGGTTTGTGGCTGGCACCTTTTGCATGTGAACATAATTCGTTTATAGTGAAAGAAAAACCACATTGGATTTTAAAAGATGCAACTGGTAAATTTTTAAAAATTGGATTCAATCCAGCTTGGAGTTATTGGTTTTATGCATTGGATTTTTATTTAGATGAAGTACGAGATTATTTAAAAAAAGTATTTCACACTATTTTAAACGAATGGAATTTTGATTTGGTTAAATTAGATTTTTTGTATGGAACTGCGTTGGTTGCACGCAACGGAAAATCGCGTGGACAAATTATGTACGAAGCCATGCAGTTTTTGCGCGAATGTGTTGGCGACAAAATGATTTTAGGTTGTGGTGTGCCATTGTTGGCTGCAAATGGAACAACTGATTATTGCAGAATTGGTCCAGATATTCATTTAAGTTGGGATTTTAAGTTGTTGAAATGGGCTCGTGCACGTGAGCGACCTTCAACACTGAATGCAATTCATAACACTATCAACAGAAGACATCTTTCCGGAAAATGGTTTTGGAACGATCCTGATGTTTTTATTTTGCGAAAAAACAAAACCACCTTATCTTTTGAAGAAAAATATTCGTTGTTGTTAGCCAATTTATTGTTTGGTCATTTATTGTTTACATCAGATAATATTAGCGAATACGATGCAGAAACATTGGTTTTGTACAAGTCTATTTTTCCGTTAATGGCTATTCAAGATGTGCAAGTAAATTACTCAAACGAATTTTACATCATTAATTTTAGAATTAATGATAAATATTATATAGTGCTCATCAACACAAGTGATAGTGCAAAAATGTACAAGTTGCCGAATAATTTATTTTTTGATAATGTTTCGCAAGAGTTAGTAAAAGGTGACAAAAATATAGAAATAAAAAAACATACGTCAAAATGTTTGCTAACTGTTGGATATTCGCCATTTGCAATTGCAGGTACCAGTGGTCATTTTTTTTCTGGCACAGAAATTGAAAACATATTTTTAACAGGAAATAAAGTTGAATTGGAATGGACAAAAGGTATTTTAAATCCTGTAAAAGTGTTTATTAAGGTGCCATTAGATTATGAAGTGATTAGTATAAACAATAGTGGACATTTTAAGCGAATTAACAAAAAAGATTTTTCTATTATTGAGTACCAAAAAGAACTATGAGTTACCATGAATCAATTTTTACATAAAAAAACAAATTTCACTTTTCCATTTTCTCAAAATTTTATCAAATTTACTGCTTTTGTAGTTTTTACATTTAAAGTTGTTGGTTCATTTGGTGCAGATAAACCACAGATAGAATTTGCCAAACTTCAGATTTCTCAGAAATCATATAAAGCAGCTATTTCTACGTTAAATAATTATATCACTGAAAATCCAAAAGATGTAGATGCATTGTATTGGCGAGCATTTGCATTTTATAAAGATAAACAGTACGAAATTGCAGAAATTAAGTTCAATGAGGTTTTAAAAATAAATCCAAATTATGTTCCAGCTTTAGAAACGTTAGGAATTATGTGTTACGAGAAAAAAGATTATGCTACTGCGGTTCGATATTTTAATAGCATCATTGCAGGAAACGATACATCCAGAGAATATTATAACATGCGTGGTATGTGTTATTTTTATAATGATAATTACGATCAAGCAGTAAAAGATTTTAATAGAGCTATAAAAATTGATTCTAACTTTTACTTAGCAATTAACAATCGTGGTGCATGCAGATATAGCAACCAAAATGTTGCAGCAGCATCTATGATAGATTTGGCGTTGGCTGAAAAAGATTTTAATAAAGCGATTGCTATTAATCCAAATTTCGAATTGGCATATAGAAATAGAGGTATTGTAAAAATGTTGATGGATAGTTTAGATGTTGCCTACAAAGATTTATTGAAAGCAACACAAATGGATCCAAAAGATGATAAAGCTTTTTTTTATTTGGCAAAAACACTCTTTAAACAGAAAAATTATACGGTTGCCATTCAGTTTTATGATAATGCAATTAGTTTAATTAACTACAATCCGAATTATTATATTGATAGAGGAATTTGCAAGTTGACAATGGAAGATTTTAAAGGAGCACGCAAAGATTTTTATCAAACAATGATGATTAGCGATGAAGCAAAAGGTAGAGCATACTATGAAGTTGCACGAACATACGCCGCAGAAGACAATGATAAAAAGATGACTGAGAATTTAGAAGAAGCTGGAAAATTTAAGTTCTTTGTAAAAAATTACAAATATTTTAGCTACATGAATACGGATCCATATTTTTCAAAATATAAAAAAGATAAAGACTTTTATCAGTTGCTGCAACGATTGAAGTTTGGTAAATAGAAATAAAATTCTAAATCAGAAATACTAAATTCTAATTTACTACACTTACTACTCATAACTCACGACTATTCTAACCACCACCATCAACGCCACCAGCATCTTCAAAGTTTGATTTCTTTTGCTTAGGCATTTGTGGTTTATTTTCTGATTTTCCGAATTTATAAGTAAATACAATATTGCCAACTGTGCTTTCCCAAAAACGTTTTACATTGCCATCAAAATAAGTGCCTTTCGATGATACACCAAAATATTGCGTGTGAAAAACATCGCTTACATTCAACGTAATACTTGCTTTATTGTCTTTTAAGAAATCATATCGAAAACCCAAATTCGCAAATACCATTGGCGTAATTTCACCTTGTAAAAATTTAATTTTACTTCTATACATCACCATAAATTGCAGCGATGCTTTTGGTGTAATCGTAAAATTATTCATCATGCGTAAATTATATTGAAAGCTATTCGTGCTTGCATCTGCTTCACCATTCGGAATATTTCCATTGATTTTATTTTGAAATAAGTTAGCTGATAAAATAAAATTCCACCATCTGAACAGTGTTGTTTTATTGGTAAATTCAACACCAATATTGGTTCCGTTATTTAAATTATCGAAGTTTACAATAGAGCGACCCAGTGAATCAACAGTTCTGAAACGCGTGAATACATTGTATGAATATCGATAATAAACGGTTGTAGTAAAGAAAATACTACGCTGAAAAGTAGAATCTTTTTTAGCTGGTTTTAAGACAAACGTTTTAACATGTGTCAACTCAAGTGCATGCGTGTATGCAGGTTTCATGTTCGGATTTCCAGTTAAAATATTATATGGATCACTGTAATTTCCAAATGGGTTTAATTGTTCTGGTCGCGGACGATTGATTCGTTTGCTATAAGAAACACTCAACGATTGGTTTTTCTTTAAATTAAAAGATAACGATGCTGATGGAAAATAATCGAAATATTTTTGCTTGTTAGCTTGATTTCCAACTTGCTGAAAAATAGAAATATTAGTGTTTTCTAAACGCACACCAAGTTTATAATTCGCAATCTTTTTTATCGTACCACCAAAAATAAAATAACCAGCATTGATCATTTCTTTGTATTTGTATTTATTGGAAATAGAACTGTCAAAAATAACTTGTTGTGCTGTGTTAATTGAATCTGCATACAATTCATTTTCATAATCGCGATAATTGAAACGATAACCAATTTCAATTTTCGACTTTATTTTATTGATTGGTTGCACATAATCAGCTTGCGCAAATGTTGAATGCAAAACGCTTTTTGAAATATTGTTTTGTAATAAAGAAACGATAGAATTTTCAACATCATTTATATCGACATTTTTTTGTGTGTAGGTTGGTTTTGAGTTGTCATAAGAGTATGAATAATTTCCAGACAACACCAAATCATTAGAGTTGTCTTTGAAAAATCTACGATACGATGAATTTACTTCAGCGCTATAATTTTGACTTCTAGTGTCGCTATATCTGTTGTACGAACTTAAGTAGGTTGCAAATGAATCTAAAAAATCAGTGTTGTTTTTCGATTTGTTTTTTCCAGTTGATTCGCTAAACAAAACACTGAAATTCATCGAACTTTTTTCTTTAATATTTACATCTAAATTTGTGTTAATCGTGTTGGCAAAATTCTTGAAAGTTCCATAATCATTGGTGTTTAAGTAAAACGGTTGTTGATTTGGAAAATAATTATAGCGCGAACTATTTCCTTTGAAATATGATTCTGTAAACCTGAAATTATAAGAAGTAGAAAAGCTAATATTGTTTTTTCTAAAATTGATGGAAACACCAGTATTTGCATCATATTTGGTGCCGTAACCAACCGTTACATTGCCATTTAAACCAACTTTCGTGTTTTTCTTTAAAACGATATTGATGATACCAACTTCACCTTCAGCATCATATTTTGCTGAAGGATTATTGATGACTTCAATGCTTTCAATTTGCGAAGATGGAATGGCATCCAAAATCGCTTTTGTATTATTTGCAGTAATTCCAGAAGGTCTGCCATTAATAAAGATTTTTATATTTCCGGAACCACGCATTTCTAAATTTCCATCCTGATCAACATTTACCACAGGTACTTGTTTCAATGCATCTATTGCAGAGCCACCAGCAGCCATAGTATTCTTTTCGATATTGAAAACTTTCTTTTCTGCGTTCACCGTCATCATTGCTTTTTCGCCAGAAATTTGAACTTCACTCAATACTTTAGAATCTTCTGCTACTTTTATAGTTCCAATATTTACATCTAATTTATCTGGTGGAACCACTAATACTTTTTCATTTACAAAATCAGAATATCCAACAAAAGAAACCGTTAATTTATAGGCACCTAATGGAATCGATGTTATTTCAAAAAAACCTTTTTCATCTACTAAAGCACCAAATATTTTTGTTGAATCTCTTAAATTTTGAATGGTAACAGATGAGTATTCTAAAGGTGTATTTTTTGCCGCATCTAAAATCTTTCCTGTTATTCTTCCAATTGCTGGTGGTGGACTACTGAAACCTTGTGGTGGTTGCGCATTTAAGGTATAAGTAATAAATATTAAGAAATAAGTAAATAGATTTTTCATAAAAAATGTGTGTGTACGTGTTTCAACGTTATTTGTAGAAATTTAGTTTCAAGTATTACAATTTTGTAAAAGAAATTAGTAATAATATCCAACCGATAATAAAACACAAACCACCTATTGGCGTAATTGGTCCAAGTATAGATGTTAAGGATTGAATACCTAATATTTCAGACGTTGCTAATAAATATAAGGAACCAGAAAAAAACAAAATGCCTGTACTGAAAAAATATCCAGCCAAGCTTACTGATTTAGTTTCTAGTTTAGCAGCTAAAAATACTACAGCAAATAATGCAATGACATGATAAAATTGATAACTTACAGCTTTCTCATAAATAGTGTGATGATAAGCATCGAGTTTTGTTTTTAATGCATGCGCGCCAAACGCACCCAAAACTACAGCTAACATACCATAAACAGATGCAATAATTCCGAATGTTTTTTGCATAAAAATATTTTTTTTGTAAAGTTAAGTATTATCGCTAAAACAAAAGCACATATAAATTATCAATTTATGAATACGGTTAAATCAGTGTTTTATACTAAATCTGCCAATCAATCACTTCTTCACCTTTAGCTTTTAAAATTTCATTTGTTTTAGAAAAATGCTTACAACCCAAAAAGCCATTATATGCAGAAAACGGCGATGGATGCGCAGCTTTCAAAATAGTGTGTTTAGTTTCATCAATTAAAACGGCTTTTTGTTGTGCAAAGTTGCCCCAAAGTAAAAAGATTAAACCTTGTTTTTCTTTAGATAATTTTTCAATTACAGCATTCGTAAATTCTTGCCAGCCACTTTTTTGATGCGATGCAGGTTGGTTGGCTTCTACGGTTAAAATTGCATTTAATAAAAATATACCTTGTGTTGTCCATTTTTGTAAATTTCCATGCGTTGGAATTTCAAAATTCACATCGCTCTTTAATTCTTTATAAATATTCACTAAACTCGGTGGTGGCTTCACACCATGTTGGACAGAAAAGCATAAACCATGCGCTTGATTTTCGCCGTGATAAGGATCTTGACCAAGAATCACCACGCGAACTTTGTCAAAAGGAGTGGAATTGAATGCATTAAATATCAATGAACCAGCTGGATAAATTATTTTTCCGGCATTTTTCTCAGTTAATAAAAATTGCTTTAATTCTTTAAAATATGGCTTTTCAAATTCATCCTTCAAAACCGACATCCACGAATCTTCTATCTTAACATTGTTTGTTGACATAAAATTTATCTATTTTTTTGGGAAATTAAGCAATTTAAGAATATCTTTGCACTCCAATTGACAGAAAGTTTGCAAATTTCCACATATTTATTTGCAATTTAAGTATTTGGCCGCGTAGCTCAGGGGATAGAGCAACTGCCTTCTAAGCAGTCGGTCGCACGTTCGATTCGTGCCGCGGTCACACAGTAAAA